>NZ_FXZF01000031.1:0-21678 GCF_900169375.1 Brevibacterium sp. Mu109
CAGTGACGGGCGACACGGACGTGCCGCCCCACCGCTCAGAAGACCACCGAAATCACGGCAGTACCACCTATCCAGAAAACTGATACCAGGTACGTGGACTATCGGGACCAAGTAGCGCTACGCGCCAGGTGAGCGGGTCGCAGGCCTCGACGTCGAGGAGAACGGCGGTGTCCGTGACGTGAGCGTCAACGAGGTGCAGGTCGGGCAGACCGAGGAGGACATCACATCTGCTGCAACGATCCAGGGCAGCAGCGCAGGGGCACGTAGGATGGGGCATAGTCGAGGTCCTTGAGATGCGCGGGGGTAGAAGTCCGCTCATCATCAGGGACCTCGACGTCTATCCCCAGCACCCTCGCCCCATCGGCGTGCCCACACTCAACTCTGAAGAGCCCAATATCGAGTGGTCTTCAAGCCTTCAAATACTCATCAGTCGACGATGCGCACATCCGTCACGCACACCACGCGGTGCTGAAGGCGTCATGACCCACAACACTTAGACGGTCATCGAATAGATGGTTCCAAGTCTCCAATTTCGAACAACGCAGGGTTGGGAGTAAGCACGGCGTCGACGGGGACCGTCCGTATCGACGTTGATGGTGTCGCTCTGCCAAGTGCATGTCTGATGATGTGACGGGACAGTGCTTCCCCGAGCTGCACAGGGACTGCATTCCCAATCTGGCGGGCGATGTCCGTCTTCTTCCCAACCCACTTGAAGTCGTCGGGAAATCCCTGAAGGCGGGCGGCTTCAAAATGGGTGATGGCTCGTGGCTGCTCTGGGTGGAGGAACCGTCCCTTCTCTGGCTTGAAGAACTCGGTCCGGATCGTCACCGACGGCCGGTCCCAGTGCAGCCTCCCCATAACGTCTGATGCACCGCGACGGTTACCCCGCCAGCAGTTGGCCAGCAGGTCGTCAGGAAGGTCGTGTCGGTTCCCACCCTTGGGGATGTGAGCGAAGCGCTTGAGGGAGAGGTCTGAGTAGTTGCGGCCGAAGTGGAGTTCGTCTGTCCGGAATGGGCCTGGCAGTCCCGCCTGGGTCGACCGGTCTGGAAGCTCGTAGCCGACGGACCGCTCGGGGATTCCCTCGAACGCCTCGCGAACTGTCAGCCATCGATCGTGGTGCGTAGTGGCGGGGAGCCCAACAGGGTCGACAGACTTGTGACTGCCGATGACGACGGCCCGACGGCGGTTCTGGAAGGCACCGTAGTCAGCAGAAGTCACGACGAACGGTTCAAGTCTGTAGTCCGCCAGTAGCCCGCCGGGCTCCGTCGTGGTCTTGAGCGATTCGAACTCGACCGACTTCAAGAACGGTGGCACGTTCTCGATGATGAAGTACGTGGGATTCGCCCGGACGATTGTCTCCGCGTAGGCGCGCCAAAGCGTGTTCCGAGGGTCGTCGATGTCGCGCTTTCCCAGCGCAGAGAAGCCCTGGCATGGAGGTCCGCCCAGGATCACGTCGGCGCCGATGTCGCCAGCTGACTCCAGCCAGCTTTCGATGGGCAGCGCGAAAGTCGCCTCCTGACCGAAGTTCGCACCGTAGGTCGAAGCCGCGAACCGGTCGAACTCCACCGCCGCCGTCAGGTGAGTGTCGACTGATTCGCTGACGGCGGCGTTGTGCCATCCCTGTGTGAGGCCTCCAGCGCCGGCGAAGAGGTCGATGACACGGAATCGCTCGGTCATCACACTCCACCTTTCCACGCTCGTATAGAACAAGGATCCTATCCCGGTGACTGGGGATCCCCGAAAGTTGAGACCTCAGCTCTCCAGCTCGTCGAGGATGTGGTCGGCGAGCTCGCCAGGGTCCCACTCGTCGACGGTGTAGACCGTCCAACCGTCGGAATCATCTGATGCGGTGTCTACATCGCTGACAGTCACCATGATCTTCGCTTCCGGCCACACCAACTCTGACCGGACCGCGGCGTCCCCGATCGTGCTGTCCCGCACCGGAAGTACCGCGTCTTCCTCGGCGAGGATCTCGATGAGTGAGCGGAATTCCGGATGGGACGACCACAGATCTCCCCAGCCCTTGTCGGTAGTGAGTGCAGGAGGTGTTCCTTGCGGCGCGGCTGATGGCTGTGCGACGGTCTCTGCTCGTGCCCTCGCAAAAGCGATTAGCCCCGCATAGGGCTCTTCGGGCGTGCCGAAAACCGTCCCCCGATCAAGGCCAGTGTTGAAATGCTCGCAGCTGGTCTCAGGGAGGAGAATGCAGTTGTGGCAAGCGGCGAGATTGGATCCGGCCACACCGCTTCCTGTCGACTCGATGCAAACGGGATCAGCAGAGCACCACGATAAACGTGCTTCTGCTTCACTGATCGCGCTTCCGAGACGGTCCGGATCCGCCATGGCAGCGACGCCGCCGAGGCTTCCGGCGGAGTCAGATGACGCGGTGTAGACGAGGACTCCGGCCATCTCTGGGCCCACGTATAGGCGTTCTTGGAGTGACGAAGCTGGGTATCCTGCGTCCAACGCCAGTTGGTCAATGAGGGAGTGAGCCAGCGAATGAAGCGCGAGGCGAGTGATGTCGATGTCGCCAACTACGGCGCCTTCTCTGCGTGTCACATGGGCATTGCGTTCGAGTAAGGCGGTCCTGCTTCGAGCAAAGGAAGTGTTCGCCCACTCTGCGATGACTGCCTGATCGATAGCGAGGAACAGGCCCTCTCCCAGCAGTTCGACGGCGGGGAGCCAGGACGACGGGTCGTCGTCTGGTCGCAGCGGAGCAATCGCCACATTGTCCTCATCTCCCTGCTCCGCTTCGCGCTCTGGAGCTACGAGACGCGAGAAGCCATGTAGGGCGCGCACTTCCCGGAGTCTGGTCACGCGCCGAACCTCAGTGATCCACGAGGAGTGTTCTTCAGGGACGGGCGCTGGCACGGAGACGAACTGGCGGCCAGGAGAGTCTTCCGACCCATGGACGATTGCACGGAACTCGTCGAGTCGGAACTCTTCTTCCGACTGAGGTGGTGCCTCATCCGGGTACAGAGCGAAGATCGCTTGGCGTGCGAGAGCAGCCACTGAATAGTCGGAAGAGTGCTTCTGCAGCAGAATCTCGAGTGTCACATCATGGTTCTCCTGCACGGCGGCTTCAAGGCTCGCGCGTGGGATGTGGCGAAGCGTCGAGAACTCTGATCTGACGAGCGCATCCAGCTTCTCTGCATGCGACGGGATGGAGATAGCTGATGCTGAGGCACCAAACCACACGTTTGACGCACCACGCTGCACCGTCACCCGACTGTGCGCGCAATCCCGTTCCGTGTACTCGAAGCCGAGCCATGGACGTTCGCCGGTGCATCGATAGTGCTTCATGCCTTGGGGAGAGAAGGCATATTCGAGGTCGTTGCTGGCCCCACAGCTGCATACGACCAAGAGATCAGACAGCGCTGATGTTCGGCCGCGCGACTCCAAGCGGAGAACGTGCGCCGACTCCGGTGCCTTGCGAGGATCACCTTCGGGGTAGGACGTTCGCCACCATTGCGGGTCCGGACTGCGTGAATGAGCCCACTCGAAGTACGGGAAGTCGGCGAGATGACCGCCCTTGCATGCAGTGACGAATCGGGAGGGGATGAGGTCGCGTTTCTCGCCGCAGACGCCGCATCGTGTCTCAGTCCGACGAGATCGGAGCTGCTGCGTGGTCCCCAGGGCATCACACGCTGGACAGACAAGAATGCTGGGAAACAGCCAGACGGGCACGCTCGGACGGTTACGGTCGTCAGGCGTCGCGGGAGGTGCTTTGAGCTCACGTACCCTCAATTGACGGGCCAAGCGTGGTTCGGGCACCGACACCATCTCAGCAGTGTCCCAGTGGTGGAGTCCCATGATGAGATAGCTCGAATTCTCAGCAGGGAAGAGACTTCCCACTCCATATGTCGAGATCAGCTGCGACCGCCGAGCGCGGATCTGCGGAGAAGCCATGTCAGCCCTCGCTTTCGGTATCGGTGCGGACTTTCGGTCTCCGCAGGGGTGCGAGGCGAGTCTCCGCGTCGACGTCACGCATGCTCTGGGGAGTCGGCCACGGTGTGCGTGAACGGGAATCAATGTCAATGTCGTCTGTGGTCAAAGCCATCGTCGCATCGATGAGAAGGGCACGGTGGGGGTCCTTGCGGT
The DNA here is from genome assembly GCF_900169375.1 of Brevibacterium sp. Mu109. Classification (NCBI taxonomy): domain Bacteria; kingdom Bacillati; phylum Actinomycetota; class Actinomycetes; order Micrococcales; family Brevibacteriaceae; genus Brevibacterium; species Brevibacterium sp. Mu109. The sequence continues at coordinate 4,099 of NZ_FXZF01000031.1, forward strand.
CGTGATAGACCTCGACAACCTTCTCCGACACGGCTCGCTCCCATGTGGCGATGAGATTCCCGAGGTCCTTCTGCGTCGCGGCGTAGTCGTGGCTATCGTCTGTTGCCACGGCGTGTACTCGCGCGAGGATCTGGTCACGGACCAGTTCTACTGCCCGATGAGTGCTGTGGAACGCAGCCGCTCCTGCCTCCCCGCGGAACTCCTCGGACACCATGCGGAGAGATGCGACCAAAGCTGCGTGGAGTGCCCTATCGCGCGAACGGGCGGCGAACGGTGTTGCACTTGTCGCCTCGACCGCTCGGTACAGACTTCCGTGGAAGTCGCGGAACGACTCGTAGTGGGACCTGTCTCGAGACTTCATACTGTTGAAGATATTGACGACGAGACCTGGGTATTTGCGGCCCACACGGCTCGTCGCCTGGATGTACTCCGAGCTGGACGGCGGCTGTCCCGCGACAGCCATTAGGCCCAACCGATCGACGTCCAGTCCGACAGAGATCATGTTTGTAGCGAGGACGACGTCCAGAGGATCTTCCTCGGAACCCAGCCCAGCTTCAAGCTGTTTGAGAGTCACAGGAATTTCGCTCCCCGGGCGACGGCTGGTGAGCTCCTCTGCTCTCACTCGACGGGGTTCCGGCAAGTCGTCACGAGACGCGAGGAGGTCCAGCCGGGACGACACGTCGTCATGCACCTGGAGGTAAGCGGACCCCAGGACTCGAAGCGAGTTGAAGTACCCGACCAGCGTCCAATACGGGTCCTTGATCTCATCAGAGACATCATTTGCCGCGGCGACAGTGTGGAGAAGTGAGGCGTAGGTCCGAACGAGGAGGGTGGCGTGCGATGTTCCCGGTGCCATGACTCCGATGTACTCGCGGTCACCCAGCTCGCTGCTTTCTGCAGGTCGGGCGAAGAAAGACTCGTCTGGATTTATGCCCGGGGGTGGGAACAACCGGGAAGTTCGGTTGAACACAGCTTTGATCTGGGCATCTGCACGACGGATCGTCGCCGTAGAGGCCACGAGCTTGGGGCGAGCCAACTGGCCCGACTCATTCGTTCTGCCTGCAGATATGTCGACAGCGGACTCGAAAAGGCCGACCGTCGACCCAAGCGGGCCGGAAATCAAGTGCAGCTCATCCTGGATGATGAGGTCCGGTCCGATATCAGTCGCTTCGGTGTGGCCGAAGAGTGCGCTGATCGATCCGTCCCACGCCATTCGAGCAAACTTGTCTACCGTGCCGATTACGAGTTCAGGTCGGACTCTGTAGACGTCCTCGTCGACGACGTGAGCGGGGATGCCGCTGCCCGCATGGTAGTCGCATTCGACATTGGGGCAGTGGATAGTGACCGAGTCCGGACCTTTGGTGACACTGTAGGCGGACACGTCCAATCGAGCGCCGCACCAGGGGCATGCTTGGAGCTGCATCGGATTGCCCTGCTCAACAGTGTCGCCATTTCTGAGTTTGCGGAGGGCGACGCGTGCCGCATCGACGGTGTTCGGCGTCGAGCCGGAACCCACCCACAGCCCGATACCGAAGGTCCGATCGCCTAGGACGTCGGGCCGTTCACGCCGCACTGACTCGAGCGAGCAGATCAACATGGCGGCTCGCTCGAATTGTTGGATAGTGAGTAATCGCAGCGTGTACCTCATGAGGACTGCGGTTCCTTCAACACGCGGGTCCCGAATGCGTCGAAGGAAGATGAGATACGCGATCAATCCCAGATACGCCTCAGTCTTGCCTCCGCCAGCGGGGAACCAGAGAAGATCCGCGATGTCACGTTCGTCCGACTGACGGTCCGTTGTGGATGGCAGGTTGATGAGGATAAACGCAAGCTGGAACGGGCGCCACGATTGTGTAGACAGCGTGAACTCGCCCTGGGCGCCTCGGCGAATCCAGTCCTGCCGTGCACGCTGCATGTGCATCGCCTTGTTCGCCATAGTGAATGCGTCGAATGCGACGTCGTCCTCTTCGAGGAGCCGGATTCCGTTGCGCATCCGTCGCAGGGCGACCGTTGCGTCGTCGAGGTGGGAAGCGGCGACCGCACGTAAATCTTCAGGCACCCACGAGGGTGAGTCGGCGTCCGAAACGTCCTTCTTCTTCTGGTTTATCCAGGCCTCGTACTCGTCGCTCAACGAGTTGAGTTGCGCAAGGACCTCGGTGCGCTTACCCGAGGACATCGTGTGGAGGCTCAGGTCGGCTCCTGCGTCGCCAGGCTGCGCACGGGCCACTCGAGAACGAGGGACAAACGTGGACCGCACCGAGGCCGCAAACGTGTCGTGTGTGCTGTTCCAGTCGGCTGAACACCCGTGGCCGATCGCGAAAGAGCGCTGATCCCGGTAGAGCAGAGCGGACGACGTGAGGTCCGGGTCATCCGACAGGTGATGGCGTGATTTGGTCCGATCAACGATGGCAGGCGTCGAGGTCGTAGCCTCCAGGCCGACCTGGAACCAGGAGTGCTCGTCTTTTCGCCCGCTGGCACCAGATTTCCGAGTCGTGTTCCTTAATACAGCGGTGATAGTGACGTAACCCGAGGTGTCTGGGTCGCGGACGAGAAGGAACAAGTCGAGACCATTGGCAACCAACGGTGACGTCTGACGCTGACGTTCACGAGTATCCAGGTTGATACTCACTGGCTGAATGTCTGGTTCTTCCCGTGTCCACGAGACATTACTCGTTGACCCGTCGGCACTAGCAGAGCCCGTTGGCAGGTAACGAGCAGCAGTGGCTTGAAGCTCGATACTCTTTGCGCGCTGTGGGTCGACGGTAAAGGTGATCCCCATGCTCGAGGGCGTGGTACGGCGAGAGTCGGCAACACCAAGATCGGGCTCAGGGTCGCTCGCGTCGGCGCTGGTCGGATCGTCGAGGCCCGCTGGAGAATTCTCTGTATCACTGGCCGCGGCGCTCGGTTCCGCAGGCGGCCAGAGGATCCCGGTGACATAGCGGTTGAGGGGTGCTTCATCGAGGACCTCATCGAACGCCGAGGGGCCCATGAGATCTGTCGTGAGTGCGTCAACAATGCGATCACGGAACGCGTACCGCTCCTCAAGCGTCGGTGACGACGTGTCAGTCATGATCTTCCTGCTTTCTTCTCGCGATCCCAATACGGTCGGATGAGGCCGGACAATCGAGGAACAAGCCAGAACCCACTTGGACTCCCGTGGCCATTGGTCTCTGAGGGGAGGCCGGCGAAGGTCTCCACGGAACTCACACGGGCTCCAGTCAGGCGCTCAGGCCAGTTCGGTGGTTTGCCGAAGATGAGGCGTGCGGCCAGTGCGTCGGTGAACGCCTCCGACGCCCGCCCGAGAACAGTGCCAGATTCGTCTTCGATGAAGTAGTCCGGTTTCAATGATTGCTTCGAGTGGGGCGCGAGGACGAAGTCGACTGCAGCTCCCGGTGCGACGCTCTGCTCGAGATACCGGAGAGTCTCGACCGTTCCGAGTGCTGTTGAACGAGGTGGCAGTTCGGTGTTGACGTCGGCGTAGAGCAGCTCCATGCGAACGGGGCGTGGCCTGTTTTTTGTGAACACATGCTCGACCCAACGCTCCTGGACGAACTTCGCGAAACCTCTTTCGATCGTGGGCGCCTCGACGAGATACAGCGACTCACGTGCACGGCTCGAGGCGACGTAGGACCTTCTAAGGTTCGGCCACGTACGCGCACCAGGACCTTCGTCACCTGGCTTCGGCACCATGTCGATCACGTGGTCAAACTCGAGCCCCTTCGCCCTGTGGACGGTACTCACCGTGACGGGAAGCTGGGTGGGCGAAGTAAGCGGCGGTGGGACCGCACCGGACCGCAAGCGCCTGTTCAATGCGCCGACGTCGAGGGTGGTGTGGTCGCGACGGTCATCTTCGACGTCTTTAAGTCGCGACCACCCGTCTGACGGAACGGAAGATCCTCCTGACGCGAGTGCATCCTCGATCTCGGGTCGTGAGTACTTCCGTGGTTGCAGTGAGTGAAGTGTCGACGCGACCCAGGGGGCAATGCCGATCTCTTGTGCACGCGGACGCACCGTGTGCTGGATACCGAGCTCGTCGAGCTCTTCGGAGACACGAAGCGCCGCATAGTTCGTGGCAGTGAGGACTGCCGTGGTCTCGTCGTCCTCTGTGTCCCAACACAGCAGACCGGTGAGGGATTGGAGGCTGGGGCGGGTGTACCGGCGACCGCCAGATTTCTCGCGGAATGCGGTGAGGAGGTCGAATGCCTGATCGATTGTGGTTGCGTCGGTAGGACTGATGTCTCTCAGTGCATCGCCGACCGCGATGAGGTCGTGCATGCGGGTCGACTCCGCGCGGTAGTGCCCTGTCAACGCGGTCGGTCTTGCGCCATGTTCGTCGATCAGGATTTGGCGAAGTTCGGCTGAGGTGCGCTTGGAATGCGATGTGTTCGACTCCAACTGGAAGTCGTAAATCGCTTGGAGCGGGTCGCCGAGAATCGTGAACCCTGCATCGGAGGCTGCCGCGATCAGCGCGAGCACAAGTTCAGCGCGGTCCCCCACAAGATCTTGTGCTTCGTCGACGATCACGTGCTCGAGGTACGAGACGTCAAACTCCCCGGTACGGAGTGCTTCTGTGGCGAGGCGGATCCTGTGCTCGAACCCATGTGTCGTCTCGATCCCACCGACTTCGACGAGGACGGCCGAGGCGAAGGAATCAAAGGTGCTGATGCGCGCCTGCGACAGTCCAGCAGCGGTGAGCCGTCGGCGTGCTGCGTCCACGGCCGCGCGCGAGAAGGTGAGGACGAGGACGTCGTCGAGGATGGAGACGCCTTCATCGGCTAGGTGCTCCAGTCGGCTGACAACGACCTCAGTCTTGCCCTGGCCCGCGGCGGCGGTGACGAGCAAGCGTTCGTCTACGTCCGCTTCAGCGACGGCAAGCTGGCTGTCGTCGAGGTCGGGTGCGTCACGCATCCGCTACCTCGGCGGACTGCTCGTCCCAGAGGTAGGCGAACTCGGTGTAGGCGAGCGAATCTCCGAAGTTGTCCAGGTTGTCTCTGATGTTGACGATCAAGACTTCTTCGGAGCCACCGTTCTTCGGACCGCGGAGCCCTCGCCCGATCATCTGGATGTACTTGTTGGGAGAAAACGTGGGTCGGCAGAGATAGATGGCGTCGACCTTCGGTGCGTCGAATCCTTGACTCAAGACGTCGAAGTTCGTGAGGACTTTGATCTCACCATCGCGGAACCGTCGCACCAGGGATCGGCGCCGTGCGGGGTCGGTGCCTCCGTAGATCGCTGCCGCCTCGATCCCCTTCGTCTGGAGGACCGCCGCGAGTGCTTGGGCGTGCTCGACCGACGCGGCGAAGACGATCGCATGCTCGATGTGATCGAGGTTCGCCGTCAGATGCTGGATGATCGTCCGATTTCTGAGCAGGTCGGACGCGACGGAGTCGAGGTCGATCCGCTTTTCGAGGAAGTTCTGCCTCTCGTCTGCTGACGATCCACCACCACTTCTTCCTCGCCCGTTGCCGAGTGCGCCCTGATGCTTCAGCGTCGTTCCCTCGAGCTCTTCTTGTACTACGTGGGCAAGGATCTGATGGTCCTGGAGATAGGTGTGCGCAGATTCCGCAGTGAACTCATCCGGCTCGATCAGCGTGCCTCCGAAGCGGCTGACGAGTCGCTGGGTCTCGACTTCGCTGGTACCGCGATAGGGGGTCGCGGAGAGGCCGAGCAGCGGCTTGCCCTTCTGCGTCGTCGAGCGGCCGAACCATCTTAGGACGGTCGTGTAGCTCCGTGTCGTAGCACCGTGGGCTTCGTCGATGACGACGACGTCTGGGTCCTTCAGCCACGCGTACTTGACCGCCGTCGTGGTGTCGTCCTTAGCCGACGCGATCCGGGTGAGGGTCTGGATCGTCGCGACCACGACGTGGAGTGCGGACGATTCCTCTTCCACACTCCGGCCGTCCCACAACCGGCTCACGACAAGGCGCTCGCCGGGGATCCCCAGGCCCTGCCAACCAGAGCCCCATGCTTCGACGGCCTGCTCACAGAGTTCCTCTGACTGGGCGATCCACACGATGCGGTTGTTCTCCGCATTCGACTTACTGACATGGGTGATGAGGCTCTCGACCGCGACGCGGGTCTTCCCTGCACCTGTGGGAAGCTGGACGATCGCCTTGTTGCTACCGGGCTTCGCCTTGAGGACCTTGAGGATCTTTCGTGATGTCGATCGCTGGAATGCATGCAGCTTCGGAAGGCTGACCGGACCTGGAAACTCCTCGCGGGCAGGTTTCCGGGGCTCGGCTGCACGGAACATGTCCTCGCTGAAACCGAGTTCGGTGAGATCCCGGGTCCGGGCGTCCTTCGCCCACTCCCGTGCGCTTCCCTCATCATCTGGGAGTCGGCCGAGGATCTGTCTCCAGAGATCGGAACCGTGGATGTTCTGAGCGAGGCTGAACAGGGTAGTCGGTGTGACCGGCTCCCCTTCGGCTGTCAGGAGCTCCACAGCCGAGTCGGGGACGAGTGAACGGATGCCGTCGTCGCCGAGGAGGAGGCGGACCCGCTCTTCGTCTGACTCCTTCTCCTTCAGCTCATCCCAGAAGTCGTGAAGCTTCTCCTGCGCTGCAGTCTCCTTCATCCGTTCCTCGGCTTCGCGGACGGAGAGAGGGGAGCCGACGTACTCGAGGATGTGCTTGATCAGTGCAGACGAGCGGAGTGACTTGCGGTAGTAGAGGCGCTTGCTCTCGATGTCGAAGACCGCTGCTTGGTCGACCGCTGATATCACGTCGTCGAAATCATTCTCTGTCACATAGCGGAGTGACGAGCAGGGAAGGAGCTCGTATTGGTTACGCTTCCTTACCTTGCTTTCCAGTTCCGCGAGGTAGGGGAAGCGGTCTCGGATACGCTCGGCCCTTCCTTCACGCGGCACCTCATCTGCGTCTATGCGTGTGGTGAAGTGGATACGAAGGTACTTCAGCTTCCACTTGTCTTCGAGCACCTCGGCGAGTTCAACGGTCGTCGGTGTGAGAACGACGGCGGACGAGTGCTCTAAGAGATGTTCCTGTGATTCAGCGTCAGTCGTGACGACGCAAGCCTCTGCAGGAACGGTTGCGTAATTGCCCATCGCCCCGTGGAGTCCGCGAAGATCGACAGGAGCCCGGACGCCGGCTTTGGCGGCGTGTCCGTAGAGGTCCGGGAGCAACGAGGAGTCGAGCTCTGATTCTGCGTTGGAGAGGATGTTCCTCCACTGTGCTGTAGACAGTTCCGTAGGCAGCCCGAGGAGCCAGAAAAGTTCATCATCGATCGCAGTAGGAGTCGGTAGGAGCTCGTCAGGGATACCTTCGATACGCCCTGTGCAAGCACCCGCCGGATACAGCCCGTAAGAGGTATCGAGGACACCGTGTTTCTTGATCCACAGGATGTCCGGTGGCGCGTAGCGGCCTTCCTCCGCCTGCTTGTAGAACTGGCCATCGACCCTGTACGTCGCCTCACCTTTGAGCCTGATCGGTCGTTGGGGAGACGCCAGCAGTTCCATGGTGATGGCATGGCGAGTTTTGGAACTGGCCTCCGCGAGTTCCCAGAGTCTGGGACGTTGGGGGACTGTGATGTTCGAGCCGAGCGTCAGGGACGTCTCAGGGCCGTGAGATCGTTTCAGTTCTTTGAGGATCCCATCCTTCGCAGTGTCGAACCATCCTCCGTCGGCCTTGTCGGCTGAGACATACTCGGGTTGGGGAAGAGCGGACGGTACGCCGAGCTTCCTGCAGACCGCGGCAGTGAGGAACTGGTTCGAGCCATCGATGATGAGCTGCTTGTCCTCATAACGTTCGACATGGAGGAGTCGTCCGGTCGACCAAGCTTTGTGAAGAGGAATCCAACCACCCGCTGCGTTCCTCACCGGGATGTTCAACCCGGGGTCGATACGCTGAATGAGCTTGATGACAGTGTCGGGGTCAGCCTTCGACGCCATTCGCCAGAAGGTCTCGGCGCTCTCGTGGTCGGACTCGTCCGCGAGGGTGGCGTCCAGCACTTGCTTGAGGCGACCGGTACTGTCGAGCAGTGCCGCTCCGAATCTGCGAAGTGCACTGATGACGTCGCCATCAGACGCGACGCGAGGGTCGATGATCTCTGGCTTGTCAGAGATGTCCTGGCGGTCGTCTGCTGAGTCGATGAAGTACTTGGGACCGGAAAGGCGTGCGACGTGACCGTCCGCCATCGGGACGATGCGAGCTTGTTGGATCTCACCGGCGAACGAGCTTGCCTTGGCCATGAATTCATCCGCGAACACGATCGCGGCCTCGAATCCTTGACGGGTGGCCTCAGCTGAGAGGCCTTCGATCCATTCGGTGGTCGTTTTCCGCTGCTGACCATTGATCTCGAGAAGTCGATCGACCAGCGCCGATCTGAATCGGCTGTCCAGTGCAGACTCGTGGACCCAGGTCCGGATGCCCTGTTCTCGAGCCCTCTGAGTCCACGAGCCCACCAGGTCAGGCTCCTCATCGAGTGATTTGGGTCGGGTCGAGAGCTCGCTCAGTGGGGCGAGATCCCCCTGGAGGTCGGGGACCGTTGACGCGAAGGCGATCGCCCGAGTGACCGGTTCGATGAGGTTCTCTCGGAACCACGGTGCGTCTTCGAGGCCACGAGCCGGCATGCGATCGAGATGCGCACCCGGGTCTGACTCTGTGTAGAGGTGTGGGATGACGCTGGTCACCAACCGGGGAACGCAGTCGCGGAGGATCTCCGCGTTGTAGTCCCCGTGGAGGAGCGTCATGCGGTCGTCGTTCATCTTGAACGACGCGTTGATGATTCCGGGCATGGTGGTGACTGTCCCGGTGGGGAAGTGGTTCCAGATCTCGCCGCGCTCCCGTGCACGTCCGGAGGTGCCGTGCTCTACAGCCCAGTGGACTGTCAGCGAATCGCGCGAATGCAGAGATCCGGCATCACGACGGGCTCGTTCGGATGGAGTGAAGACGGTGTGGGCGACCACCCACGACTCGTTCGCGGTCCCGCTACTCAACTGGATGATCGACCCGTCCCCGTGCTGTGCGCGCTCGGAGACCCACGTCTCGCGGTACGTTGTTTCGGTCCGTACCTCTGCAGTGAAAGCGTTGACTGCTTCCGAGAACAACATGAACTGATGGGGGAACTTGACGATCTGGTCGTCGAGCCACGTGTATCTCTCCCTCAGGGGGACCCTGATGACAGTCGACGCCCATCCGAGAAGCTCGGCGAGGATCGCATCGTCCGTTTTCTCGGCGTCGACATCGAGTGGGTACGGGAGTCTGAGGATCGGGTAGTCGGCGAGTCCAGGTTGGATCTCCTCGAGTTCGCGCCTGCTGCGCTCCGCATCGAAACCGAAAGCGCCGAGGCCCGTGAAGATCTGCGGCCGGTCGGAAACCTCGAGGACGGACTTGAAGCCGAGGCCGAATCGGCCGATCTGGTTGTCCCGCTTATCGGACATGTTGGAATGAAGGAGCGTGCGGACACCGCTACGGTCGAAAGACTTCCCTTCGTTCGCAACGTACAAGGTGGATTCATCGCGAATGACGTGGATGCGTCCGGGAGAGCCTCGCAGTGCGTCGACCGCATTCTGGACGAGTTCCTGAATCTGCTTTCTCGCGTAACCACCTTGGATGATGGCCTGTTCCTGCCCGGCGTTCTCGCGGATGTTGTCCGGGCGAGCGCGGTACGACTCGAGCGTTGACTCGTACTCGCGTTCGAGGAAGTCGATCAGTCGATCCTCGGGAAGGCCGGTTGTCAAGATGGCACCTCTCTCCGCAATGAAAGTACTAAGGCCGTGTGAGTCGATGTCGCGTGATTCACTGTGCCATCTGCCACACTCCTTCCCCGCATGCTATCCCGATTTTCGACGCACGCGAGTCGGGGTGCTCGGCTCGGTCGGCGAAGCGGATGTCTTGGTGCGGTGGGTTACGGCGCTACGATGTTCGAGGGGCCGGGGCGGCTTGATGCGGTCAAACCAACCCGGTCATCTTGTGGGCGTGACCACATGTCAGATCGCACGCACGGTGGCATTGCCAAGCTCTGAAGGAGATCAGGTGGCGCAGCTTGTGTGGACGGTCGAGGAGATGATCCTCGCCGCCGACTTCGCGGACAATCGCGACTGGAAGCCAGTTAATAAGGGCACCTCCGGTGTCGAAGAGCTCTCCGACCTGCTCCGTATGGCGACGTTCTATCCGGTTGCTGTTCGCCCCGAGAACTTCCGTTCTCTCAACAGCATCGGGCGAAAGACCAACAACCTCATTTCGTCTCACCCGGCAAGGAACGGGAAAGGCCTGCGGACATCGGCTTCGGAGATCCCGGTCGTCGAGCGTTTCGTCGAGGACCGGCTTGTGATGAAGCGGGTGGCGAATGAGCTCCGCGAGCGGATTCGAGCCGGCACCGCGGCGGTCGGCGATGCGGACAAGCTGTATCGAAAGTACTCGGCAGTGCTTGACGCCGAGGCGGATGCATCGTGTCATCGGAAGAGCGAAACACTTGATGTGTTAGAGACGGTCTGCGCAGTCGACAGCCGAACCCACTCCACTGTCGTCGGTTCCATCGTCTCCCGCGGTGATTCCCTTGATTGCGACCTTTGTGGCTTCGACTTCGAGCAAGCGTATGGGCGGTTAGGGCGTGGCTACATAGAACTACACGTCACTGACTCGCCAACGTCTGTCGGCGGCGACGATTCGGAGGTTCTTCCAGTGTGCTCGAATTGTCATCGAATGCTTCATCGCGGTCGAGGGGCGGCTGTCGACGTTCTGCGGTCTGCGCTTGAAACATGATCGTCAGTGGCGGGGCGTATGCAATGTCTGTTCGAAGCCCTGAGCTCAGGTAGCGAATCTCACGGGGCGTCATCGCCTAGGTGGAAGCGTACGAGTAAAGAGTCAACGGTCGAAGGAGACCTCATGAGCCAGACCCTGACAACCAAGTACGGATCTCTCCTAGGTTCGAAGACTGAAGGGGAGGCGCGCTTCCTGGGCATCCCTTACGCCGCTCCGCTGACGGCGGCCAATCGGTTCTATCCGGCCCAGCTCCCGCAGCCGTGGCAGGGTGAGCGAGACGCGACCGCGTACGGGGCCACCGTCACGCAGAATCCCTACCGAGCTCCGCTCGACGCCATCTTTGGAGACGCTCGTATCGCCGGCGACAAACAGCTCAACCTCAACGTGTGGACGCCGGATGTCGCTGGCAGTGCACCGGTGCTCGTGTGGATCCACGGTGGCGCGTTCGTGCGTGGCGCGGGGTCGATCCCGACGTATGACGGCACGTCCTTCGCCCGCAATGGCATCGTCTGCGTGACCATCAACTACCGCTTGGGCGCACCCGGCTTCCTGGATATGGACGATGAGTCCGCCAACATCGGACTGCGCGATCAGATCGCGGCGCTCGCGTGGGTGCAGGAGAATATCTCTGCCTTCGGCGGTGACCCCTCGCGTGTCACGGTGGCCGGTCAGTCCGCTGGCGCCATGAGCATCGGCGCACTGCTCGGCAGTCCCCTGGCATCAGGTCTGTTCGAGGCCGCGATCCTGGAGAGTGGTGCCGCCCACCACGCGCTGTCGCGGACCACCGCGCATGCCGTCGCGACGACGCTGGCCGACGTCCTGGGGGTGGAGCCGGACCGCGAGGCCTTCAGCACTGTACCGGTCGATGACCTGCTCGCGGCCGAGGAAGTCCTCGACGCACGACTCCGCGCATCGTCTGACCAAGCAGCGGTCCGCGAGGTGCTGCTGAACGGCATGCCGTTCAGTCCGTCGATTGATGGGAGCGTGCTGCCGCAGTCGCCGCTCGACGCCATTCGCCAGGGGAGTGCCTCATCAGTGCGGCTCCTGCTGGGGACGACGACGGACGAGAACCGACTGTTCCTGGCGCCGGGTGGCGCGATCGATCGGGTCGGGGACGGCGTGCTTGACCGCATTGCGCAGTCGTACGGGCTCCCCGCCGATGCGAGCGTCCGCGATCTCTATCAGGACGAGCAGGATCCGACTCCGGGAGCGACGCTGTCCGCGCTCCAGACCGACTGGATGTTCCGCATTCCTGCCATCCGGCTGGCCGAGGCGCAGCACGAGGCCGGCGGCCCGCCCACGCACATGTATGAGTTCGCGTGGAAGTCCCGCGCGTTCGATGGTGCGCTGGGTGCTGCGCACTCCGTCGACATCCCCTTCTTCTTCAACACGCTCGGCACTCCGGGAGCCGAGCAGCTGACCGGTCCGAACGCGCCGCAGGATCTCGCGGATACCATGCACGGCGCGTGGGTCTCCTTCATCCACGGCGAGGCTCCGGGGTGGGAGGCGTACACGCCCGATCAACGCTCGGTGCAGCGCTTCGACACGGCTACCGAGACGGTCATCGACCCGCGGCGCGAGGCTCGCCTCGCCTGGGACGGTACGCGCTGAACCGCGGCCCGGATGGGCCTTCTCAGCGTCTGGCGTCGCCTCGGGGCGACTGCCGCGGCCGACCGTCGGTGCGCAGGAGCTCTGCCGGCGGTACTCCCAGGCCCTCCGCCAGGCGCACGATCACGTCCAGCGTGGGGTTCCGACGGCCGCGCTCGATCCCGCCGATGTAGGTCCGATCCATCCCGATGTCGTCCGCGAAGCGCTCCTGCGAGCGGGGCTTCTTTCCGGTCGCGCGCCGCGGATGCATCCTCAGCTCGCGCACTCGCAGGCCGAAGCGGATGCGATGCTCACTGCTCTCCATGCTCCCGAGCCTCGCAGGATGATGACTATGAGTCAACGGATTATGAGCACCTGATAGGGTAGGGGCGAGTTCGATACATCAGCACTGGATGAACTCGAGGCGGGGCGCACCGCAGCGCTCGCGGCATTCACCAGTCACCACCGTTGATCAGCGACGATGCGCCGTGTCACGATGGCCCGGAACGACAGCTTCCGAGCAGACGAGGTCCACCGATGAACTCCTCAGCACACTTCCTGCGCCACACGATGGCGTTCCGCACCGTCGCAGTCGTGCTCACCGCACTCGCCCTGGCCCTGGGCCTCACAGCCTGCGGTGGGAGTCCGCAAGTCGAGGGGACGTACACCGGCAGCGCCGGCACCACGATGCTGGTCCTCAAGGACGACGGATCGGCCCTGTACTCCCAGCAGAAGCGTGCGGGCCTGGAGACGGGGGCCGGGACGTGGTCGGTCGATGACGATGTTCTCAGCGTCTCTGTCGATTCGCTCTCCTACGAGATCTTCGCGAACACCGATCGATTCGACGGGACTCTGCTGTTCGAATCGGACGACAGCTCGTGGAATGACGAGATCTACACGCTGCAGGAGTGATGCGGCATCTTGTCGAGGCGGACCAGTGAACGCCCTCCGATGGCATGAGATGCACCTCTGTATTCGCAGGACCTTCCATAGGATGACCGCGGACTCCTGCTCACTCGTCCCCGCTTCGCGATGACATCCCCTACGAGGAGACTCACATGGCAGACCGAACACCACCCGCGGCTTCTCTGACACACGAGGATATTGAAGTGATGACGTCGGGGCTTCCCTATCTGGGCGGGTGGGGGGTCGGCGCGCCTTGGGCCCTCACCCCAGAGGAGCTCACCCGGATCCGGGGCCGGATCCTCGGGATGGCGACGCACGAGAACGCTCAGTGCCTGGGCGAGGACGCTGGCCCGGTGGGATACGTGGACACCGTCCCGCCGCTCGTCCAGCTGACTGCATTTGTGCTTGAGGCCATCCAGGGCCCCGTTCTCATCCTCGACAGGGATGCTCACGTGGCATTGCTCGACGACTTCAGGGTTGAGAGTGTCGCTGGCTCCAGTGAGATCTCCTCTGTCGCCTGGTCGACGGACTTCAACTGGATGCGCGACGCCTGGCAGATGCTGCGGGTCACCAATGACATCGCGGCAACCGCAAGTATCCTCGATGACATCTTCGATGTGGTTGCGGAGATCCCGCCCCTTGCCGACGCTGCGAAGGAAGCCAGCAGGCTTGTCCGGACCGTGTCGCGCACCGTGCCTGCAGCGCGACTGGACGCCGCGACCGTTGACCAGCTGACCGCAATCTTCGCCGATGCGCTCGATGACGAGGGAGCGCGGCACCTCCCGTGGCTGCGCGGACCCGACGTCGCCCTCGCGGCACTCGAGCAGCAGCTCCGGACCACTGCGCATGAGCTCGATTCCGTCGGCATCGACCTGCCCGGGCTCGAGGAACTCCTGGTGGACGAGCTGGTGCAGACAGAGTCCTCGGTGTCGCCAGTCATTAGGAACGCTCTGGGCGGGCAGACCTTCATGCGCGTGCGGGAGCGCGTGTCCGCGGACGAGGCCACCGACGTCGACCGCGCAGCGATCTCGAATGCCCTGGCTCGGGCCGTCCGTTCGGACCAGGCCGTCGTCGCTCACCAGTGGGTCACGGCAGCGTACCGGCTCCTTGCCGCAGCTGTCGACGGTCATCCCACCGTGATCGACATCGAGACCTTCGCGCTGGACCTGGCGGATGTCACGCAAGCCCGGAGGGCCGAAAACGCAGGGGGCGCCACGCACGACGACGAGCGAGACAACCTCTTCAGCGACGTCGACGACTCGGCGAACGACGACGATCGCATCGGCGCGCCCGCGGACGATCCGTGGCTGCGGCTCGACCGTATGGTCGGGCTCAGCGGGGTGAAGTCGACGGTGCGGCGGGCCCTACGCGGTGCGGATCTCGCGGACCGACGGCGGGATGCGGGCATCACTCTCAAGCCGCCGGCCAGGCACCTGCTGTTCCTGGGCAACCCGGGCACGGGCAAGACGGAGGTCGCCCGCCTCATCGGCGAGATCTACCGCGAGCGCGGGGTCCTGCGGACCGGAAAGCTCACGGAGGTGTCCCGTGCCGACCTGGTGGGTGAGGGCATCGGCGAGACTGCGCCCAAGGTCCGCAAGCAGTTCGCCAAGGCCATGGGCGGGGTGCTGTTCATCGACGAGGCCTACACGCTCAACGTCGATGGCCACAGCGACTACGGCAAGGAGGCGGTCGACGAGCTCATGACGCTCATGGAGACCCACCGCGACGACGTCCTCGTCATCGCCGCGGGATACCGCGAGCAGATGCAGTCGCTCCTGCGCGCGAACCCGGGACTGGAATCGCGCTTCGGCAACCGGGTCTCCTTCGATGACTTCTCCGATGACGAGCTCGTCGAGATCTTCCACGGGATGGTGCGCGACGCCCGCTTCGACCTGGCGGACGGCGTGGAGAAGGAGGTGCGATCGCATCTGCCGCGGAAGCGGACGCCCCGCTACGGCAACGCCCGCGAGATGCGCCGGCTCTTCGAGGCGACGGTCGAGCGCCAGGGCATGCGCTTGAGCGGTCGCCTGGACGACCTCACTGATGAGGAGGTGCGCACTCTGACGGTCGCGGACATCCGCGAGGACCGCCACGACGACGAGCAGCGCCGTCGCATCTTCCGGACTGCGGAGCAGGACCTCAGCAGCCTGGTCGGGCTCGATCCCATCAAGCGCGAGGTCGCGGGGCTCGTGAACGAGGTGCAGATGGAGGATCTGCTGCGCGAGGCCGGCGTCCGCACCAATGACGACGCTCGGCACATGCTGTTCCTGGGGAACCCCGGCACGGGCAAGACTGAGGTCGCACGGATTCTCGCCCGGATCTACCACGGGCTGGGTCTCCTGTCCCAGGGCCACCTGGTCGAGGTCCACCGCTCCGACCTGGTCGCGGGCTACATCGGGCAGACGGCGCTCAAGACGGAGTCCAAGCTCGAATCAGCGATCGGGGGAGTCCTCTTCATCGACGAGGCGTACAGTCTGGCCACCGGCTATGAGAACGACTTCGGCCAGGAGGCGATCTCGAAGCTCATCACCTTCATGGAGGACTACCGGGACGACCTGGTCGTCATCGCCGCGGGGTACGGGGAGGAGATGGACGACTTCCTCGCCTCCAACAGCGGCCTGGCCTCCCGCTTCCCCATCCGCTTCGACTTCCCCGACTACTCGGACGACGAGCTGATCGACGTCCTCATCCGCTTCGCCCAGGCGGACGGACGCACCGTGGGACCCGAGGCCCTGGCGGAGGCCCGCCGTCTGCTGGCGGAGAAGCGCGACAGGCCGGGCTTCGGCAATGCTCGTGACGTACGGAACCTGTTCTCCGCCGCGAAGAGGCACCAGATCAGCCGATTGGCCGACGAGCGCTCGCTGCACGAGGTGCAGCCGGAGCGCGTGCGGACGCTGCTGCCGGTCGATTTCGCGCAGTCGATGATCTGACGAGAGTACGCGGGCGGGGGCCGGCGTGACGCAGGTGCGGAGGTCGGCACGGAGCTGGTCTCACCGGCCCTCCGCACGCCGGTACGCGGTCCAGGCGGCCTCCAGCTCGCGGACGCGTGTGGCATACAGCCCCACCGCGTAGTGGTCGAGGCCCGGGTCCACCGGATCCACCCGGTCGGACTGCGCCGCGTCCAGGGCGTCGAGCAGCCGCTTCTGCACGGCAGGGTCGACGTCCTCGGGCACCGCAGTGCTCGCCGTACCCACGGGTGACGCCGTCATCTGCTCGTCCTGCAGGTGGGTGACCCAGTCCTCCAGGACTTGGTCGTGGGAGCGAGCTGCGGCCTCGGCGGTGGTCTGCAGGCGCACTAGGGTGAGCTGCCGTTTCTCCCCGAGGTCCTCCGCACGGGAGCGGGCGAGGTCGCCCTCCAGCTCGTCCAGGATCGGGACCTCGCCGGTGAGTTCGCGCCGCATCCTTGTGATGACCGTCAGCGGCAGCATGATGACCATCGCGACGGCCAGCACGGCGTAGACGATGAGCATCGCGCCGACGATCGTCCCGAACATGTGAGCCTCCCGGTCCGTCCCGTCCTTCGAGCATACGGCGGTCCGGCACAGTATGGCAGGGGTTCGCGGACCTCAGAGGTGACTGAGACCCCTGGACAGTCAGCGCTGAGTGAGGAAGTGAATCGCCCCGGGTTTAATGGAGACATCGTTAACCCGGAAGGATGGGCGGCATGGTCGCACCACGGAAGTACCCCGACGAGCTACGCGAGCGAGCCACGAGGATGGCGATCGATGCGCGCAAAGATCCCGAAGCTCGCAGGGGCGCGTTCAATCGGATCGGCGAGCAACTCGGTGTCCACCCCGAAGCGCTGCGTACCTGGGTGAAGAAGGCCGAGGTTGATGAAGGCCTCAGGCCGGGTACTACGTCGGAAGACGCGGCTCGGATGACGATGGTCTTCACCGCGCTGGCCGTTACGAAGTTCATGCAGCAATCGACCGGGTTGTCGTTGAAGAAGATCGTGACGACACTGCGGCCACTGCGTGAGTTCGTCGGTGTCGTCGGTGGGCACGAGATCACTTTCCCGCCCGCCGTGCCCAGCGACGCCGCCGAACTCATCGCGAGTCTTCAACGCGCGACTGAGCAAGATCCGTTTTGGTAACTAAACCTGTGCAACTCAGGTTCGACGGTGTCCGTGTCCTCGGGGTCGATGAGCATGTGTGGCGGCATACGCCGTTCGGTAGCAAGTACGTCACCCTCACTCATCGACCTCACCCCGATCCGCGGCAAGACAGGCCCCTCCCGGTTATTGGGCTCTTCCGGTTTCAGAGTGCGTTGACTCGGTTCGATAGCTGTCCGGAGTGGAGCAGGCAGCGTAGTACGTAGTGCCCGAAGTTCCTGAAACCCAGGCCGATACCTCGCAGATGCTCGAGGCGTC
>NZ_FXZF01000041.1:0-12612 GCF_900169375.1 Brevibacterium sp. Mu109
TGAACCAGTAGGAAGGCTGTCGGTGGGGGCCGATGGCCCCCGCCGGCACCACCCCTGGTCCCCGATGGGCAATATCGGTGGTCCCGGGAGGCAATATCGAGTGGCCTTCAAGCCTTCAAATACTCACTTGACGAAACACACGGTGGCAAGCTGGTCAATGCCAGAACGGTCAGCCTGCGCCAGAAACTGGTCAATATTCCCGCCCGGATTGCGCATCGGGCTCGCAAACTGATCCTGCATTTACCTACGCACTGGAAATGGGCCACCGCCTTTGACCGGCTATGGCACAACACGCTGAGCCCACCACAGCTGGCCACACCGTGACCACCCAGCCCGAAAAGGGGCGCCCGGCCGAGCAGCAGAAAGGAATGCTCGGAAACCCATCAGTGGACACAACCGGTGCCAGGCCGGGAGACATCAACGACCCCAAAACGCTCAACCGCGCACCATCGATTCCTCAGCGTCGCAACTGCACATCGCTTATCTAATCGGTGGATCCAGGTTTAGTTTCACCGGCCAAAATCGCAGCCTGACCATACTGTTTGGGCAGAGCCTACCACCGCACTTAGCATGTCAATCTCTTGGTTTGGCGTTACAGTCATGGTTCACGGGAGATGCATCGTCGGCTCGAAGTTATGCGTTGATAGATCTGTAGGGGGCTGGAAGGATCGTGCCGGTTCGGGCTTGGGCTGGGTGAAAGCCGGGTCGCACTACGGGAGCAAGCTAAGGTTGACAGACTCAGCAACTCAGCAGTGCAGGAGGATGCTTCCCGGGGCGCGGATGTCGAGCTCTGTATTGCTGATGCTTGCGTGCCTGGCGAAGATGCACCCCGCAGGATGACCTGGCGGAGGTGGCTTTTGTGCAACATGACGGCAACACAGATACTTGGTTATTCACCGCCGGAATGAGTAGCGCAAGCGAGTTTCCAGTGCGCCTCTACGACACGGAGGGCGTCGTGCTCTCCGACACGGCGGCCGCCCCGGCGAAGCGACGGTCCTAGTGGGGCACTGACGGGGCCACTATCAAGTCTATTTCCGGCTCATTACCGCAGTTCAGTAGCGTCGGGATCGGGCCCGGTCTGCACCGGGAGGGCGGCTCTGGCGTCAAACTGGTGAATTAACAATACGAAGCTGCCTGGAATTGATCAGGGGGCAAGCTGCCTGTCAGGCACCTCTACATTCTTTCGAGGAATACGGCAATGAAAATGCTGCATACCCATACTGCGATGAGAATAGCCAGCTCGAACGCTCGGAGCGGTCGACTCTGGTGGACCGTGCGTTTCGGATGGGCACCGAAACCACGAGTGTCCAGGGCGAGAGCGAGCTCATCGCTATGCCGGAAACTTGCCACGAGAACTGGCAGCGTCGTCCGCAGTAATAATCGCGTCTGTCCACGAATGCTCCCGCGGGCACGTAGTCGAGCCATCCTGCGGGCGGTGCGCAGGTCAGCTCGCATGAGCATAGTGAAACGTTCCCCGAGTAGCACGGTGTCCATGACCCGATAGGAAACACGGAACCGATCAATCAACGAGTCTGCCAGCACCGGCCAGTTCACATAGAAAAACGGCACCACGAGTAGGGCGCTGAGTGCAACGATACGCAACGCCCCGTTCGTCGCGGCCTCTAGAGGCAGCCACAGGCCCATCCCGACCCAAAGAACCAGGGATAGCGCGCCAGCCGCCGCGATAAAGACAGCGGCAAAGCGGGGTTTCGTCACCACTGTCACCAAGAGACAGCACGCCAGCACTGTAATACTGAACCAGGGCCGTTGGGCGAGCAATACCGCGAGCTGTGCGGGAACGGTGAGCAATACGATAATCAGCGGATGCGGAACCCACCTGCGGGAGTTGAAGCGGGTCATATCTGCCAGACCCCTTTGACGATTCCGGTTTGTAGCTCGATGTGATGAGTGGCGATGCCGCGGAAGGAGCCCGCATCATGCGTCGCGATGACGGCGACGCGATCCTGAGCATTTCCTGCTAACAGCGCACGAATCTGTGCTGTGCCAGTCACATCCTGTGCATTCGTAGGTTCGTCCAGCAGGAGAAATGCCGGTCTTCCGGCGACGGCGAGGAGCACCGAGAGCCGCTGTCGTTGCCCGCCCGATAAGTGCTGCGGATGCACTTCGGCCAGACACAAGAGCCCCGCCCGGTTCAACATATCGTCGATCTCCGCGGCACTAGAACGCGCCCCCGGTGGTAATGCCAGGTGTAGCTCCGTCCGAACGGTGTGGGCGAACATGAGCTCGCTCCCGCGTTGTGGCAGGTACCCAATGCCTCTGGTGAGCCTTACCCGCCGTGACGGATCGATGTGCCCGCGCACCCCGCGTTTCTCGCCGGCAAGCGCATCCAGCAGGCTGGTCTTACCCGCGCCGTTTGGGCCCAGCAGCAGCGCGATTGCTCCTCGGGGAAGTGTGAGGGTGGCGTCTCGCAACAACAGTGCGCTGCGTCTGGCGACCGTAAGAGCCTGGGTTGTCAGACCGGGTGCTGTCTGGTGGACGGTCAACGCGCCGAAGTCTGTGTCACTGCTCGAGGTCTCTTTTGCGGGTAGATGCACGCCGATTCTGCGGCAGAAGTCTACGTTCTCACCGTATACACTGGCGGGCTTGTCGTCGAGCGCGATTCTGCCGTTCTCATCGAGTACGATGACCCGATCGGTATGTTCCAGATGTGGGTCCGGACGGTGGTCGAACGCCACGACGGTGAGCTGGCGAGCGGACCGAATCTCCCTGATGATTTTTCCGAGCCGGTGGCTTGCGGTGCGATCCAACTGTGACGCGACCTCGTCGAGCACCAGGATAGGCGCTCGCAGCACGAGTGCTGACGCGAGGGCAAGTCGCTGTTGTTCGCCGCCCGAGAGGGTCAGTGGGTTACGGGATTCGTCAATGTGGCTCAGACCGACGAGGTGCAGGGCTCTGCGCGCCCTGAACGTGGCCTCGTTGGGTGCTATGAGTTGGAAGTCGAGGCCGGCACGGACTTCTGCCAAGACGGTGCTGGCGAAAAGCTGGGTTTCTGGGCGCTGCCAGACCGCAGCGATCGTACCGGAGCGTTGGGCTGAGTCTAGGGTTGCAAGCTGGGTTCCGTTCATGCTGATGCTGCCTGCAACCCGAGCTGTCGTCATATCTTCAAGCACCCCGACCAGTGCGTGTGCCAGACTTGACTTACCGCAACCGGTGGGTCCGGTGATGAGCGTGTAGCTCCCGCTGACCAGCTCCAGGTAAGGTATATTGAGCACCGGATTTGCGCCATCGTAGGCGATTGTGAACTGCTGTATCCGTACGTTGTAGCGGCCAGGGTCGGCCGAGTTCGGGAGGCTCATGCGACGACGATGCGCTGTGGGTTCACATTTGCACGTAGCAATCCGATGGTCATGACCCAGGCGCCCCACCCGTAGAGCACGCCAAGTCCAACCCGAATGATGAGGGCGAGTAGCTTGATGCTGGGGTCTAGCAGCAGAAACTCTTGGTAGAAGAACATGAAACCGAAGCTCATCAGACTCACGATTGCGCAGGCCAGGATGGCCCACCACAGCCAGAACTGGGACCGGGCAGGGGGCCAGGTGGGCTGGGTTTGTGAGCGCAACCGTCTGGTAATGAAGAAGGTGAGTTCGATGACGATGCCCGCGCACAGGGCGAGTGCGCCGAAGCCTGCGACGGTTGTGACAATCGAGGTGAGCAGCGCCGCGCCGCTGCGTTGAATCAGCAGGGCGGCGATGAGGATCCCCAGAAACCAGGGGACTGGTGCCGGGAATGCTAGCCACGGGACCGTGGCTTGTAATGCGACCCCGAGAATTCGTGATACGTGGACGATGATCGCGCCCAGCGCGCCGAGTACAACGAAAGTCAGCAGAGCACGAGTGGAGAATCTGTCGGATTTCAGGCTCGTAATTCTTGTCTCGCCGTTCACAGTTCGATCTCGAAGTCGTCGGTATCGGTGAATGCGCGCCCCGCTGCGAGCCCCTTTTGCGTTGCCCGGAGTCTGGCGAAGTCCAGCCGGGTGTTCGTCATCCCATATTTCCAGTAGCCGAATACCTGTGTTTGCTCGGACAGTAGTCCGAGATGGTGTTTGCAGCGGTGGCGAATTTCGCGCATATCTTCCCGTTCGCCGGCCGCCCACACGCTGGCGTCAGTGGTGAGATCGAATTCGGCGAAAGCAGTGGCCAGTGGGTATTGGCCGTGCGGCTCTACTCGAAACGCGGTGATGGGTTCTGCTAATGCGGAGATCTCCTGTTGCAGGATAGCAAACTCATCCTCCGGGACGGCAGCAAAGACGAAAGTCTCGTCCACGTGGGGCATGGTGCGCAGGAGCCGCGTCGCCGCGGGGAGCGCAGAGGAGTCGGCAAGCAGCACCCGCGGGGTGCCCTCACCGGGGGTGCGGTGCGGGCGTGGTCCGACAATGTCAATGCGGTCGCCAATCCTGAGCTGCGCTAGCCAGCGCATCGCAGGAGAAGCTTCGGCGTGCACTACGAGGTCTATTTGCGCGGTGCGGGTTGCTGGATCGATTTCCACGAGTGTGTATACCCGCGTCGTGGTCTTTGGTACCCCGGGGATTGCGGCGAATTCCTCGGGTGGTTCCGGCAATGCGACGCGGACCGTGGGATTTGCCAGAGTCCATTCGTTGAGTGGGTCGTCGCCAGAAATCGTCGCTGAGATACGAGTGAGTTTTCGTGCGCGGTGCTCAATTGCGGTGACGGTCAGATAGCGGTCCTCGAGCCCCTGCTGATGATCGGGGTGTTTGAGTACCTCGAGTAGTCCTGCGAGCTCGTCTTGGGTGAGGTTGATCGAATCTGTCATGTTGGCCCCGTCAGTATGATGTTAGTAAGGCTAACCTTACTTCTAGTTTGGCGTGGACGCAATCGGACATGGCAGGATGGCGTTATGATCAGATCTGGACGTCCCCGTCGTCTCACCACAGCGGCTATCGTCGACGCGGGCACAAAACTCACGCTCCCGAAGTTGACGGTGCGGGGTATCGCATCCGAACTTGGCGTCAGTGAGATGTCTATCTACCGGCGGGCGGGCAGTATTCAAGGGCTGCGTGACCTTGTCGCGGAAGGGATTGTCGAACGCGCGGACTTTGCGCTTCCAAACCTCGATGACCCTGAAGACGCGCTGGTCGACCTGGCGCGCCGATTACGTGATTTTGTGCTCACAAATCCTGGCATCGCCGAACACCTCACGAGGCTGAGCTCCGCTACGCCGGTATCGGTTGGACGCATTGACCGCTCGCAAGCTGAATTCGCGGAACGCTACGGCATCTCTGCGGCTCAGGCGAGTATTTTGGTTTCGACGATCGCCGAGCACGCGGTAGCTCTTGCCGCCGTAAATCCGCGTTCGCACAGCCAAGTGCGAGATTCCACATCGCTCAGCGCCGCGGTATCGACGGTGCGTGCCGGGGCGCTCGCCACCGCAGCGCTTTCGCCCGAGGAGCGATTCTGCTGGTCGATCCGGGCAACTGCCCGGGGCATGCTGGGGATGCTTGGGCTGCCAATCCGCACCGACACACCATTATCCGGCGGGTGAGGTCGCGTGATGGCTAGCCAAGCTCATATGCACGCCCTTTCGTGCACGTCATGCTGGGTGGGCGACGTCGTAGGCGTGCTGAAGTATCAGTTCTCATCCTCAGAGTGAAGGAAACCACATGAGTGACAACGTCATCCCCGCCGTTGACCGCAGCCTGTCGCCGCATTCTTGTATCTGAGGTGCTGCTCGCCCAGGCCGGGACAGTTGCGGCGCCTGATAAGTTGGCTTCGAGGTAGGCAAAGCACCTGCACGCTCAGATTTGCCAACCGCTGGCGGCGTCTTGCTGCAACCAAAATTCGGCGAACCGACCACCGGGACCAAGGAGCCCGTCCACGGTTCCGTCTTCTACGATGCGGCCATCTTCGATGAACAGCACACGATCCGCCTTTCGAATGCTCGCGAGTCGATGAGCGACAATCACACGGGTGCGCGGTGTTGGATCGTTGGTGAGGGCGGCGGTAATGGCCGCCTCGTTTTCAGTATCGAGGGCGCTGGTCGCTTCATCCACCAGGAGCAGGGGAGCGGGTTTGAGTAAGGCGCGGGCAATGGAAACTCGCTGGCGTTCACCGCCGGAAAGTGCGGCGCCCGCTTCGCCCACTTGGGTGTCCCAGCCGTCGGGCAGCTGGCGCACAACCGTGTCCACTCGCGCCAGGTGGGCGGCAGTATCCAGGGCAGCATCCCCGGCTTTGGGCTGCCCGGCGAGGATGTTGTCACGCACGGTACCGTCAAAAAGATACGGTTCTTGGAACACCACGCTCACCGCGTCCCGTCGTGATGCGGTATCGAACTGGCTCACGTTCTTACCGTCAAGCAGAATACTTCCCGCCGACGGGTTATGCAATCCAGCCAGCAGCGTCAGGATGGTACTCTTACCCGACCCGGAAGGCCCGACAATCGCTGTCGTTGTGCCGGGTTCTAGGACCAGATTGAGCTCATCAAGTACGGGAGCATCGCCAGTTGCGTAGCTAAACCGCACATCACTGAACTCGACGCGTGGCGGCGTGGTGGCGTTGAATTGCTCGTTGCCCGCTGGCGTCGTTGGAGCATCTAGCACCGTTTTGATCCGGCGCAAGGTGCGTGCGGAGGTCTCAACGCCGCCGCTGAGCTCAGCAAGAGAGGTAAACGGTTCAAGGTAACGGACGATGACGACAATCAGCGCGATTGCTTCGGGTACGGTGAGATTGCCATCCACGGTGCGGATAACGGTGGTGCCGGCCAGGGCGATCAGGGCGAGTTGACTGGCGATACTGAAGATAAGTTGCCCCGGGATCTGCATAAATAACAGTTTGCGGGTCGTGCCGTGTTGCGTCGCCAGTGCTTGACCGACTTGGCTGCGTTCTGGGTCAATGCGCCGCGCTGCCCGTAGCGCGTGCTGGGTGCGAGCGAACTCCACGATCCTTTCGGTCAGTTCGCTGTTTGCTGTTGCAGCCTCACGGTCTGCATGCCGGCTGAAATGTCCCGCCGCCCAGTACGCTCCGAGCAGTACCGGAACGAAGGCTAATGCTACAAGTGCAAGTGGCCAGGACACCGGGATGAGTGCCACTGAGATGGCGATAGGCAGTAGTAACGCCCCCAGGATCGGGGTCACCAGGTAGATGATAATGCCCACGAGATCGGGTCCGGCCGCCGCAATGGACTGGCGAGCCGTAGCGGTGTTCTCCGCGGTGAACCACTGGAGTCGGATACGTGAGATGCGTTCAGAAATCGCATGCTGGCTCTCGTCAAGCAACCCAAAACCGAGATTAAAACCGATGCGTGAAATATACCAGTCGACCACCCAGCCGACGGCGGTCACAAGCGCCAGCAGCCCGACCCAGCCCCAGGCATCGGCGGGCTGCACACCGAAAAGTGCGGCTATCAGGGGCACGAGCAGCACTGTGCCGGCGGCCCGCATGATGACACTTACTACGGTGAGGATGAGATGGGCGATGACAGCTCGAGTACTACCGGTGGGTAGGAGCGCGAGTAAGGTGCGAATCATTGGGTGTCCTCAATCGAAGCGGCGTGTGAGACCGGGGTGTGGGCGCCGTGGTGGGAAGCGTGGGAGCCAGCTGCGTCCCAGAGCTGGCGGTATCGTCCGCCACAAGCCAGCAGATGTTTGTGAGTGCCGGTTTCGACTACGCGGCCGTGGTCAACGACAACGATGCGGTCGACAGCGGTAATGGTGTGCAAGCGGTGCGCGATCACCAGTACCGTACGGTTTTGCGTGAGCTGATTGAGAGCCTGCTGCACGAGGTATTCCGATTCCGGATCAGCGAAGGCGGTGGCTTCATCGAGCACCAGGATCGGAGTATCCGCAAGGATGGCACGAGCAATTGTCAGGCGCTGGCGTTCGCCACCTGACAGTGCCGCATCCGGCCCCAGTAGTGTGTCATACCCGTTGGGCATGCGTAGAATACGGTCGTGAAGTTGGGCGGAACGGGCCGCTTGTTCCACCTGTTCATCAGTCGCTTCGGGCTGCGCGAGTGCGATGTTGTCGCGTACGGTGCCTTGCACAAGTTGCGTCTGCTGGAACACAAATCCGACACGAGCATAAAGTTCATCGGGGGTGAGCCCCCGGATATCCTGTCCATCGATCCGGATCGAGCCCGCATCAACATCGTGGAACCGCGCTAGTAGTGCTGCCAGGGTAGATTTTCCGGATCCAGAGGACCCCACCAACGCGGTAACAGTCCCCGGTTGGAGGGTGAGAGAAATGTCTTCCAGAGTTGGAACTCCCGGAACGTACGAAAAGTTCACCTTGTCGAAGGTCACCTTGCCGGATGCCGTCGCAGGGGATGTCATCGGGTCGTTGTTGACATCCGCTTGGACTGGGTTTTCCACTTCGAGCTCACGTTCATCGAGTACGAGCTGCACGCGTTTGGCGGCTAAGAGTCCGGTGCGCAGACCTGATAGGCCGTAGCCGATCCCAAGCAATCTCCCGCCGAAGGTCGTCCCGAGGAAGAGGAACGGGAGTAGGGCCACCGGATCCATACTGCCCGTGGTGACAAAAAGTGTGCCGAATGACGTTATGACCAGCAGAAAAGTTGCGGGGCGGGTGGCCAGATCCATGAGTGACTTCTGCCCGTTGAACGGTCGTTGCCAGTCGTTTAAGAACGCGATGTACTCACTGAGTCGATTGTGGAAGGTCGACGCTGTGGCTCCGCCAAATACTCGCACTACGGGTTGACCTTCCAGATAGCTGCCTGCTTCACTATTCATCCGGTCGGCCCAACGGAGCGACTGCGCGGTTTTGACTCCAGATTGCACCAACATGATGTACATCGTGATGATATAGACGAGCACCGGTACAAAGAGCAGTAGTGCCATCCGCCAGTCAACGACGAAAAGGTACCCGAGCACCCCGAGGGGTGCAACAACAGCTGCAACGGCATCCGGTACCGCATGTGTCACAAGATAATGTAACGCGAATGTATCGTCCTGTACGAGTTGTTTAACTTGCCCCGACGTGCGTGAGTCGAACCAGCCAAGCGGCAGACGTGAGAGTTTACGCAGCATCCTGCCCCGCAACTCCCGCTCGAACCTGGCATCGATCCAGTGCAGCCACAGTAATAATGCTGACGAGAACAACACACCGGCCCCGATGAGGACCACTGCCCAGATCCCGACCGATATTAGTGCCTGGCGCGCTGCCCCGGTGAGGAGCATGCGGGACAGCTCGACAAGTAGAAAGAATGGTGCCAGCTGCATGAGGGTAACCAGCGCTTGCACCACCCCCGCGATTATGAATGTTGATTTAAGGGGTTTGAGGAGGCGTCGACCAGATTGGGAGCGCCACTGGCTGGTCGCTGCCTGTTTTCCGGTCATTTCATCGTTTTGTTGGGGTATCTGAACTGGCTCTGCTGGGGTGGTCGCTTCTGGTGTGGGGTGCGATGTCGTACTCGCCTCGTCTTGTGAACGATTCTTCCCCATTGCCCGCCCCCGAACCCAGTACGCATGCAAATGCAGTTCGGATTTCGGGAAGCCGAACTCATCGCGTAACCGAGGCCGAAGATGTTTTAATGTTCCGGACTCAGGTGCAACCCACGCGTACCAATTCGACCAGTCACGGGGTTCGATCGCAGCTGCAAGTGTTTCGGGGCCACGGTACGGCACCCAATGCGTGGTGAGCCGCGGGTGGGAGGTGAGCGGAATCAGTTGGTCATCCGGGTCATGCTCTTCCAAATAGAGGTCAACTTGGAGATGTTTGGGAATGGTCTCCAGGATGCCATTGATTGCCGGGATCGATGCCGAGTCACCGATGAGTAGGTAGGCAGCGGGCAATTCCTCAGGAACTTCGAATTTGACTGAACCCAAAGCCATAACCGCCACGCGCATGCCCGGCTTAGCAGCCACGGCCCAAGTCGAAGCGGGACCGCTGGGCTCGTGGAGTACAACATCGATGGTGAACTCACCGGTGTCTTCGTTCGCTTCGACGATAGTGTATCCGCGTTGGTGTTCAACGCCGCTGCCGTCAGGATCTGGAAACCAAAACCGTAAATATACTGCGGGCCCTGATTCGGCTTCGTCAAAGAGAGTCGGTGAAACCAACCGTATCCGCAAATATTTTGGGGTGAGATATTCCTTGTCAATAACCGTGGCGATGTGGTCCTGTGCGCCGAAGGTGCGCATGAGCACACCGTTGAATCCCCGCTTGGCCATCAGATTCCTTGTCCTATAGCTCGTAGTTCTGCCAAAAATATTTCCACGTCGCGTCCCGGCGGAGCAATGTCAACGAACCCCCGGATTGCTGCGGTCAGTAGTAAGCGCACGTATGAATCCGAGTCAATCTGCGGTAGCACACTGTGGGGTTGGTGCAGGTGAGCATCCGCTAGGAGTCCCTGCGTTGCGTGAGTTCGTTGCGCATCGAGTTCTTTAGCGTGCAGTTGTTGGGACTCTTCTGCCGCCGCATATCCGATGGTCGTGGATGCAACGGCACTTGCAAGCACAATGGCGGCATCTGGTGCATAGCCGCGTCGAACAAGCGCTTCGACTTCGGTTGAGAGTAGTGCCCGGCCACCTTCGCCCCGCGGAAACAGTGTCTGAAGGTAGGTGACCAAACCGGGATGCTCGATACTGTGCTCGCGCAACTGCAGCCCGAAGGACAGTAAGTGTTGCACCGGGTCATGGGCGGGATCGTCGTGCAATTGCAATTCACCGAGAAGCTGTTCGCCTAGCAGACGTTCAAGACCCCAGCGTCCCTCAACATGGCGATATAGTGCGGCAGCCGATACGTCGAGTCGACTGGCAACGGCGTTCAGACTCAATGCCCGCATTCCGACCGCTCGGCTCGCTCGAAGAATATCCTCGACTTCGATCTGACGAGGACGACCGCCAATTTGCTTCTCCATTCAGTACCGCCAATCCAGGTTAGTTGCCACCAGTAACTAAGGGTAGCCTAAGATGAACAGGAAAGACAGGGTGGTCCAGACTGATCGGGCGCCTGACTAATGCAATCCGTCGTGGCTTCCGCGCCATGGTCGACATGAGCGTGGCAGTGTCACCACCCAGTATGTAAGCCTGGATCCACCGATAAATGGCTCTTCGTAATTGAGGGTGTACAGCCTGGTGCCGGGGATCCGTCCGTGTCGCTGCCGGGGTAGACGTCGAGGTCTCCCTGAAGATGGAAGTTCTCACACTCTCCATCCGGAAGACCTCGACATGGACAAGCCTAGCTTCACGACCCCCGATCTCGACGCGTTCTGCCTCCTCGACACCCACGGCCTGACCATCACAGGACAAGCTGTCGATATCGATCACGCAGTCCTGGAATGCCGCACCACTACCGACGATCCCGATTCCTGGTGCCGCGCGTGCGGGGCAGAAGGCATCCCCCGCGGAACCGCGGTGCGCAGGCTCGTCCACGTCCCCCTCGGCTGGCGACCCACGCTCCTGCACGTGAGAGTCCGCCGCTACCGGTGCCCGACCTGCACACGCGTCTGGCGGGAAGATCTCACCCCGGTCGCCGCGCCACGGGCGAAGCTGTCGTGGTCGGCTGTGCTGTGGGCGCTGAAATGCCTCGTCATCGACAGGATGTCCATCAGTCGCATCGCTGCGGGCCTGGGCGCGGCGTGGCACACCGTCAACACCGCTATCCTCGCCACCGGCCAACAGCTGCTGGTCGATGATCCCAGCAGGTTCGACGGTGTCCGTGTCATCGGGGTCGATGAGCATGTGTGGCGGCATACGCCGTTCGGCAGCAAGTTCGTCACTGTCATCATCGATCTCACCCCGATCCGCGACAAGACAGGCCCCTCCCGGTTACTGGACATCGTCGAAGGCCGGTCGAAGAAGGTCTTCAAGACCTGGTTGGCGACCCAATCGCAGGCGTTCCGTCACGGTATTGAGGACGTCGCGATGGATGGGTTCGCCGGCTACAAGTCAGCCGCGACCGAAGAACTGCCCGACGCGACCCCGGTGATGGACCCGTTCCACGTCGTCGTGCTGGCCGGGAGTGCTGTCCAGCGGTGTCGGCAGCGGATCCAGCAGGAGACACTCGGACACCGGGGCCGGTCCGGGGACCCGCTCTACGGCATCCGTCGTGTCCTGCTCACTGGCGCGAACCTGCTCACCAGCAAGCAGACCAGCAGGCTCGAGACGGTGCTCGCTGCCGAGGAACACACCCAGGTCGATGTCACATGGTGGGTCTACCAGCGCATCGTGGCCGCGTACCGCGACCCCGACCGAGTGCGAGGACGCGCGAGGATGCGGGCCGTTATCACGAGTCTCTCTGCAGAAGTCCCGGCGGCGCTGGTGGAGCTGACGACGCTGGGGCGAACGCTGAAACACAGAGCTGCCGATGTGCTCGCCTACTTCGACCGACCCGGAACAAGCAACGGGCCGACTGAAGCGATCAACGGTCGTCTCGAGCATCTGAGAGGCACCGCGCTGGGGTTCCGGAATCTGGGCCACTACCTGCTGCGGGCACTGCTGGATACCGGAGGGTTCAGACCGCTTCTACACTCTCATTTGCGATGAGCCAATCTGGCTCTTCTCGAACGAGGGTGTAGTCCGTTGAGCGCGTCGCTGTCCGTGTAGGAGTCGAGGTCTCCCTGAAGATGGAAGTTCCTACACTGCCCACCCGGAAGACCTCGACATGTCCCACCCTACTTT
>NZ_FXZF01000022.1:0-62125 GCF_900169375.1 Brevibacterium sp. Mu109
ATGGGCAGACCGAGGTCGACCCGGTCGGGGTGGTGATGCCGCTGACCGCGTGATTCGTAGCCCGACCCCGCTGCTTAATACCAAGTTAAAGGAACTACCGAAGAACACCACGAAAAGGGACTTGACCGAGAGTAGCGCCTGGATGATCGCCGATGATCCCGTGACGACGTGAGGAGAACGAAGACGTGACCGCACAGCCCACCATCCGCAACCTGTCCTACAGCTCGGGAATCTCAGACGTGCCGCTGCTGGGACTGACGCTCGGCGACAGTCTTGCCGCGGCGACCTCTGTGCACCCCGCCAGAGACGCGCTCGTCGATGTCCCATCGGGTCGCCGATGGACGTATGCGCAGCTCGATGAGGACACGAGGGCGCTGGCGGTCGCGCTGCTGGACAGGGGAGTCCAACCCGGCGACCGCGTGGGGATCTGGGCGCAGAATGTCCCCGAGTGGACGCTCGTGATGTACGCGGTGGCACGGATCGGCGGGATCCTCGTCAACATCAACCCCGCGTACCGCGTGCACGAGCTCGAGTACGTGCTGCAGCAGAACGGCACGAAGGTGCTCATCACGCAGGTGGTGGACGCACACGCGGACTTCCTGGGCATGTCGAACGAGGCGGCGGGGAAGATCGCCGGCGTCGACGTCATCGCGCTCGACACCGTGCCCGGGCCGCTGGGATCCGACGCGGGTGCGCACATCCGCCCCGAGCAGTCGTTCGAACGGATCTGGAACAGCGGCCGGGCCCTGCTGGCCGGCACCGGTGCGCAGTGGGCGACCCGACTGCGCCAGGTCGAGGACGAGGTGTCGGCCGACGACCCGGTCAACCTCCAGTACACCTCCGGCACGACGGGGTTCCCCAAGGGCGTCACCCTCAGCCACCACAACATCCTCAACAACGGGTTCTCGATCGGCGGACTGCTGGGGTACTCGGAGACGGACGTGGTCGTGCTGCCAGTCCCGTTCTTCCATTGCTTCGGCATGGTCATCGGGACGCTCGCGATCGTGTCGCACGGTGCGTGCGCGGTGATCCCCGCCGCCTCGTTCGACCCGTCCGCGACACTGCGCGCAGTGCAGCAGGAGCGTGCCACGTCTCTGTACGGCGTGCCGACGATGTTCATCGCAGAGCTGGCCCTGAAGGACTTCGACGACTACGACCTGAGCTCTCTGCGCACGGGGGTCATGGCGGGCTCGACGTGCCCGGTGGAGGTCATGCGGCAGGTGATCGACCGCATGCACATGTCCGAGGTGGCGATCTGCTACGGGATGACGGAGACCTCGCCGGTCTCCACGATGACCCGCGTCGACGATTCCCTGGAGCGTCGGACGGAGACCGTGGGACGCGTCATGCCGCACGTGGAGGTGAAGGTCGTCGATCCCGTGACCGGCCGCACCGTCCCGCGCGGCGTCAAGGGTGAGATCCTCACCCGCGGGTACTCCGTGATGCTGGGCTACTGGGGTGAGCCGGAGAAGACGGCGGAGGCCATCGACGCCGGGCGCTGGATGCGCACCGGTGACCTCGGGATCATGGACGAGGACGGCTACGTCGACGTCACAGGGCGGATCAAGGACATGGTGATCCGCGGCGGCGAGAACATCTACCCGCGGGAGATCGAGGAGTTCTTCTACCGCCACCCCGGCATCCAGGACATCCAGGTGGTGGGGGTGCCCGACGAGAAGTACGGGGAGGAGCTCATGGCGTGGGTCGTCACTGCGGAGGGCTATGACAGCCTGACCGCGGACGATCTCCGCGAGTTCGCCCAGGGCCACCTCGCGCACTACAAGATCCCGCGCTACGTGGAGGTCCGGGACGGATTCCCCATGACCGTGTCCGGGAAGGTCAGGAAGGTGGAGCTCCGCGAGGAGGCCGCACGGCTGGTGGGCACGGCCTGACTGTCTGCGAGGACACCTGAGGACGACGCACGAATGGGGCGGGACGGCGCATCTGCGCCGTCCCGCCCGTTCTGCTCAACAGGACTGCGTGTCCCACAGGTCCGTCAGTCGCGCGGAGAGGCATCTCCCCGCAGGGACTCCAGCGTGCTGCGCGACAGGTCGTCGAGCGGTGTGGAGCGCCGTGTCGTGTTGTCGGTGAGCACCATGACGGACTCGGCGCGCGCATGCGGCAGCCCCTCACTGGTGAGCAGCTGCTCGATGATGATCGAGCTGGTGCCGACGCGGATGACGCGGGAACCCACTTCGGCCTCGCCGGGCCACAGGAGCTCCTTGAGGTACTCGATGGTGATCTTCGCGATCACGAAGTCCTTCGTCGGATCCGCCGACACCTGCCGCAGCTGATGGATGAGCTCGACGCGACCCGTCTCGAAGAACGTCGAGAAGACCGCGTTGTTGATGTGACCCTGGCGATCGGTGTCCGCGTAGCGGAGCTTGTCATACGAGCGCAGCGGGTACCCGCTCAGCGGCGACGACGCAGCCGTTCCTCCCGTCGTGGTCATCTCAGTACGCCTTCACCCGCTGCTCGACGATGAGGTGGATCAGTGCGAACTTCCCCTCACCGATCGCGGCGAACGCCTGATCGAGCGCTGCGGGGACGTCCGCATCCTGCTCGACCCGCACACCCAGGCCGCCGAACGCCTGCGCCATGAGCGCGAAGTCCGGGTTCACCATCTGCGTGCCGGACACCCGCTCCGGGTACTCTCGCTCCTGGTGCGTGCGGATCGTGCCGTACTCCTGGTTGTCCATGACGACGACCAGCGGGTGTGCCCCGTACTGGGTCGCGGTCGCGAGTTCCTGACCGTTCATCAGGAACTCGCCGTCGCCGGCGATGGTGACGACCTGACGGTCCGGGTAGCGCAGCGACGCGGCGACGCCGGAGGGGACCGAGTAGCCCATGGAGCCGTTGCGCGCCGACAGCATCGAGGCGTAGCCGTTGGTGGGGAAGTAGCGGTGCGCCCAGTTCGTGTGCTCGCCCGCACCGAACGTCACCATCGCATCGTCCTCGAGGCGCTCCACCAGACCGCCCATCAGGGTCGCCATGCGAGCCTGGCCGTCGCCGGGAGTCGACGAGGGCGCGGTGGAGAACTCCACCTGTGCCTGCCGCAGCCTGTTGGTCCACTGCCTCCACGCGTCGCGGACCGGGAGGTCCATGCGGGCGAGGTCGCGGATGAAGGGCTCCGGCTTGGACACGATCTGATGGGTCACGGGGCCGGAGCGGCCGCGCAGGGCAGGATCGATCGTGACGATGAAGTTCTTCTTGTCCCAGTTCTGCCGCACGGTGAAGCCATCCGTGATGACGTCGCCGGGAACGGTGCCGACGAACACGAGCAGATCCGCTTCGCTCATGAGGCTCTGGGTGAAGTCGGGCCGGCCGTATCCCAGTGGTCCCGCATAGGACGGGGACCCGAACGGGACGGTGCCCTGGCAGCGCCATTCGGCCGCAGCGGGCAGGTTGTGGCCCTCGAGCCACCGGGTGAACTCGTCCGCGACGTCGTGCGTCCAGTCGTTGCCGCCGAAGACGAAGAGCGGGCGGTCGGCGCCGTCGAGTGCCGCCTTCAGCGCCTTCCAGTCCGTGACCGTCATGCCGCCGGTGGCGATCGGGATCTCCGGGTGCACCAGGTCCTCGTGCGGCATCGTGATGATGTCCTCCGGGAGTCCGACGACGACGGGCCCCGGGCGGCCGGAACTCGCGGCGAACATCGCCTCCGCGACGATCTCCGATGCGCGCTCCGGGTGGTCGAGCACCATGACGCGCTTGGCGCCGGTGTCGAACCACGCCTTGGGGTCGAACTCCTGGAACGCCTCCTTCTCACGGTGCTCGAACGGGATGAGCCCCACGAACAGCACCATCGGCGTCGAATCCTGCCATGCGGTGTGCAGGCCGACGTGCGCGTTCGCCGCTCCCGGACCGCGGGTGACCATCGCGACACCGGGCGTCGTCGACATCTTGCCGTCCGCCTCCGCCATGTAGGCGGCCCCGCCCTCGTGGCGGCAGACGACGGTCTGGATGCTCGATTCGTGGAGCCCGTCCAGGACATCGAGGTACGACTCACCCGGGACGACGTAGGCCCGTTCGACCCCGTGCTGTTCGAGTGAGCGGACGATCATATGACCGGCCGACGGGGTGCCGAGACGGGCGGAGGGTGACGCCATTGTGAGAGATCCTTCGTGGTCGCGGTGGATTGGCTCCGGATCATTATGCGCGGAAATCCGGTGTTGGGTAGCGAATCTGCCTGACTGGGAGCGGATCGGCACAGGCGTCTCGTGTCATGAGACGTCACGTGGTCCGGTCGGGTCTGTGATCTATGTGACGATCGCATTGCGATTCGTGTGGGATCTGCACGAATCGCAGTGTCTGAGATGACCCTTGGAGGGTCTTGTGCGTAGTCTTGGCGCCATGACCGCGAATGTGAGCCACGACACGGGCGATGCTCTTGTCGAGATGAAGGACGTCGACAAGTTCTACGGGGACTTCCAGGCGCTGAAGAACATCAACCTGCATGTCTCCCGCGGCGAGGTCGTCGTCGTGATCGGTCCGTCCGGATCCGGCAAGTCGACCCTGTGTCGCACGATCAATCGCCTGGAGACCGTCAGCGGGGGTTCCATCACGATCGACGGGCAGCAGCTCCCCGAGGAGGGGGCCGCGCTCGCGCGGCTCCGCTCGGATGTCGGCATGGTCTTCCAGTCCTTCAACCTGTTCGCCCACCTCACGATCCTGGAGAACGTGACGCTCGGGCCGCTCAAGGTCCGGGGTCTCAAGAAGGCGGCGGCGGATGAACTCGCGATGCAGCTCCTGGCACGCGTGGGTGTCGAGCACCAGGCGCAGAAGTTCCCGGCCCAGCTGTCGGGCGGTCAGCAGCAGCGCGTCGCGATCGCCCGTTCGCTCGCGATGAAGCCCAAGCTCATGCTGTTCGACGAGCCCACGTCCGCGCTGGACCCGGAGATGATCAACGAAGTCCTCGACACGATGGTCGAACTGGCCGAAGAGGGCATGACGATGGTCGTCGTCACCCACGAGATGGGCTTCGCCCGGAAGGCTGCCCACCGCGTCGTGTTCATGGCCGAGGGGGAGATCGTCGAAGTCGCCGAGCCGGAGGAGTTCTTCACGAACCCCCAGTCGGTCCGTGCGCAGGACTTCCTCTCGAAGCTCCTCACCCAGTGAACCCGGAGGCGGGCCGCACATCCCGCCGATCGCACCCCGCCCGTCGTCGTCGACGGGTACGAATCCCCACAAGGAGACAGATCATGAAGAAGCTCAGCACGATCATCGCCGGCGCGGCCGTCGGAATGCTCGCACTCAGCGCGTGCGGACAGGAAGGCGCCCCTGAGCCCGCAGCGGGAGGCGGAGGTGGGGGAGAGGCCCCCGAATACGAGGTCGCCGAAGACGTCGATCTGTCCGACAGCCCCACATGGGAGGCCGCGAACTCCGCCGGCACCCTCACCATCGGGGTGAAGAAGGACCAGCCGGGACTCGGCAATCAGGAGCCGGGCTCGGATGTCCCTGAGGGCTTCGACATCGAGA
The DNA here is from genome assembly GCF_900169375.1 of Brevibacterium sp. Mu109. Lineage (NCBI taxonomy): Bacteria > Bacillati > Actinomycetota > Actinomycetes > Micrococcales > Brevibacteriaceae > Brevibacterium > Brevibacterium sp. Mu109. Next base: position 5,476 of record NZ_FXZF01000022.1, read on the forward strand.
TCGCCAAGATCGTGGCCGGGTCGCTGGGCTTCAGCCCCGATCAGATCGAATGGACGGAGACCGTCTCCGCGAACCGCGAGCCGTTCCTCCAGCAGGGGAACGTGGACATGGTCGTCGCGACCTACACGATCAATGACGAGCGGAAGAAGGTCGTCGACTTCGCCGGCCCCTACTACGTCGCCGGCCAGGACCTCCTCGTCGCAGCCGATTCGGACATCGCGAGCCCGGAGGACATCGGCGGCAAGACGGTCTGCTCCGTGGACGGGTCCACCCCCGCGCAGAACATCGAGGAGGAGTACTCGGATGCAGAGCTGGTCACGTACGACGCCTACTCGAAGTGCGTGACCGACCTCCAGTCCGGCTCCGTCGACGCGGTCACGACCGATGACGCGATCCTCCGCGGCTATGCCGCTCAGTACGAGGGCGAGTTCTCCGTCGTGGGTGAGCCCTTCACCGACGAGCCCTACGGCGTCGGCCTGCCCCAGGACGACGACGCGCTCCGCGACGCGGTGAACGACGTGCTCGAGGCGTCGATGGAGGACGGCACGTGGACAGAGGCGTTCGAGTACACCCTGGGTGACTCCTCCGACGTCGAGCAGCCTGAGGTCGATCGGTACTGATACCGGTCGGCTCTGCGCCCTCGCACCGGTTCGCCGGTGAGGCCCGGCGGTCGCACGCAGCGGCCGCCGGGCCGATACGACCACTCGAGAACGTGAGGCTTCCGTGAATCCGCTCATCCAGACGTTCCTCAGCGGGACCTGGGGGACGCTCGCGCTGTTCGGCGTGACACTGGTCGGCTGCCTGATCGGCGGCACGATCCTCGCCGCGATGCGCGTGTCCCCGGTCCCGATCCTGCGCGGTGCCGCCGCCGCGTACGTCGACGTCGTGAGGAACACCCCCCTCACACTGGTGATGTTCTTCTGCGTGTTCGGCCTCCCGTACCTCGACATCCGGTTCGGCAGCACGGCCGGGATGAACTCGTTCGTCCTCGCGTGCATCGCGCTCACGGCGTACACCTCCTGCTTCATCGCGGAGACGCTGCGCTCCGGCATCGCGACGGTTCCCGTGGGCCAGGCGGAGGCCGCCCGCGCGGTGGGCCTGGGATTCGGCCAGGTGCTCAGCTTCGTCGTGCTGCCCCAGGCGTTCCGCACCGTCATCCCGCCTCTGGGCAGCGTGATCATCGCCATGCTGAAGAACACGTCGATCGCATCCGCGTTCAACAACCGTGAGCTCATCTCCGCGATGCGCAACGCGATCGAGGTCCGCGGCGACATCGTCATTCCGCTCCTGCTGGCGACCGCGCTGATCTACCTCGTGCTGGCACTGGGGCTCGGCCGCATCTTCGCCTACCTCGAGAAGAAGCTGGTGATCCTCCGATGAGCGCACCGACCCAGGTCCTGTTCGACGAGCCGGGCCCGCGCGCCCGCCGGCTCAACGTCATCCTGTCCGTCGCGTCCGTGATCCTGCTGCTCGGGCTCATCGCGTTCGTCGTCTGGAAGTTCTCCGACGCCGGCCAGCTCGCCTCCGCGAAGTGGGAGCCGTTCACCTACGCGGTGATCCAGCAGACGCTGCTCACGGGGATGTGGGCCACGATCAAGGTCGCGATCGTGGCGACGATCCTCGCGCTCATCGTCGGGGTGGTCTTCGCGCTGCTGCGTCTCGCGCCGGCGCGAGCCGTGTCTTTGCCTGCGACCCTGGTGCTCGAGGTGTTCCGCGGAGTGCCGGTCCTGCTCCTGATCTTCGCGATGTTCCTGGTCTTCGGCAATCAGATCGGCTCGTTCTGGTCCGTCGTGATCGGACTCATGCTGTACAACGGCATGGTGATCGCGGAGATCATCCGCGCGGGCATCCTCGCGGTGCCGCGGGGGCAGAGCGAGGCCGCGATGTCGATCGGCCTGAAGGGCTCGCAGACGATGCGGCTCATCCTCATGCCCCAGGCGGTCCGCGCGATGATGCCCACGCTCATCGCCCAGGTGGTCGTGCTGCTGAAGGATTCGGCGCTGGGCTTCATCGTCACCTATCAGGACCTGCTGTACCAGGTGAACGCGATCGGACGCACCTACAACAACCTGCTTCCCACATTCATCGTGGGAGCCGTGCTCTTCATCATCATCAACATGGTGGTGGCTGCGATCGCGCGATACCTTGAGAAGAGGATGTCGCAGAAGACCGCCGCGACCACAGGCCCCGCCAAGGGTGCCGACTGACGCAGGAGTGGAGGTTCAGATGGCCGAACCCACGAAGGTGGCGACGCCGTACACAGTGACGGAGGAGAAAGGACGCAGCCGCATCGTCATCCACGATGTGCATGAGGAGGTCCCCGTGCTCGTCGGGTTCCTCGAGTACCGGATGGACGGCGACGTGCGGACGATCCTCCACACGATCATCGACGAGGCGTATTCGCGGCAGGGCTGGGCACGCACGCTCGTGACGGAATCGCTCGAGCGATTCTCCCAGGACGACGCGAAGATCCGGTCGATGTGCAGCTACGTGGACCGGTACATGGAGCGGTTCCCGCAGTACCGGTCGCTGCTGGCCTGAGCCGTCCTGGCCTGTCCCGGTCGGTCGGTCGGTCGGCGGGGATCAGCCCTCGTCGAGGACCCTGAGCGTGCCCACGGGAACGGTCGAGCAGCTGAGGACCCGACCCGGTCCTGCGTCTGCGGTCGTGTCGAGCACCCGGATCGTGTGCTCGGGAACATCGACGGAGATCGCGCACGTGCCGCACGCCCCGGACCTGCACGTGAAGGGGATCCGCGCCCCGTCCGCCTCGAGTGCGTCGAGCAGCGTCCCGTCCTCCGGCCCCCACGGCAGGCGCGTGCCGTCCGGTCGGCTGATGACCGCCGGTTCGTAGCCTGCGAGCCGGTCGGCGAGGTCGTCCACGGGTGAGGTGAACGCCTCGCGGTGGATGCGCTCGGAGGGAACGCCCGCGGCTTCGCACGCCGCAGTGGCCGCCGCGACGAACTCCGCTCCTCCGCAGACCACCGCCGCCGAGGCCCCGGTCACCGCTGCGACGAGGTCCGCCCGGGTCGGTCTGCCCCTGACCGCGGTGTCCCACAGCGTGAGGGTGCGGCCCGGCGCCTCTGCGAATCCCTCGAGCGCGGCGAGGGTGGGGCGTGCCCCCGTATCGACCCCGCGGTCGATGTGGAGGAGACGGACGGGGAGAGCGTCCGGCACTCCCGGCAGCAGTGACAGAGCACTGGTGAGGCCGATCCCAGCGGTGACGAGAGCGACACCGGAGGCAGGCACCTCACCCGTGGGCGCCTCGGCGGTGGTTGCGAGGACGCGATCCGCGGTCAGCGCCCCGAAGGGACCGGACACGGTGAGGCGGTCACCGGGCCGCAGCCGCGTCAGCGCGGTGGAGACGGGCCCCCGCACGCCGATGATGAGGGAGAACTCCGCAGCGTCTACCAGTGCAGCGGTGTAGGTGCGCCAGGTGTGCCGCCCCTCGACGGGCAGATGGACGCGGACGTGGCGGCCCGCCTCCCAGTGGGCGGGGAACCAGCGATAGGGGTCGCGCAGGCGCAGCGTGTGCCGGCCGTCCTCGAGCAGCGCGGAGTCGGTGACGATCATCGAGCGGGGCCCGGTGCCGGCGGGCAGGGGGCGGTCAGTGGTCGCGGATTCCACCGTGATCGCGTCGTGCGGCCGCACAGCACCGCCGGAGAGCACGGTGCCGTAGACACCACAGTGGATGTGGCCGAATTCGGTCGCGAGCATGCGCGGAACGCTCATGTCGCTGACGGCAGTGGTGGGACCGACTGTGGTGGCCGTGCACCGTTCGATCGTGGAGCGGATGAGCACGCGCGCGTCGCCGATCCGGACGACCGAGCCGACGAGATCGAACTCTGCGAACGGCTCGAGCCCGTCGACCAGCAGATTGCCGCGGAACCGCAGGGGGTCGATCCTGCGCCCCGTCTGGGTCTCGAGCGCGCGCACCGTCGCCAGGGAGATGATGCTCACGTGCCCGTGCTCGCTGTCGAACATGCCCTGCGGCGCCGCCGGTGCATAGGCGGTGACGACGTCGACGGCTCCGGGATCGGACTGCAGGTGTCCGGCGATGGCGCCCGCGGCTCTGGAGCGCGAGGCGGGATCGGCCGGCTCGATGACGATCGGGGCCCCGCCTGCCGGGGGAGTGAGTGCCACGTGCCCGTCATCGAAGGAGCGGACCGACCATCCTGCGAGGTCGGCCCGCTTCTTGAGGGCGAAGAAGTGCGACCAGCGGTTCCAGGCTCCGGGAACCGTGTCCGCGGTACCGTCCGAGACCGCGAGCACGCGGTCGCCGGGGACGCCTGCCCCCGGCTCCAGGACGGCCTGCGCCACGTCTTCGGCCGGGAACCCCTTGACGGGGAACCGGTGGAGTGACACCACGTGCGGGTGCATGGACGCCCTCCTCCGTGCTGCGTGGGCCGGTCTTCGCCAGCCGGTCCTCGCGTCAGTCGTTGCGGCGGAAGCTCTTCTTCGCGTCCGCGCGGCTCACGTCACGGCCACCCGGGCGACCGGGCCTGCGGCCGTCACGGTCACCACGGTACCCGCCGCTGTCGTTCGAGCGCTTGTTGTACGGACGCCCCGGGCGTCCCTTGTCCGGGCGGATGTCGATGGGACGGCCCTGGATCTTGGTGCGCGACAGGCGGTTGAGCGTGCCGTCGGGCAGGTTCTCCGGCAGATCGACCAGCGAGTGGGTCGTGCGGATGTCGATCGCGCCGATCTGTGCGGAGGTCAGGCCGCCCTCGTTCGCGATCGCGCCGACGATGCCGCCGGGCTGCACGCGGTCGTTGCGTCCCACGGCGATCCGGTAGGTGCGCATCCCCGCCTTCTGGCCATGGCGCTCGTTCCGGCTGTTCGCGGCGCGGGCCTTGGGCTCGGGCAGCGGCTGAGCCTTGAGCGATTCCCCGTCCAGCACGAGGACCGCGAGGGCCGCAGCGACCTCTTCGGCGGTGACGTCGTGCGTCTGGATGTAGTCCTCGATGACGGGACGGATGTCCGTGAGGTCCGAGCCGGTCCGCGTCTCCGTGATCCGGCCGGCGAAGCGGGCGATGCGGCTGTTGGTCAGCTGCTCCACCGTCGGCAGCTCGAGCTTCTCGACCGGCTGGCGGGTGGCCTTCTCGATCTGGCGCAGCAGGTGGGTCTCTCGCGGTGTGACGAAGAGGATCGCCTCACCGGAGCGTCCGGCACGGCCGGTGCGGCCGATGCGGTGCACGTAGGACTCGGTGTCGTGGGGGATGTCGTAGTTCACGACGAGCCCGATGCGCTCGACGTCGAGGCCGCGCGCCGCGACGTCGGTGGCGACGAGGATGTCGATCGCGCCGCCGCGCAGCTGCTCGACGGTGCGTTCGCGCGTCTGCTGCGGGACGTCGCCGTTGATGGCGGACGCGGTGAACCCGCGTGCACGCAGCTTGTCTGCGAGCTCCTCCGTCGCCTGCTTCGTGCGGACGAACATGATGATCGCGTCGTACTCCTCGATCTCGAGCACCCGCGTGAGGGCATCGAGCTTGTGGGAGTGCATGACCGTGAGGTAGCGCTGGCGAATGTTCGGGCCGGTCGTCGTCTTCGACTCGACGCGGACCTCGACGGGGCTGTCGAGGTACTTCTTCGTGATCCGGTGGATGGACCCGGGCATCGTCGCGGAGAAGAGTGCGACCTGGCGCTGCGAGCCGGCGGTCGCGGCGAAGATCTCCTCGATGTCCTCCTGGAAGCCCATCTTGAGCATCTCGTCCGCCTCGTCCAGGACGAGGTGGCGGAGGGAGCCCAGCTTGAGCGAGCCCTTCTTGAGGTGATCGATCACACGGCCGGGCGTGCCGACGACGACCTGCGCGCCGCGGCGGAGGCCGGCGAGCTGCGGGCCGTATGCCTGGCCGCCGTAGATCGGGAGGACGGAGAAGTCCGCGAGATGTGTGGCGTATGACGTGAAGGCCTCGGCCACCTGGATCGCGAGCTCACGCGTGGGAGTCAGCACCAGTGCGTGGGGGCCGTCGGTGGCCCGACCGAGCTCCGCCATGGCGGAGAGAGTGGGGAGGGCGAAGGCAGCGGTCTTGCCGGTTCCCGTCTGGGCGAGGCCGATGACGTCGCGGCCCTCGAGCAGGGCCGGGATCGTCCGGGCCTGGATGGGGGACGGGGTCTCATAGCCCAGGTCGGTGACGGCGGCCGCGACCGCCGGGTGGAGAGCCATCGATGCGAAGCCGGTGGGGGCCTCGGCGTCGGTCGTCTTCGGGGACTCGTCCGGGGACTGGACCGCCGGGGTTTCGGCGTCGATGGTCTGGGGTGCTTCTGGCATGGTTGAGCTCATTCCTAAGACGTAGCGCGCGCACGACCGCAGAGGTCTTGGATGGCGGATGCGCGGGGTTCGGCCGAAGGTGCTCGTCTCATGCACGGAGGCCGCGTCAGAATTCTACACGGGGTCCGGTGCGCGAGACGCACGCAGAGGGCACAATCGGTAGGGTTGTGTCCGATCGAACAGCAGCCAGCCGTTCTTGCCGACCCCCAAGAGGAGCACTTCAGTGGCATCGACCCTAGATTCCGTCATCACCCTGGCCAAGCGGCGCGGATTCGTCTTCCAGGCGGGTGAGATCTACGGAGGGTCTCGCTCCGCGTGGGACTACGGTCCGCTGGGCGTGGAGCTCAAGGAGAACATCAAGGCCCTCTGGTGGCAGAACTTCGTCCGCGGGCGCGAGGACATGGTGGGACTCGATTCCTCCATCATCCTGCCGCGCCGGGTCTGGGAGGCCTCCGGTCACGTCGAGACGTTCGTCGACCCGCTCGTCGAATCCCTCCACACGAACAAGCGCTACCGGTCCGACCATCTCATCGAGGCCTACGTCGCGAAGCACGGCCGCGAGCCGGAGAACGGACTCGCGGACATCCGCGACCCGGAGACGGGGCAGGAAGGCAAGTGGACCGAGCCGCAGCAGTTCTCCGGTCTCGTGAAGACCTACCTGGGTGCCGTCGACAACGAGGAGGGCCTGCACTACCTCCGTCCGGAGACGGCTCAGGGCATCTTCGTGAACTTCAACAACGTGGTGACCGCAGCGCGGAAGAAGCCGCCGTTCGGCATCGGCCAGATCGGCAAGGCGTTCCGCAACGAGATCACCCCGGGCAACTTCATCTTCCGCACCCGTGAGTTCGAGCAGATGGAGATCGAGTTCTTCGTCCACCCGGACGACGCGAAGCGGTTCTACGACGAGTGGGTCGAGGCCTGCTGGGACTGGTTCATCGACCTGGGCATCGACCCGGACAACCTGCGTCGCTTCGACGTGCCGGACGGCGAGCGCGCGCACTACTCCGACGCCACGATCGACATCGAGTACAAGTTCGGGTTCCAGGGCTCCGACTGGGGCGAGCTCATGGGCATCGCGAACCGGACCGACTACGATCTGGGCCGCCACACGGACGAGTCCGCGACGAAGCTGCAGTACTTCGACCAGGCGAGCGGCGATCGCTACACGCCGTACGTCATCGAGCCGAGCTTCGGCCTGACCCGCGCGATGATGGCCTTCCTCGTCGACGCGTACACCGAGGACGAGGCGCCCAACACCAAGGGCGGCACGGACACCCGCGTGTTCCTCAAGCTCGACCCGCGGCTCGCCCCGGTCAAGGCCGCGGTGCTGCCGCTGTCGCGCAACGAGAAGCTGAGCCCCAGGGCCCGGGAGCTGGCCGCGACGCTGCGCAGGAACTGGAACGTCGACTTCGACGACGCCGGCGCGATCGGCCGTCGCTACCGTCGCCAGGACGAGGTCGGCACGCCGTTCTGCATCACGTTCGACTTCGACTCGCTCGACGACGACGCGGTGACCATCCGCAAGCGCGACGACATGTCGCAGGAGCGCGTGGCGATCGCAGACGTGCCGGCCTACATCGCGGCGGGACTGGTCGGCGGGAACTGAGCTGATTCGCCCCGTCTGAACGAGCAGCGACCCCGTGCACGCATCGTGCACGGGGTCGTTCTGCGTCCGGCTGGAATCAGACCGTGAGGGTCAGAGCGATCGCGACAGCGGCGGCGCTGATCGCGGACAGGACGACTGTCCAGAGGAGGACGGAGCGCTCGAGCGACTCGCGCGTCAGCAAGGCGTCCGCCGGGACGCCGGCCGGGATCGATTCGGAGGCGGCGGTATCGTCTGGGTCACCGCTCTCGTCAGGGTCACCGCTGCTCGCGGAGGCATCAGCCGCCTCGGGGGCGGTGGCCGTTCTCGGCAGTGCTGAGAACGCCATGGTGACGGCGAGCGCCGCACGTGCCGGGGAGGCTCCGTTGGCGAGTCCCGATGAGGCCATACCCGCGGCGACCACCTCGAGGACCGGCGTGTCCGTGATGGACGCGATGGAGCCGAACGTGGTCGCGAACATCGACAGGGAGCCGGTGATGGAGCCCGCGAGGATCGAGCCCACCATGCCCAGCGCGGGGACGGTCCACACGCCGAAGGCGGACAGCGCCTCGCCGATGCGCGTGCTCATCTCGAACACGGACAGCGACCACCCCATCACCATGAACGATGCGGTCGCCACGCCGACCGGGACCCACGCGCGCACACCCTCGCGCAGCGTCGCCCCGGTGCCGGGCCCGCGGCTGAGCAGGCGCACGACCGCGGCGAGGCAGCCGGCGGCCAGCCAGACCGGAGGGGAGGTGAGCAGCGTCGTGATCGGGTGCGGCCAGAGCGCGGCGAGCGCGCTGCAGACCAGGAGTCCGACGGTGAGCACCCCGTAGGGGACCAGTGCGAGTGCGAGCTCCCGGTCGAATGTCGCACGTGCTCCGCCTACCCGGAAGACGAGCAGGAGGACGGCGACGACGAGCAGCGTGGCGAGGACGCCCGCCAGGGGAGTGCCGATGAGCGTGTTGAAGCCCCAGAGCCCGACGCTCAGCACGACGCCTGCGATGACGCTGTAGAGGAGGCCCGCCAGCCTGTCGCGCACGGCGAAGGTGAGCACGGCTGCGACGACGCACACCGGGAGGACGTTGAACTGGGCCGTCGCGATGCCGAGCTCCGTGAGCGGGATGCCCAGGAGGCCGGACGCGACCTTCGCGCCCGGTGCCAGTCCGCCCCATGGTGCCGCGACCATGCCCAGCAGGCCGAGCACGCTCGCCTTCCGGATCCCGAAGCCCAGGTGCACGAGGATCGGGATGCCGACGGTGATGCCGATGCCGAATCCGGTCACCGATTCGGCGAAGGGGACGATGCCGAACACGATGAGGACGGCACCGGCTGTCGGCCCGGGGGACGCCGCCAGCACCCAGTCGCTGATCCGGGTCATCGCGCCGAGTGCTCCCAGGAGGCGCGCGAGCACGACCCCCGTGAGGAGGATGAGCGTCACCTCGACGACGACGGGGAGGAAGTCGAGCCCCTCGACGGTGAGTGTCCCGGCATCGACCGGGAAGACGGTGAGCCCCAGGACCACGGCGAGCCCGAGGCCGACGAGGGAGGAGGTGACGGCGCCGCGCCCCAGCGCCAGGAGGGCGATGACGGCGAGCAGCGGCACGGCGGACAGGAGGACGGGCGCGATCACGCCTCAACTCTGTCACCGGCACGGATGTTTGTCAGCCGCGCGCACCGTCCATGAGATGGGCGGCGTGCGAACGGTTTGACCGATCAGAGACAATGGTGCGGTGACTGCCGTGACCGAACCCCGAACCGATGCCTCCACCCGACCCGCACTGCGGATCGGTGACATCGAGCTGACCTCACCGGTCGTGCTCGCACCGATGGCGGGCATCACCAATACCGCCTTCCGACGTCTCTGCCGCGAGTACGGCGGCGGCCTCTACGTGACGGAGATGGTGACGACCCGCGCCCTCGTCGAACGCAACGAGAAGACGATGCGGATCATCCACCACGAGCCGTTCGAGACGCCGCGGTCCGTGCAGCTCTACGGCGTCGACCCGGTGACGACGGGGCAGGCCGTGCGGATGCTGGTCGAGGAGGATCGCGCCGATCACATCGACCTGAACTTCGGCTGCCCCGCGCCGAAGGTCACCCGGAAGGGCGGCGGGTCGGCATTGCCGTGGAAGTCGGACCTGTTCTCCTCGATCGTCCACACGGCGGTCCGCGAAGCGTCTCGCGGAGGCGTCCCGCTGACGATCAAGATGCGCAAGGGCATCGACGACGACCACCTCACCTACCTCGATGCGGCGCGCACGGCCGTCGACGCGGGCGTCTCCGCGATCACCCTCCACGGCCGGACCTGTGCGCAGCTGTATTCCGGCACGGCGGACTGGGACTCGATCGCCACGCTCAAGGACGAGGTCTCACGGCTCGCGGGGGATGCGATCCCCGTGCTCGGCAACGGCGACATCTTCGCCGCGGAGGACGCGCTTTCGATGATGGAGCAGACCGGCTGCGACGGCGTCGTGGTGGGACGCGGCTGCCAGGGGCGGCCCTGGCTCTTCGGCGACCTGGAGAACGCGCTGGCGGGCAACCCCCTGCGCAACCAGCCGGACCTGGGCGGGGTCGCCGACGCCGTGCGCAGGCACGGTGAGTACATGGTCGACCACTACGAGGACGAGTTCATGGGCGTCCGCGACCTCCGGAAGCACATGGCCTGGTACTTCAAGGGCTACCCGGTGGGCGGAGACCTGCGCAGCCGACTCGCCAAGGTGTCGTCGCTCGACGAGCTCGATGCACTGCTGGGCGAGCTGGACCAGACGCAGCCCTACCCCGGCGCGGCCGCCGAGGGCTCGCGCGGCCGCACGACCCGTGCGAAGCGCCCGCACCTGCCGGAGGGATGGCTCGAGTCCCGGCACATGGACGACTCCTGGTACGCGGACCTGGCCGAAGCCGAGCTCGACATCTCAGGAGGATGACGTGGTGACCGGATACCTCTCGACGCCCGTCTTCGACTACGGCGCGAGCGACCGCGAGCGTTGGGTCGATGAGCCTCCCAAGAATCCCCGGCGCACGGAGTTCCAGCGGGACCGTGCCCGCGTGCTCCATTCGTCGGGACTCAGGCGGCTGGGGGCGAAGACGCAGGTGGTGTCCCCGGGCAGCGACGACTTCGTCCGCACGCGGCTGACCCACTCCCTCGAGGTGGCGCAGGTGGGCCGCGAACTGGCCCGCTATCTGGGCTGCGATCCGGAGATCGTCGACACCGCGTGCCTCAGCCACGACCTCGGCCACCCTCCCTTCGGCCACAACGGGGAGACGGTGCTCGACGCGCTCGCGACGGACATCGGCGGCTTCGAGGGCAACGCGCAGACGCTGCGCGTGCTCACGCGCCTGGAGCCCAAGGTGGTCGCGGACGACGGCGGTCCGGCCGGGCTCAACCTGACCCGCGCGACCCTCGACGCGTGCACGAAGTATCCCTGGCCGCGCACGGACGCACCCGCCGGACGGGAAGGCGCACGCGTGCGGAAGTTCGGCGTCTACTCAGACGACCGCACGGTCTTCGACTTCTACCGCGACGGCCGTCCGAACGCGCAGCAGTGCCTCGAGGCCCAGATCATGGACCTCGCCGACGACATCTCCTACTCCGTCCACGACGTCGAGGACGCGATCGTCGCCGGCCACCTCCGTCTCGAGGAGTTCACCGGCGACGACGCGATGACGAAGCTCATCGACATCACCAGCGCCTGGTACCTGCCGGATGCCCGTGACGAGGACATCGTCAGAGCGTTCGACCGCCTGCGCGCGGCCGCGTACTGGCCCCGGGACGAGTACACCGGGAGCCGCCGCGATCAGGCGTCGCTGAAGCACATGACCAGTCAGCTCATCGGCCGCTTCGCCGCTGCGGCGGAAGCCGCGACCCGCGAGGAGTTCGGATGGGGCCCGCTGGGGCGGTACGCGGCGAGCCTCGTCGTCCCCGACGCATCCGTGCAGGAGATCGCAGTCCTGAAGGGGCTCGCGACGGTCACGGTCATGGTCGCCGAGGACCGTCTGCGGCTCCAGGAGATCCAGGCCGACGTGCTCCGCACGGTCGCAGAGTACTTCGGGGAACACCCGGAGGCCATGGACCCCCTCTACACGGCGGACCACCGCGATGCGGACACGGACGCGCAGCGCCTGCGCGCCGTCGTCGATCAGCTGGCATCGCTGACCGACCACTCGGCGTGGACGCACTTCCACCGGCTGCGGGCCGGCAGGGCGGATCTGCTCTGATGGCCGGACTCATCAAGCGGGAGGACATCGACGAGGTCCGATCGCGCACCCGGCTGGACGATGTCGTGGGCGAGTTCGTGTCGCTGCGCACCGCCGGGGTGGGCTCGCTCAAGGGGCTCTGCCCGTTCCATGACGAGCGCACTCCGTCGTTCCACGTCCGGCCGCAGGTCGGCATGTACCACTGCTTCGGCTGCGGTGAGTCCGGAGACGTCTTCACCTTCCTCCAGAAGCTCGATGGAGTGACCTTCGCGGAGGCGGTGGAACGACAGGCCGAGCGCGTCGGCGTGCAGCTGCGGTACGAGGAGGGCGAGGGCCCGCCCCGCGAAGAGGTCGGGCGTCGCCAGCGGCTCATCGAGATGCACCAGGTCGCAGAGGAGTACTTCCGCCGCCAGCTGGGGGAGTCGGAGGCCCAGACCGCTCGCGAGTACCTCTCCGCGCGCGGCTTCGACGCGGAGGCACTCGACCAGTTCGGCGTCGGCTACGCACCGCGCGGCTGGGACAACCTCCTGCGATTCGTGCGCGGACGGGGCTTCACGACGGAGGAGATCACCGCCTCCGGCCTCGTGTCCGAAGGGCGCCGCGGGATCTACGACCGCTTCCGCGGACGGATCATGTGGCCCATCCGGGACGTCACCGGACGGACGATCGGGTTCGGCGCCCGCAAGCTCTACGAGGACGATCAGGGCCCCAAGTACCTGAACACCCCGGAGACCCCGCTCTACAAGAAGGCGCAGGTCCTCTACGGACTCGACCTCGCGAAGCGGGAGATCGCGCGGACGAAGAGGGTCGTGGTCGTCGAGGGGTACACCGACGTGATGGCGGCGCACCTGGCCGGTGTCGGACAGGCGGTCGCGACGTGCGGCACGGCCTTCGGCGAGGAGCATGCGAAGGTCGTCAGTCGGCTGCTGGGCGATGAGGCCTCCGGAACAGGCGAGGTCGTCTTCACGTTCGACGGCGACGAGGCCGGACAGCGTGCTGCGCTCAAGGCCTTCGAGCTGGAGCAGCGGTTCGTCGCACAGACGTTCGTCGCGGTCGAGGCCGGTGGCCGGGACCCGTCCGATCTGCGGGCGGAGGAGGGCGATGCCGCCGTCCGCGACCTCGTCGACGGCCGCCGGCCGCTCTTCGAGTTCGCGATCACGCAGGCGATCTCCCGCTTCGATCTGTCGACGGTCGAGGGCCGTGTCGGGGCGATGCGCGCGGCTGCGCCCGTCGTCGCCTCCATCCGCGACGCTGCGATGCGGCCCGGCTACGAACGACTCGTGGCGGGCCGACTGGGCGTCGGGATGGATGAGGTCGCCGAGGCTGTCCGCCGTGCGAAGCCCGCGTCCGCCGGCCGGGGCCGCGCAGGTGAGCGGCGCTCGGGCTCTCAGGCATCGGGTCGGAGTCCACAGCAGCCCGGCAGGGCGCCCCAGCCATCCGGCGGCCGGCAGTCGAGTGCTCAGCAGGCCGGTGCTGCACATCCCGGCCGGGGCGGTTGGCAGAGCCCTGCTCCGCTCCCGGCGGCGGACGGCGCGCAGTCGGCCAGTCCCTATGAGCCGCGCACCGCGGGACGGATCGAGGAGTACGCAGAGCAGCTGGGCGGCACGGCGACGACGGTCCCGGACTTCGATCCGGTGGCGGTGCGGATCGAGCGGGGCGCGCTGCAGGTTGCTCTGCAGCAGCCGCAGTTCGTGAACGCGACGCTCTTCGACGGACTCAACGGCGAGGTGTTCACCCACCCCGATCTGCGGACCGTCCACGCCTACATGCAGCAGTCGGGCGGAATCCGCGCGGGCCTGACGGATCCGGCGGGATGGCCGGAGCGGGTGATGGAGACCGCAGCGGGGCGAGGAGACGACCGGGTGCGCTCGCTGGTGGGCGCACTGGCGGTGGAGCCGCTGCCCGCCGAGGACGCCGCCGGCGTGGAGCGCTATTCGCGCGGCATCATCGCACGCCTCTTCGATTCCGACATGGCCCGCATCGCCTCCGAGCTGCACTCGCGCCTGCAGCGGACCGACCCCACGGACCTCGAAACGAGTTCCGCACTGCTCAACCAGCTGCAGATCCTCGAGCAGCAGAGGGCCCGCATCCGACAGCTGATGTGAGTGTGACGCATATCCTGCACAGACTGCACGTTTGCACTTGATGCAAGGATGCATTCAGTGCACAATCGTTCTCTGTGAGTACAACGAACTGCGATTCCGGAGACGGCGAGTCCCTGCGTGACCGCAAGGCCCGCCTGACGCGTGAATCGATCCATCGCGCCGCCGTGCGCCTGTCCTACGAGCGCGGGCTCGACGCCGCGACCGTCGCCCAGATCGCGGACGAAGCGGGGATCTCCCAGCGGACGTTCTTCAACTACTTCGCGAGCAAGGAGGATGCGATCATCGGGACTGCGACGAGCGGCCCCGATGAGCGGCTGGTCCATGACGCGCTCGCGTCGGCGGACTTCTCCTCCGGCGTCCTCGCGACGACGGCCGACGTGGTGCGCGACATCCTCTCCCGCTCCCTGGGCGATGAGGAGACCGAGCAGATACGCAGGGCCCTCTTCATGCGTGAGCCCGCACTGGTGCAGCGCAATGCGGATGCGGGCGGCGCACTCGCCACGATGCTCATCGATGCGCTCACGCCCAGGCTCGCCGACGAGGTCGCGACGCTCGCTCTGCCGGATGGCACGACCACCCGGGACGCCGTGCGGATGATCGTCCTCATCGCCCTCGCTCCGCTGCGTCACTCCTTCGTGCGCCCCAAGCCCCCGCCCGGCGAATCCGCCGACGAGGCCTCTGCTGACGAGGCCGCCGCTGACGAGGCCGCCGCCGAATCCACCCCGACGAACCTGCATGAGCGGTTCGACACCTCACTCGCCCTGTTCCGCACAGTCCTGGAAGGCATAAGAATTTGAGACGCGCCCCCGCACTCGACGGCTCGCAGGAGTCCGCCATGGGATCACGATCAGACGCACCCGCACCCGCACCGGCAGACGGCCAGGCGGCCAGTGCCCCTGCAACCGGGCAGATCGTCGTCCTGTTCGTCGGCCTCATGCTCGCGATGTTCATGTTCTCTCTCAACCAGACCGTGCTGGCGACCGCCCTGCCCACCATCGTGGGCGAGCTGAATGGCGTCGACCGGATGCTGTGGATCCAGACCGGCTTCATGCTGGCGTCGACGATCCTCATGCCCGCATACGGCCGCCTGGGTGACCAGTTCGGACGCAAGTCCTTCTTCATCGCCGCCATCTCGATCTTCATCGGCGGTTCCTTCATCGGCTTCCTCGCGCCCACGATGGACTGGCTCATCGCGGGCCGGATCGTGCAGGGCGTGGGCGGCGGCGGAATGATGATCCTGTCGCAGGCGATCATCGCGAGCGTCGTGCCCGCCCGCCAGCGCGGCAAGTACATGGGCATCATGGGATCCGTGTTCGCGGTCTCGTCCGTCGCCGGACCGCTGATCGGCGGATGGCTCACCGAGGGTCCCGGATGGCGCTGGGCCTTCCTGCTGTCGCTGCCCCTGGGCGTGCTCGCGATCATCTCGACTGCTGTCTTCTTCCGCGAGGATTCGAGCACGCGCACGGGTGAGCGCTCCGTGGACGTGATCGGACTCGCGCTCATCGCCGTGTTCACCAGTTCCGTCGTCCTCGTCTCCGCGTGGGGCGGCACGCAGTTCGCCTGGGCGTCCCCGGAGGTCATCGGCCTCATCGCTGCGGGTGTGCTCGCAGCCGTGGCGTTCGTCTTCGTCGAGCTGCGCGTGAGTGCGCCGATCATCCCGATGTGGCTCTTCAAGGACCGCAACTTCACTCTCGCCTCGCTCGCCGGCATCAGCATGTCGGTCGGCATGTTCGGAGTCATCTCCTACATGCCCACCTATCTGCAGATGACCCACGAGCTGACTCCCGCCAATGCGGGGCTCTCGATGATCCCGCTCATGGCCACGATGCTCGTCGTCGGCACGAGCGTGGGCTTCCTCATCGCACGGACCGGTCGTTACAAGGCATACCCGATCGCGGGTCTGTTCACGGCGACCGTGGGCATGATCCTGCTGGCGACGCTGCAGCCCGATACTCCTGTCTGGGCGCTCATGCTCTTCCTCGCGGTGTTCGGGACAGGTCTGGGCCTGGCGCTCCAGCAGCTGGTCCTCATCGTGCAGAACTCCTTCCCCGTCCGCATGGTCGGCACCGCGACCGCGTCGAACAACTACTTCCGGCAGGTGGGCGGCACACTCGGCATGTCGCTCGTCGGGACCCTCTTCACCTCGCGGCTCATGACGAACCTGGAGTCGGGCCTCAGCGCGGTCCCCGGCGGTGCGGGGGACATCGGCTCGGCGAACAGCCTCACCCCGGACCTCGTGGCGCATCTGCCGGGCCCGATGTACGACCTCGTCGTCAACGCGTACAACGACGCGCTCGTCCCGCTGTTCCTGTGGTTGGCGCCGCTCACCCTGATCGGCGGCGTCATCGCATGCTTCATCGAGCCGAAGCCCCTCGCGACGACGAACGAGCCGGTGGACACGACGAGCCTCGAGGAGAACGGCGAGCCCGCCGGACGGTGAGGGAGGCCCAGCCGCGGCCGAGCACGGGTGAGAGGATGGGGATATGACGATCCTCACCATCCTCACCAGCCCTGACAAGCCTCGGCCCGCGGTCTTCGACCGGCTGGGCGACGACGCCGAGGTCCGCTGGGTGGAAGCGGACACGCTCGCGGCCGCTCTGCCGGGCTCGGACGCACTCCTCATGTGGGACTTCTTCTCGACGGCGCTCGAGGACGCGTTCCCCACCGCCGACCGCCTGTCGTGGGTCCACGCGGCGAGTGCCGGGGTCGACTCGCTGCGCTTCCGCCGTCTGGTCGACTCCGATGTCACGGTCACGAATGCGCACGGCGTCTTCGACCAGGCGATCGCGGAGTACGTCCTGGGCGTCGTGCTCATGTTCGCGAAGAGGTCGGTGGAGAGCCTCGAGCTCCAGCGGGACCACGTGTGGCATCGCCGTGAGACGGAGACGGTTGCGGGCACCCGCGCGCTCGTCGTGGGGACCGGCGGCATCGGCAGGCGGACGGCGCGGCTGCTGCGCGCGTTCGGCGTGGACGTCGTAGGAGCCGCGACTCATGCACGCGCAGGGGACGCCGACTTCTCGCGCATCATCGATTCCGCCCATCTGGGCGAGCACCTGTCGAGCGTCGACTGGCTCATCAACGCAGCACCGCTCACCGATGCGACCCGCGGGATGTTCGACGCCTCCGTCTTCGCACAGCTGCCCTCCACCGCACGCTTCGTGAGCATCGGACGCGGCGCGTCGACGAAGACCGACGACCTGCTCGCCGCTCTCAGCGATGGCACGATCGCCGGAGCGGGCCTCGACGTCGTCGACCCGGAGCCGCTCCCGCCCGGTCACCCGCTGTGGGATGCCCCGAACACACTCATCACGGCGCATCTCTCCGGTGACACGGAGGGGTGGACGGACCGACTCGCGCAGCAGTTCCTCACCCACTGGGACCGCTGGGTGGCGGGGGAGCCGTTCCCGCAGACGGTGGACCTCCGTGCCGGCTACGTGCCCAGCGAGACCTGAGGACGTCCGATCGGGGGCCTGCGCTTCGCTCTCGCGGCGCAGGCCTGCGCCGGGGTCGGTGGACTACACCCAGCCCAGCGATCGTTCGACCGCGGCCTCCCAGCGGCCTCGGCGATGTGTGCGGTCCGGTTCGGGCATCGACGGCGTCCAGCGTCCGGTCTCCTCCCAGAGCGATTCCACGTCCTCGGTGCCGGAGTAGATGCCGCGACCGATCCCCGCGGCGAATGCCGCACCGATCGCAGTCGACTCGATCCCGCCGCGCACCACTGTGCATGCGGAGATGTCCGCCTGGAACTGCAGGAGGGCGCCGTTGACGGCCATCCCGCCGTCGGCACGGATCTCATCGATGGCGAAGCCGGAGTCGCGGCGCAGGGTCTCGATGACCTCGCTCGTCTGGAACACGGTCGATTCGAGCGCTGCACGGCTGATGTGCGCCTTCGTCGAGTACCGCGTGAGACCGACGATCGTGCCGCGGGCGTCGGAACGCCAGCGGGGGGCGTAGAGACCGGAGAACGCGGGCACGAAGTAGACGTCACCGGAGTCCTCCACGGAGTCCGCGAGCGCCTCGACCTCCGCGGAGTCGCGGATGATCCCGAGGTTGTCGCGCAGCCACTGGACGAGGGAGCCGGCGACGGCGATCGATCCCTCCAGCGCGTACTGCGCGGGGAATCCCTCCTGCTGGAACGCCACGGTGGAGATGAGGCCGCCGCTGGCGCGCTCGATCGTCGTGCCGGTGTTGGTGAGCAGGAAGCAGCCGGTCCCGTACGTGTTCTTCGTGGCGCCGGGAGTGAAGGCGCACTGCCCGAACGCGGCTGACTGCTGATCGCCCAGGACTCCCGTGATGGGGACGCCTCCCAGGAGGTGGCGGGAGGCGACCGTGCCGAAGTCGCCGATCGACGGACGGATCTCCGGCAGCAGGTCCCGCGGCACACCGGTGAGGTCGAGCATCTCCTGCGACCAGTCGAGCGTGGCGAGGTCCATGAGCATCGTGCGCGACGCATTCGTCACGTCGGTCACGTGGAGCCCTCCGTCGACGCCCCCGGTGAGGTTCCAGATGAGCCACGAATCGATCGTGCCGAACAGCAGGCGTCCTTCATCGGCCGCTCGGCGGATCTCCTCATCGGACTCCAGCAGCCACAGCAGCTTCACCGCGGAGAAGTAGGTGGCCGGAGGCAGACCGGTGATCTCCGTGATCCGGTCCTCGGCACGGTCTGCGAGGCGGGCGACGAGCTCTTCGCCGCGGGTGTCCTGCCACACGATCGCGGGCGCCAGCGGACGTCCGGTCGCAGGATCCCAGACGACAGTGGTCTCGCGCTGATCGGTGATGCCGATGCAGTCGATGTCCGACGCGGTGAGCTGCGTGGTGCCGAGCACCTGTCCGATCATCTCGCGGGTGACCCGCCAGATCTCCAGAGCGTCGTGCTCGACCCAGCCGGGGCGGGGGAACGACTGGTCGAATTCGCGCGCCGCAGACGCGACCGTGCGGCCGCCCTCATCGAGGACGGCCGCACGGGTGGAGGTCGTGCCCTCATCGATCGCGAGGATGTGACCCATGGTGCTGACCCTTCAGTCGCTCAGTCGCTCAGTCGCTCAGTCGTTCAGCTGCTCAGTCGCTCACGCGGACACGGCGGGCAGCGACGGCTGGTCGAGTCCCGCCATCTGTGCGACGCACCGGATGACCTGGCAGGAGTAGCCGAACTCGTTGTCGTACCAGACGTAGACGACGGCGCGCTTCCCATCGACGATCGTGGCGAGGCCGTCGACGATGCCGGCGCGCTTGGATCCGACGAAGTCAGTGGAGACCACTTCGGGGGAGTGAATGTAGTCGACCTGGTTGCGCAGGGAGGAGTGCAGCGACGTCTCCCGCAGGAACGCGTTGAGCTCGTCCACCGTCGTCTCGCGCTCGAGGTTGAGGTTGAGCACCGCCATCGACACGTTCGGGGTGGGCACGCGGATCGCGTTGCCGGACAGCTTGCCCGCGAACTCCGGCAGCGCCTTCGACACGGCCTTCGCCGCACCGGTCTCCGTCAGCACCATGTTGAGCCCCGCAGCGCGGCCGCGGCGGGAGCCCTTGTGGTAGTTGTCGATGAGGTTCTGGTCGTTCGTGAACGAATGGACCGTCTCGACGTGGCCGTTCTCCACGCCGAACTGGTCACCGATCACCTTGAGGACCGGAGTGATCGCGTTGGTCGTGCAGGAGGCCGCGGACACCACGGTGTCCTCCGGCAGGATGGCGTCGGAATTCACTCCGTAGACGATGTTCTTCACGGAGCCCTTGCCGGGTGCGGTGAGGATGACCTTCGACGCGCCGGGGCAGGCCAGGTGCTTGCTCAGGCCCTCCTCATCGCGCCAGATGCCCGTGTTGTCCACGATGATCGCATCGTCGATGCCGTGGGCGGTGTAGTCCACCTGCGACGGGTCGTTCGAGTAGATGATCTTGATGAGCGTCCCGTTCGCCAGGATCGTCTCATTCTCCTCGTCGACGACGATGTTGCCGTCGAACGTTCCGTGGACCGAATCGCGGCGCAGCAGCGAGGCGCGCTTGACGATGTCGCCCTCGCCGCCCCGCCGCACCACGATCGCACGGAGGCGCAGGCCGGTGCCCCCGGCGCGGTCGATGAGGATGCGGGCCAGGAGTCGGCCGATGCGTCCGAAGCCGTAGAGGACCACGTCGCGGGGGGAGTCGGCGTCGCCTGCGGACTGTCCGAGCGCCGGCGCCAGCTGTTCGGCCAGCAGGGCGGCGAGGTCGCCGCCGGTGCTGCGCTGAGCCGTTGCGAGTCGTCCGAGGTCGATCGTGCTGGGACCCAGCTCCATCTCGCTCAGCTGCTGGGCGATCGCGAGGGTCTCTGCGAGGTCGAGCTCCACGCCGTCGAAGTGGCGCGCGTAGCGATGGGCCTTGATGATCCCGGTGACGGACTTGTTGAGGAGACTGCGTCCGTACACCGTGAGCAGCACGTCGTTCTCACGGTACAGGCGCCCGACGAGGGGGGTCAGCCCCTCCGCGGCGCTCTGCTTGGCGGCCCACTGCTGGGCGGCGGCCTGGATCTGGTCGGTCAAGAGACGAAACCTTTCACTCCACGGTGGTGTCCGGGTCATTGTACGCAGGTGCGCTCGAACCGTTCGCACGCGGCACCTCACGGTGTTCCAGCAGTGTTCCCCTGGTGTTCAACGGCGACCGTGTTCAGCCACGACCGTGTTCAACGACGGCCGGACGCCGAATCCGTCCGAGACTGATAGCGGTTGAAGCCGATGAGGGTGAGACCGATGAGTGCGGACGCCGTGATGAGGGCTCCGATCGTCTCCGTGGGGCGGTCCTCGGCGGGCCCGATGCGGGGATCGTCTGCGGGCGCAGGGGCGGTCGCGACGGTGTGGAACATCGAGTCGTCACCGGCGGTGCCCATCCACGCGGCGACCATGAGGATGATCCGCGCGACGATGTTGAGCGAGAGCATGATAGCGATGACCGGCCCGAACAGCGCTGCGGACGGCGATCCGGAGAACATGTCGATGAGGATCGTGGCGAACTGGACGATGATGGCCAGCACGATGGCGCCGACGAGGGATCCCTTCCGCTTGGTCCCGACCGGGATCGGCGCGGAGGGCAGCAGCGTGAACACGAGGAACAGCAGCAGCCAGAACGTCGCGGCCATCACGACGATCGGCACCAGCTGGAATACCGGATCCATCCAGCCCGGAAGCTCGAGCCAGGCCACGATGACGCTGCGCAGGCTCGTCGAGACGATGGAGAGGCTGACCGCCAGCCCCGCTCCCACGAGGATCACGAGCAGGGTGATGGTGTTGTTGACGACGCGCGGGACGAACCCGTCCTCGTCCTTCTGGACACCGTCGTCCGACAGCTGCGACCGCACCGCGTCCTTGAGGTTCCCGATGAACCCCTGAGCGGTGTAGAGCGCGGAGATGATCGCCACGATGCCGACTCCGCGCCAGCCGCTGAGGAACTGCTGGAGCATGTCGACCACTGCGGCGCTGCCGCCCATCGCAGAGATCTGCTCGGTCGCAGCCGTCATGAGGTCCGGTCTGACGATCTCCAGGAAGAACCCCAGCGCGGAGAACGCGAACATGAGGATCGGGACGAGTGCGAGCACGAGGAAGTACGTGATCGCCGCGGCGAACTGGTTGCCCAGCCTCTGCCCGTACCTCGTGAGCGTGTCGCGCAGGTGGGCGACGGCGGGTCGCCGCATCAGCTGCTGGGCGGTTCCGCGGCCTGCCGCTCGCTTCGACGTGGTGAGGATGCGGTCGGCTGCGTTCGGGTTTGCAGTCATGTGCTTCATACTACGTGCGTGTCTGCCTCACGTGCAGGAACACCTGAGGGGACATGCAGGTCCGGGCCGTATGCTTGGGTCCATGCCCGTGTCTCTCGTCGCTCCGACCCGCATCCCAGCGCTCTCCATGGAGGCAGCAGCCCAGTCGCCGTCGCTGACTGATCGCTTCACGGAATGGGTCGTGACCGTCATGGAAGTCGTGGGCGCGCCGGGGGTGGGACTCCTCGTCGCCCTCGAGAACCTCTTCCCGCCCATTCCCAGTGAACTGATCCTGCCGCTGGCGGGGTTCACCGCGAGCCTGGGGGAGATGAGCCTCGTCTCCGCGATCGCCTGGGCGACCATCGGCTCGGTGGTCGGCGCACTCGCGCTCTACTGGGTGGGCCGGGCATTCGGCCACCAGCGGATCTCCCGCTGGGCGGCGAAGCTCCCGCTCGTCGATCCGGACGATGTCGACCGGACCGTGACCTGGTTCGTCCGCCACGGCGGCAAAGCCGTGTTCTTCGGTCGGATGATCCCGATCTTCCGGTCCCTCATATCGATCCCTGCCGGCATCGAGCGCATGAGCCAGAGCTGGTTCCTGCTGCTGACCATGGCCGGGTCCCTCATCTGGAACACCGTGTTCGTGGTGCTGGGATTCTGGGTCGGCGAGAACTACGCCGTGATCGAGGAGTACGCCGGCTGGTTCCAGCGCATCGTCATCGTCGTGGTCGTCGCGGCAGTCACGTGGTGGATCGTCCGGCGGGTGCGCCGGAACCGGGCCCGCAGGCCCGGTCAGCCCGGTCAGGATTCCGGCCCCGCGGCCTCGGACGCCTGAGCGAGCCGGTCCTCGGTCACATCACCCGAGCCTCGGTCACTTCACCCAGGCGTCCGCGCTGTGCGCGTGGGGAACGACTTCGTCAGCGCGCGGCGGACCGGGGGGAGTGCCCTCGCCGAAGGGGGCGTCCTCGGCCAGTGACTCCCGACCGTGGTCCTCCAGCCAGCCGGACAGATCGGGCCCGACGGGGACGACCCCGGTGGGGTTGATGTCCTCGTGGACGATGAAGTAGTGCTCCTTGATCTGCTGGAAGTCGATCGTGTCGCCGAATCCGGGGGTCTGGAACAGATCGCGGGCGTAGCCCCAGAGCGCGGGGAAGTCCGTGAGTCGCTGACGGTTGCACTTGAAGTGCGAGTAGTAGACGGCGTCGAACCGGGCGAGTGTCGTGAACAGCCGCACGTCCGCCTCCGTGATCCGATCGCCCATGAGGAAGCGGCGGGTCGTCAGCCGCTCCTCGATCGTGTCGAGTGCGGTGAAGAGGCGGTCGAACGCCTTCTCATACGCATCCTGCCCGCCTGCGAATCCGCAGCGGTACACGCCGTTGTTGATCTCCGTGTAGATCAGGCGCATGACCGGATCCATCTCCTCGCGCAGCGACTCCGGGTACAGGTCCGGAGCCCCGTCGCGGTGGAAGCGCGTCCACTGCGAGGAGAAGTCGAGGGTGATCTGCGGGAAGTCGTTCGTGACGACGGCGCCGGTGGGGATGTCGACCACCGCGGGCACCGTGATGCCGCGCGGATAGTCGGGGAAGCGCGCGAAGAACGCCTGCTGGAGCCGCTCGATCCCCAGCACGGGGTCGACCCCGCCGGGGTCCAGATCGAACGTCCAGGAGCGCGCGTCGTGCGTGGGACCCGGCATGCCGAGTGAGATCGCGTCCTCGAGCCCCAGCAGGCGGCGGACGATCATCGTGCGGTTCGCCCAGGGACAGGCGCGTGCCGCGACGAGCCGGTAGCGACCCGTTTCGACGGGCCAATCGGCCTGCGGATCATCGAGGATGCGGTCCTCGATGTACTGGGTGTCCCGGTTGAACTCAGCGCCCTGCTTCACATAGTTGCCGCGTGTCGAATGGTCGTCAGTCATGATGCGCTCCTGCTCCTGGCCCGGCTCGTGCTTCTGGCCCTGTGTCGGATCGTCGACGGGATCGGGCCCCGGCGGGTGCCGGGGCCCGATGCGTCAGACGCCGTAGATGTCGTCCAGCACCTCGGAGAAGTCCTTGAGGACGATGTGCCGCTTCACCGACTGCTTCGCGGAGAGGTAGCCGTTCTCCTCGCTCAGCGTCGCCGGGACGATCCTGAACTCGCGGATCGACTCCGCGCGGGACACCTTCTGGTTGACGCGGTCCACGGCCTTCGACACGGCCTCGTGGACCGTGGGGTGGATCGCTGCGTCCTCGAGGCTGAGGTCGGCACGGATCCCCTTGTTCGACAGCCAGCCCGGGAGCATCTCCTCATCGAGGAAGATCAGCGCGGCGATGAAGTTCCGGTTGTCGCCCACGACCATCGGCTGCCCGATGATGGGGTGGCGACGCAGGTCGTCCTCGATCGGTGCGGGTGCCACGTTCTTGCCCGACGAGGTGACGATGAGCTCCTTCTTCCGGCCGGTGATGCGGAGGAAGCCGTCTGCATCGATCTCACCGATGTCGCCCGTGCGCAGCCACTCGTCGTAGAAGGAGTCCGCGGTGGCCTCGGCGTTCTTCCAGTAGCCCTGGAAGACGCTCACGCCCTTCGCGAGCACCTCGCCGTCCGGTGCGATCGCGACGGCGCAGCCCGGCAGCGGCTTCCCGACAGTGCCCATGCGGGCATCGCTCGGGATGTTCACCGTGATGGGCGCGGTGGTCTCCGTGAGTCCGTACCCCTCGATGATGTTGACGCCGATGCCGCGGTAGAAGTGGCCCAGGTGCTCTCCCAGGGGACCTCCGCCGGAGACCGCATACTCGAGCTGACCGCCCATGACCGTGCGCAGCTTGCCGTAGACCAGCTTGTCGAACAGTGCGTGCTGGACCTTGAGGCTCAGCGACGGACCGCCCTCGTCCAGCGCGCGGGAGTACGCGACCGCTGCCTTCTGCGCCGCGTTGAAGATCTTCCCCTTGCCGTCCGCCTCCGCCTTCGCGCGTGCGGAGTTGAACACCTTCTCGAACACGCGGGGCACGCCGAGGATGTAGGTGGGGCGCACCTCGGAGAGCGTGTCCGTGAGGCGACCCAGATCGGAGGTGTGGGCGAGCACGCTGCCGACGTTGATGGCGAGCATCTGGACGAAGCGCGCGAACACGTGCGCGAGCGGCAGGAACAGGAGGCAGACGGAGCCGGGCGAGAAGACGGCGGGCACGTGCTGCTGGGCGGCTGCGACCGTCTGCACGAAGTTCCCGTGCGTGAGCACGCAGCCCTTCGAGCGACCGGTCGTGCCGGAGGTGTAGATGAGGGTCGCCGTCGTGTCGGGCGTGACGGCCGACCGACGGGATTCGAGCTCGTCATCGGTGACGGCCGCGCCGAGCGTGCGGAGCTCGTCGAGGCCGTCCTCCCCGAACACCCAGACGGGCACCGTGCCGGCCGTGATCCCCGCGTCCTGGGCGCCGGCGCGTGCGCGATCCGCGTGCTCGCGCGTGTGGACGAGGCCGAACCGCACACCGGCATCCTCGATCATCCAGCCGAGCTGATCGCGTGAGGAGGAGTCGTAGAAGGGGACCGTCACGCCGCCGGCGAACCAGATGGCGTAGTCGCAGACCGTCCACTCGTACGAGGTCGCACCGAACAGTGCGACGCCGCCCTCCGGCTCCAGGCCGGCCGCGATGAGGCCCTTCGCGACGGAGGCGACGTCCTCGACGAACTGAGCACCGCTCACGTCCTCCCACTCGCCCGGCGATGTCTCGCGCAGCATCAGCGGAGCGGCTGGATCGGCCTGAACGCGGTCGAGGAGGACATCGGTGATCGAATCGCCGAGCCGGAAGTCGATCCCGTCGCCCGGCGTCTCGGTCTGCGGCATTGTCATCGAGCCCATGGTGGTACCTCTCTGCAGCGGTGCGGAACCCTCATCGTACTGGGACGTAACCTCCGTCACGAAACTCGAGCGGTCTGCAGTCGTGCCCGACTCCGCGCGGCCCGACAGGTCTAGGATGGGATGGTCCCTACGCCTGCCTCCGGAAGGATCCCCGCTGATGACCGCTTCATCCGATCAGACGAGCCCCGTCGACCATCGGTACGACGCCGCTCTTGCGGATCGGATCGAGGGGAAGTGGCAGCGCCGCTGGGCGGAGGAGAAGACCTTCTCCGCTCCCAATCCGGTGGGAGACCTCGCGGTGGGCGCGGGCCCGGACGCGGCAGCGCGTGCCGATCGGAGCGAGCGGGACCACGTCTACCTGATGGACATGTTCCCCTACCCGTCCGGCAGGGGACTGCACGTCGGCCACCCCCTGGGGTACCTCGCCACCGACGTCTACGCCCGGTACCACCGCATGCGCGGCCACAACGTGATGCACGCGCTCGGCTACGACTCCTTCGGCCTGCCCGCAGAGCAGTTCGCCGTCCAGACGGGCCAGCACCCGCGGGTGACGACGGAAGAGAACATCGCGAACATGCGGCGGCAGCTGTCCCGGCTGGGTCTGGGGCACGACGCCGATCGCACGTTCTCGACCACGGATCCCGACTTCGTGCGCTGGACGCAGTGGATCTTCCTGCAGATCTTCAACAGCTGGTACGACCCGGAGGCCGCCGACGGGGCGGGCGCCGCGCGTCCGATCGAGACACTCATCAGCCAGTTCGAGGACGGCCGTGCGACGGGCCGTGACCGCGGATGGTCGGATCTCACCGCCGCAGAGCGCGAAGACGTCCTCCAGGAGCACCGCCTGGCCTACATCTCCGATTCGCCGGTGAACTGGTGCCCGGGACTGGGCACCGTCCTCGCGAACGAGGAGGTCACCCCGGAGGGCCGCTCCGAACGGGGGAACTTCCCCGTGTTCACCCGGCGCCTGCGCCAGTGGAACATGCGCATCACGGCGTACGCGGATCGTCTGGCGGACGATCTGGACCTCGTCGAGTGGCCGGACGCGGTCAAGCAGATGCAGCGCAACTGGATCGGCAGGTCCACCGGAGCGCTGCTGCGGTACCCGGCAGACTCCGTGGAGATCGAGGTCTACACGACGCGGGCCGACACCCTGTTCGGGACGACCTACCTGGTCCTGTCGCCGGAGCACCCCCTGGTCGACGTGCTGACGCTCGACGCGTGGGACGCGTCAGTCCCGGAGTCCTGGCGCGGCGGTGCCGCGACCCCGCGCGAGGCCGTCGCCGCCTACCGTCGCGCGGCCGCCGCGAAGACCCCGGTCGAGCGGCAGGAGGACCGGACGAAGACCGGCGTCTTCACCGGCACCTACGTCGAGAACCCGGCGACCGGCGCGAGCCTGCCGGTGTTCGTCGCCGACTACGTGCTCATGAACTACGGCACGGGCGCTGTCATGGGCGTGCCCGGTGAGGACGCGCGGGACTGGGACTTCGCGAAGGCGTTCGGGCTGCCCTACATCCGCACGGTCCAGCCGCCCGCCGACCACGACGAGGACACCGTGTTCACGGGCGACGGCGCGAAGATCAACTCCGCGAACGACGAGATCGACCTCAACGGCACGACCATCGAGGAGGCGAAGGCGAGCACGCTCGCGTGGCTCGAGGGCAAGGGGCTCGCCGAGGCGTCGACCCAGTACCGCCTGCGCGACTGGCTGTTCTCCCGCC
Organism: Brevibacterium sp. Mu109; assembly: GCF_900169375.1. Classification (NCBI taxonomy): domain Bacteria; kingdom Bacillati; phylum Actinomycetota; class Actinomycetes; order Micrococcales; family Brevibacteriaceae; genus Brevibacterium; species Brevibacterium sp. Mu109. The sequence continues at coordinate 32,895 of NZ_FXZF01000022.1, forward strand.
AGCGCTACTGGGGAGAGCCCTTCCCGATCGTCTACGACGAGGACGGCTCGCCGCACGCGATCCCCGACGAGCTGCTCCCGGTCGACCTGCCCGAGGTGCCGGACTTCTCGCCGCGCACGTTCGCCGCCGACGACGTGGACAGCGATCCGGAGGCTCCGCTGAGCCGGAACCGCGAGTGGGTCGAGGTGACCCTGGACCTGGGCGACGGTCCGCGCACCTACCGTCGCGACACGAACACCATGCCGAATTGGGCGGGCTCCTCCTGGTACCAGTTCCGCTACGCCGACCCGCACAACGCCGAGGCGTTCGCGGCGCCTGAGAACGAGACGTACTGGCTGGGGCCGAACAGCGCGAAGCCGGCCGGCGGTGCAGACCTCTACGTGGGCGGCGTCGAGCATGCCGTGCTCCACCTCCTGTACTCGCGGTTCTGGCACAAGGTGCTCTTCGACCTGGGTCACTCCACGTCGTTCGAGCCGTTCCACCGCCTCATCAACCAGGGGTACATCCAGGCCTACGCCTTCACCGACGCACGCGGCGTGTACGTCCCTGCGGACGAGGTCGAGGAGCGGGTCGGCGACGACGGCACCTCCACCTGGTGGTTCGCCGGGGAGCAGGTCAGCCGCGAGTACGGCAAGATGGGCAAGTCGCTCAAGAACGTCGTGACTCCCGATGAGATGTACGAGCAGTACGGTGCGGACACGTTCCGCGTCTACGAGATGTCGATGGGACCGCTCGAGGTGTCGCGTGCCTGGGAGACCCGTGCGGTCGTGGGCGCCCACCGCTTCCTCCAGCGCGTCTGGCGGCTCGTGATCGATGAGGAGTCCGGCGCCCTGCGCGTCACCGACGAGCCGGCGGATGCGGAGACCCTGCGGGTCCTGCACCAGACGATCGCCGGGGTGCGGGACGACCTGGAGAACTTCCGCAACAACACGGCGGTGTCGAAGCTCATCGTGCTCACGAACCACCTCACCAAGTCGGCATCCGCCCCGCGTGAGGCGGTGGAGCCGCTGACCCTCATGCTCGCCCCGCTCGCCCCGCACATCGCGGAGGAGATCTGGGAGCAGCTCGGCCACGAGGAGACCCTCACGTACGAGGACTTCCCTGTGGCGGATGAGGCACACCTCGTGGCGGACACCGTCACAGCGGTCGTGCAGGTGAAGGGCAAGGTCCGCGCACGGCTCGAGGTCGCCCCGGACATCTCCGCGGACGACCTGGAGCGCCTGGCGCTCGAGTCGCCCGGTGCTGTGCGGGCACTCGACGGGGCCGGTGTGCGGAAGGTGATCGTCAAGGCGCCCAAGCTCGTCAACATCGTGCCGGACGCCTGACACCCGACACCTGAGCGGGCCGCTGCGGGGCCGGGCTATGCTGGTCGTATGATCACCCCGACACCCGCAGCGATCCGCTCCGCACTGGGCGTGCGCCCCTCCATCGATCCGCATGCGGAGGTCGAGCGGCGGATCAGCTTCCTCGTCGAGTACGCGCGCCGGACCGGATCCCGGGGATTCGTCGTCGGGATCTCCGGCGGCCAGGATTCCAGCCTCGCCGGTCGACTCTGCCAGCTGGCGGCCGAAGACCTGCGGCAGCAGGGGATGCGGGCACGCTTCTGTGCGCTGCGCCTGCCGTACGGATCACAGCAGGACGCCGCCGACGCGTCGCTCGCACTCGATTTCATCCGGCCGGACGAGATCGTCGACTTCGACGTGCAGCCCGCGACCGACGCCCTGGTCAGGACTCATGACGAGGCCACCGGGCGTCCTCTTGCGGACTTCCACCGCGGCAACGTGAAGGCACGGATGCGCATGATCGCGCAGTACGCGGTCGCGGGCGCGCGAGGGTCCCTGGTGGCGGGCACCGACCACGCGGCCGAGGCGCTGACCGGGTTCTTCACGAAGTTCGGCGACGGTGCCGCGGACCTCGTCCCCCTCGCCGGGCTGACGAAGCGGCAGGGGGCCGCGATGCTGCGTGCTCTCGGCAGCCCCGACCGCCTGTGGGAGAAGGTGCCCACGGCTGATCTGCTCGATGAGTCGCCGGGGGAGACCGACGAGAGCTCACTGGGTGTGAGCTACGCGGAGATCGATGATTTCCTGGAGGGCCGTGACGTGCCCGCGACCGTCACGCGGACTCTCACAGAGAAGTTCTCCGTGTCCGAGCACAAGCGCCGCACCCCTCCGGGACCCGACGACGACTGGTGGTGAGCGACGACCGGTGGTGGACCTCGGGAGCGGTCAGTCGTCGGTGATGATCCGGGTCAGTCCTCGAGGAGGCTGCTCACGAGGACGACGCGGGAGAACTCCGACCGCGCCGTGAGGAATGCGTCCGCGTGCTCCTCCCCGGAGCGCTTGGCATCGGCGAAGGACTGCCAGCCGCCCTCACGGGTGTCGCCCGGGACCAGCACGCGCTGACCGTCGAACTGAGCGGTCTCCGTGCGGATCCACTGATCGAGCGCACGAGCTGCGCGATAGAGGGACATGAAGGCGCGATGGACCTGGGGCTCGTCGAACCGCGTGTGCGAGTTATCCGCGAGGAACGCGGTCAGGGGCGCCGTGAGCTCCTCCGGGAAGTCGGTGACCTCCGCCTCGATCCGGAGTCTGCGGACGATCCCGTCGTCCTCCGGGAACGTCGCCTCGATGTCCGCGGCGATCTTCGCGTCCGCCCGTGCGAGCTCCTCCTGCGGTGTCTGGCTCAGCTCGACCGGGATGTAGTCGTCGTGAGCGCTCGCGGCCTCGGACACGAGCGCGTCGATGCGATCCTGGAGATGCGTCCACGTGCGCGACCACCCGATGACAGCCCCGAGCACGAGCAGCACGGCGAGCAGGAGCAGCACCCACGCGATCCCGTGGAGCGGCGGGATGAGTGCGCAGACGAGCAGGATCGCCCCCGCGGCGGCCACGACGACGGCGGACGGGGTGTTGACGAGGAAGTCACCGATACGCTTCACTCCCTCAGAGTACCTGCGCGGCCGGTGTCGCCTAAGCTGATGCGCGTACCGCGCGTCGCCTGTACGCGAGCACGACGATGAGAAGGAGCGCCATGACGACTGTGTCCGTGGTGGGTGTGGGATACCTCGGAGCCGTGCACGCGGCATCCATGGCGTCGATCGGTCACACGGTGATCGGTGTGGACGTCGATGAGCGGAAGCTCGCGGAGCTGTCGGCGGCGCGCGCGCCGTTCTTCGAGCCCGGACTGCCGGAGCTGCTGGAGCAGACCCAGGACGGCGACCGGCTGTCGTTCACCTCGGACCCGTCCGCAGTCGCGCCGGCCACGGTCCACTTCGTCTGCGTGGGGACACCGCAGCGTGCGGACGGCCTGCACGCGGACCTCACGTACGTGCACGCGGCGGTCGATTCGATCCTCCCGCACATCGGCCCGGGCCATCTGGTCGTCGGCAAGTCGACGGTGCCCGTCGGCACCGCGGCGGAGCTCGCGGGGAAGGTGCGCGCGACCGGCGCGGAACTCGCGTGGAACCCTGAGTTCCTCCGCGAGGGCAAGGCGGTGCAGGACACGCTGCGTCCCGACCGACTGGTGTACGGAGTGCCGGACGGCGAGCCCGGCGAGCGCGCGACGCAGCAGCTCGACGAGGTGTATGCGACGGTCCTTGACCGCGGCACACCCCGCATCGTCGCCGACTACCCGACAGCAGAGCTCGTCAAGACCGCGGCGAATTCGTTCCTGGCGACGAAGATCTCGTTCATCAACGCGATGGCGGAGCTGTGCGAATCCGCCGGAGGCGACGTCACCGTGCTGGCGGACGCGATCGGCATCGACGACCGGATCGGCCGCAAGTTCCTCAACGCGGGTCTGGGCTTCGGCGGCGGCTGCCTGCCGAAGGACATCCGCGCCTTCATCGCCCGGGCCGACGATCTGGGCGCAGGGGAGGCCGTGAGCTTCCTCAAGGAGATCGATGCGATCAACCTCCGTCGTCGTGAGCGGATGGTCGAGCTGGCGCTCGGCGTCTGCGACGGTGACATCGAGGGCGTCCGCATCACGGTGCTCGGTGCCGCTTTCAAACCCGACAGCGACGACACGCGCGATTCCCCCGCACTGGCCGTCGCCGCGGCGCTGCACGCACAGGGTGCGATCGTCACGGTCACGGATCCGCAGGGGCTTGAGAACGCGCGTCGCCGCGAGCCGGAGCTCACCTACGAGGAGGACCTCACCACCGCGCTCACCGGAGCGGACCTCGTCCTCCTGCTCACCGAGTGGTCGCAGTACCGGGAACTCGACCCCGTCGCCCTGAAGGAGCTCGTGGCGCAGCCGCGTCTGCTCGACGGCCGCAACGTGCTCGATCCCGCCGCATGGCGCGGCGCAGGCTGGACGTACCGCGCACTCGGCCGACCATGAGCGCGGCGGGCGCAGCACCGCACGGACGGCGCCGGCGTCCCGGCGAGGATGACGGCGCGTCGGGAATCGGCCTGATCGTCGATTCGACGGTGCTGCTCACCCCCGACGAGCGCGCGCGCATCTCACACGTGCTCGAGGGGAGGTTCGCGGTCGTGCCGCTGTCCGTGATCGTCGACGACGTCGAGCACGTGGATGGGGAGCTCGCAGCGTCCGCACTCTGCGAGGCGATGGTGGGCGGTGCCCGCGTCAGCACCTCGATGCCGACGGTCCACGCGTTCATGGAAGCGTTCCACCGCCTGCGTGAGCTGGGGTCCGACCACATCATCGTGCTCACCCTGTCGGCGGCGCTGTCGGGCACCCACGGATCCGCGGAGGCGGCCGGAGCGCAGCTCGACGTGCCCGTCACCGTGATCGACACCCGCACGACGTCCGCCGCGGCCGGGGGCGCCGCCCTCGTCATCGTCGACGGCGTCTCCGAGGGCCGGGGCCCGGCCGCGCTGCGCTCCGCGGCGGAGGACTACCTCCGTGACGAGACCTTCGTGGTGTTCTGCCCCGCGACGCTGGAGCATCTGGAGCGCGGCGGTCGGATCGGTCGTGCCGCGTCCCTGCTGGGTCGTGCACTCTCGATCGTCCCCGTGCTCGGCCTGCGCGACGGGCTGGTCGACGCCACCGCGCGGGTGCGGACCGTGCGCAAGGCACACGCACGCATGATCACAGACGCGCTGGCCGCCGCCCGTGCGATGGGGTCCGCCGACGTGACGGTCCTCGTCTCGGAGGGATCGCTGGACGACGCGGACGACGCTGCGCGGGAGGTGCACGCCCGGATGGAGGAGGCCGCGCGTGCAGAGGGCTGGGGAATCAGCGCGGACGTGCTGTCGCCGGTGCTCACCGCGCACGTGGGGCCCGGCGCAGTGGGGATCGTCGTCCGAGGTCGCAGCTGATCCACTGGCGGTCACAGGACACTGACGGCGAGGCGCAACCACGCGTCACACGTGCCGGGGATGTGCGGACCGTCGTCCACCGGTGAGGGAGTGGACTTCCGGGGCACGGTCACGGAGGCGATCGTGGGCGCATGAGCCCATCACCCGCAGAGAGGTTCTCGTCGCTGCTGGCCCGCAGCGGCGAACGGGGCTGGTCACCCGCGGACGACCTCGGCGAGGGCGTGGCTGACCCCGATGACGACTTCGATGGCGATCTCGGTGACGACTGTGAGGAGGACGAACCGGCTGTGACGGGCACCCGCCCGTGGCTGTCGAAGACGGTTCTGCTCTGCCTACTGGGAGCTGTGCTCACGGGCGTCCTGGTGCTCGTCCTGGCTCCGTCGCTGCTGCGAGGTGCCGATCCTCTTGCCTCTGAGGAGTCCGCTGGCTCGTGGGAAGCCGCCCAGGCCGATGCCTCGGAGGCCGATGCGTCGGAGGCAGACGCGTCGGGCGGAGCTCAGACGACCGGGGACGGGACCGCGGCGGCCGCAGGGAGCGGTGCTGAGAGCGATGGCGCGGGTGAGGCCGCATCTGCCGGGCCGATCGTCGTCCACGTCGTCGGTGCGGTGGCCGCTCCCGGTGTCGTCGAGCTGCCACCCGGCGCACGGGTGTCGGACGCCCTCGACGCCGCCGGCGGCGCGTCGGAGCACGCCGATGTGGACGTGCTGAACCTCGCACGCGTGCTCGTCGACGGTGAGCAGATCCGCGTCCCCCGACCGGGGGAGGAGATCGCCCCGGGCGATGCGGGAGGCGCGGACCCCGGCGGTGCCGGGTCCGGGACGGATGCTGCCGGTGCAGGATCGGGCGGTGCTGGGCCTGGTGGAGCTGGGCCTGGTGGTGCAGGCGGGGTCCTGGTCGACCTCAACAGCGCTGACCTCGCGGCACTCGAGACGCTGCCGGGGGTCGGTCCGGTGACAGCGCAGTCGATCCTCGACCACAGGGACGCGATCGGTCGCTTCACCACGGTCGACGAACTGCTCGACGTCAGCGGGATCGGCGACGCCACCCTCAGCAGGATCCGTGACAGCGTCACGGTCGGATGAGGAGCGCTCGACGGCACCGTCCGGACCAGCACGCATGACGACGGCACTGCGCACGTGGGGTTCGTGGTGCGGCAGGATCGTCTTCGAGAGGATCGGGACGGCGCGCGCCATCGCGGCCGCGGCGGGCGCATGGGCGGCGATCGCCGCGGCCGGGCTCCCCATCGTGATCGCGGGCCTGTGCTGCGCTCTGCTGGGCGCTGTGCTCGTGCTCGTGCACCGCCCGGCCACCGCCCGGCGCTCCTCACACAGGCGGCGTGCGTCGCGGATGATCGGACCAGTCGTCGGCGGGCTCCTCGCAGCGCTGGGGCTGTCCGTGCTCGTCGCGGGTGCGCACGCGCTCATGCTCGAGGACGCTCCACGTCCGGAGGCCGCGCTCGTCACCGTCGTGACGGACCCGCAGGAGACCCAGTCGGGTCGCTTCCGCAGCGTGGCGACCGGGGAGACGGGCAGGGTGACGGTCGTCTCCGAGCAGCCGCCCCCACCGGCGGGGTCCGTTCTCCGCGTGGAGCTGGACTGGTGGGACGACGACTTGGCGGGGCTCGTGAGTGCCGAGGTGCGCGAGGACCCCGGTGCCCGGTGGCGGATCCGCGCCGATCTGCGCGCGGGACTCGCCGAGGTCTCCGGAGTCGGCACGCATGCGGGCGGTGATCTGCTGCCAGGCCTCGTGGTGGGCGACGTCGCGCACATCCACCCAGCGCTCGCAGAAGCGATGCGCACGGTGTCGTTGACCCACCTCACGGCGGTGTCCGGGTCGAACATCCTCATCGTCGCGGGTGTCGTGGTGGCGCTGTGTGCTCGCCTGCGCACTCCCTGGTGGGTCCGCATCCTGCCGGCGGCGGCCGTGACGGCGGGGTACGTGTTCATCGTCGGGCCGGAGCCCAGCGTCATGCGCGCGACCGCGATGGCCTCTCTCGTGGCGGTGGGCATCCTGCGGCCCGCAGGGACACCCACGCTCGCGGTGCTCGCCACTGCGGTGACCGTGCTGCTCATTGGGCGCCCGCATCTGGCGACGGAGATCGGGTTCGGGCTGTCCGTGTGCGCGACAGCGGCTCTCGTCGTCCTGTCGCCGCCGCTCACCCGTGCGCTCACCGACCGCGGGATGCCGCGCCCGGTCGCGGTCGCGCTGGCGGTGCCCGTGGCGGCACAGGCCGGGTGCACGCCGCTGCTCGTCGTCCTCGACCCGACCGTCAGCCCCTGGGCGGTGCTCGCGAACGTCGCAGCCGCGCCGGCGGTCGCACCGGCGACCGTGCTGGGGCTCGCAGGACTCGGGCTCGAAGGCATCGCAGCGGCACTCCCCGACGCGCTCGGCATGCCGCCCCACCTGCTCGCGCGCACGGCTGGAGCGCTCGGTGCGGCGGCGGCGTGGTGGATCACCGTCATCGCCCATGGGTGCGCGTCGCTTCCCGGTGCAGCGCTCGGCTGGCCGACGGGCCCCGGGGGAGTCGTCGTGGCCGCGGGGATGGTCGCGGGTCTTGCGTGCGCACTCCTGGGGCGCCGCCGCGCACGGACCGCGGGCGCACTCGTGGCGGTGTCCTGTCTCCTCGCCGGACTTGCGGTACCGGTCGTGACCGCGACGGGCCGGGGTGCCTGGTCGATCGTCGTGTGCGACGTCGGGCAGGGGAGTGCCGCACTCATCCGGAGCCGGGACGCCCCGCGCGACCATGCCCTGCTCGTGGACACCGGAGACGACCCCGCGCTGCTCGCCGCCTGCATGGAGGGTGCAGGCATCACTCGCCTCACGATCGCCCTGTCGCACTTCGACGCCGATCACGTCGCGGCGCTGCCTGCCGCCGTGGAGGCGGTGGACGAAGCCGTCGTCGTCCATCCGCGCGCACTGGCGGATTCTCCGGAGGCAGCACGCACGCGCGCTGTCGCCACAGTCGCCGCGCCGGCGGCAGCGGGAGAAGAGCTGCCGGCGGCGCTCCTTCCGGCGGGCATCACGGCTCGCGTCCTCTGGCCTCCCGCCGACGAGTCAGCGATCAGTGACGGCAACGCGGCCTCGCTCGTGCTGCTCGTGGAGGTGGACGGACTCAGCATCCTCCTCCCCGGTGACGTGGGGGAGAAGCAGCAGCTGCGCATGGTGCAGGAGCTGACGGCGCACGCTCCCGTCGACGTGCTCGTCGCCCCGCACCACGGCAGCGCTGACACGTCACCCGCATTCTTCCGCGCCTCAGCAGCCCGCGTGGGGGTGGTGTCCGTCGGCGCGGGGAACACCTACGGCCATCCCGCACGCAAGGCGCTCGAGGCGTTCGGCCCGGCGCCGGTGCTGCGCACCGACCTGTGCGGGAGCATCGCGCTGACGGCGGAGCTCACCCTGGTGGGCGGTGCGAGGGACTGCGGTGTCCCCGCCGGACGATAGTCTGGATCCGTGGCAGCGAAGAAGACGACAGTGGCGTGGCACCGAGCGGTTCCGGCCCCCCTGGTGCTCCTGTCCGGCGGCGAGGACGTGCTCCTCCGCAATGCCAGGAGCAGGATCGTGCAGGCGGTGAAGAGGAAGCACACGGACGTCGATCCGGTGCACCTCGACGCCTCGTCCTATGAGGCCGGCTCCCTGTCCGCCGCTGCGGCCCCGTCGCTCTTCTCCGCTCACGGGCTCATCGTCGTGAGCGACCTCGCGACGATGAACGACGACTTCCTCAAGGACGCCCTCGCCTACGTCGAGGATCCGAATCCCGACATGGTCGTGGTGCTCGAGCACAAGGGCGGACAGCGCGGTGCGCGGCTGCTGAAGGCCCTCACGGCGGCGGGTGCACCCGCAGTCGACGTCGGAGTGCTCAAGAGCGAGGCGGATCGTGCGAAGTACGCACAGGACGCGTTCTCCCGGGCCAAGCGCACCCTCACTCAGGACGGCCTCGCGGCACTGATGAACGCGCTGGGCGCGAACCTGTCCGAGCTCGACGCCGGTGTGCGTCAGCTGCTGACGGACACGGAGGGCGCGGTGGACGCCGATGTCGTCGACGCGTACTACGGCGGCAGGATCGAGGCGACGGGCTTCAAGGTCGCAGACGCGGCCTGCACCGGCCGGACCGGGGAGGCGCTCTCGCTGCTGCGCCACGCACTGGCGACGGGAGCGGATCCCGTCCCGATCGTCGCCGCCGTCGCACTCAAGCTGAGGAACCTGGCGAAGGTGGAGGGGCTGTCGGGATCACCGGCGTCGCTCGCGGCGGAGCTGGGGATGGCGCCGTGGCAGGTGGACCGCGCCAGGAGGGAATCGCGCGCGTGGAATCCGGTGGCACTGGGGCGGGCGATCCTCGCCGCAGCAGACGCCGACGCGGCGGTGAAGGGCGGCGGGCGCGATCCGGTGTACGCGGTGGAGTACCTCGTCGCCTACGTGTGCCAACAGTCCCGGGCGCGGTGATCGCCGCCCAGCGCGCGGCACCGAACGTGCAGTCGACACAGCACCCGCAGTCGACACAGCACGTGCACTCGACACAGCACAAGGGCCGCCTTCCCGGAGGAGGACGGCCCTTGCCCGCGTCGAACGCGCTTCAGTCGATCATGCTCAGAGAGCGTTGACCTTCTTCGCGAGATTCGACTTGCGGTTGGCTGCATTGTTCTTGTGCAGAACACCCTTCGACACAGCCTTGTCCAGCTTGCGCGAGGCATTCTGGAGAGCGGTCTGTGCAGAGGCGGTGTCACCGGCGGCGATCTGCTCGCGCACGGCGCGGATTGCGGTCTTCACTTCGCTGCGGACTTCGCGGTTGCGGAGTCGCGCCTTCTCGTTCGTGAGGTTCCGCTTGATCTGCGACTTGATGTTTGCCAACGTCAACACTCTTTCGTGTCAGTGATCATGGTCGTGAGGGCTCTCATCCGATCTGTGCCGGTCCGGCGGGGAAACACCGGCCGACGATCTTCAGAGGTGACGTCCGCCCGACCTTCGGGTGAGACACACCCAGACGGACGTACAGCAGATGATCGTACAGGATGAGCCGCGATTCGAGCGAACCGCAGCCGGTCGAGATCAGTCCGTGCGGACGGAGTCGACGACGGCGGAGAATCGATCCATCGGCATGACGGCGCCCTCGCGGCGGACGGCGGACGGCTCGATCCGGATGATCCGGTCCAGGCGCACCTCGGAGGGCCTCTTCTGCGAGTCCCACTCACCCGTGCCGATATTGATGTACGGCGTGCCGTGCTCATCGGTGCGGGTGTCGCCCACTCCGCCGGGGACGTTGTCCTTGCTCGTCAGCATGAGCCCCAGGAGCCACGCGCCGTCGCGGCCGATGAGGAGGATCGGGCGGTCCTTGCCCTGTGAGTGGTCCTCTTCGTAGGGGACCCAGCCCCACACGACCTCGCCGGGATCGGGGCTGCCGTCCAGGTCCGGTGAGTAGACCGGCTTGATCCGACCGCGGAAGTCCCCCGGGTAGCCCCCGGCCGGTCGCTTCGGGAAGCGCTGAGCGGGCTTGGGACGAGCGGCGCGACGCGAGCGGGCGTGCTCCGCGCGCTGATCGGCTCCGGTCCGACCTCCGCGGGCACCCCCTCCAGCGCGGGCCCGTGGGTCGTCGTGCGGGTTTCCTCCGCGCCGGCTGGAGCGGGTGGGTTCTGAGGAGGACGTGTCGCCGTTCCGAAGCAGCGAGTCGACGGCACGCAGGACGGACGTGTCCTTCCCCGACCTGCGCATGTAGCCGATTCCCTGCCGAACGCCGACGCGCACGGCGCGCTGGGCGAGGCTCTTCCAGTTCATGCCGTCAGCCTACTCGTCGGTATCCCATCGCAGGAGCGCCTGGACCGGGAAGTGGTCACTGGGGAACCTCCCGTCGCGCGCGAACGTGTTGGTCCCCGCCGCGGTCGCAGCGAGACCGCCGGAATGGAGGAGCCAGTCGATCCGTCGCCCGCCCCGCCGGACGCCCCGATAGAAGTGGAAGGTGTCGACGTCCGCATCGAGCACCGCAGCCTCGGGCGCGCTCAGTGCGGCGTCCGCGAGAGTTCCGTCCGCCGTGAGCATGCGGTGCAGGTCGTGGTCCTGGTCTGCGTTGAAGTCGCCGGTGACGACGACCTCCCGGTGCTGCGCGAGGGCCTCGCGCGCTCCGTCGAGCAGCATGCGCGCGGCGTGGGGGCGCGCGCGATCCGACCGATGGTCGACGTGGACGTTGAGGAGCCGGAAGCGGCGTCCTCCCACCCTGTCGCGGAAGTCGACGCGGGTGATGGTGCGCGGATGGGACGACCCCCACGACCGCGACCCCGGGACATCGGGGGTCTGCGAGATCCAGCTGACGTCGACCGACTCAGCGTCCAGGCGCCGGGTGTCGAAGATGACCGCGGTGAACTCCCCGTCGTTCCCGCCGGCGCGCCCCTCGCCCACCCACGCGTAGTGAGAGGGCAGGCGTCCCACGAGTCCCTCGAGCTGATCCAGGACGCCCTCCTGCGTGCCGATCACGTGCGGAGTCTCGGCAGAGAGGAGATCGGCCCACAGCGGGAGGCGCTCGGTCCAGGGGTGCCCATCACGGGCCGGGTATCGGAGGTTCGCCGTCATGACGGACAGGAGTCGACCGCTCGGGCGCAGGAGGCTCATGCGTGCAGGGTAGCCGGAGTCGCGCGCCGCGCGCGTGCAAGCGCACCACCGCTGGTCGCGGCGGTTCGCGGGGGGTCGACGATCGTGGGAGAATGAGGCTTTGATTCGAATGAGAGGACGTCGGAAGACACATGGCACCTCAGGTGAGCGATGAGTCGCGGAAGCGGATCGATGTCGCGGCGACCCCGCCGGAACTGCTCCGGAACTTCTGCATCATCGCCCACATCGACCACGGGAAGTCCACACTGGCGGACAGGATGCTCCAGATCACCGGAGCCGTGCAGCCCCGCAACATGAGGGCGCAGTATCTGGACCGCATGGACATCGAGCGCGAGCGCGGCATCACGATCAAGTCGCAGGCCGTCCGGATGCCGTGGGAGGTGGACGGCACGCCGTACGCCCTCAACATGATCGACACCCCAGGCCACGTCGACTTCACGTACGAGGTCTCACGATCGCTCGCCGCATGCGAAGGCGCACTGCTGCTGGTGGACGCGGCGCAGGGCATCGAGGCGCAGACGCTCGCGAACCTCTACCTCGCCATGGAGAACGACCTCACGATCATCCCGATCCTCAACAAGATCGACCTGCCCTCCGCGCAGCCGGAGAAGTACGCACTGGAGATCGCGAACCTCATCGGCGTCGACCCGGACGACGTCCTCCGGGTGTCCGGCAAGACCGGAGAAGGCGTGGAGGACGTGCTCGACCGCATCGTCGAGCAGATCGACGCGCCCGTCGGCGACGCGGACGCGCCCTCACGCGCGATGATCTTCGATTCCGTCTACGACACCTATCGCGGCGTCGTCACGTACGTGCGCGTCGTCGACGGTCAGTTCTCTCCCCGGGAGAAGGTCGAGATGATGTCGACGGGCACCGCGTACGAACTCCAGGAGATCGGCGTCTCCTCCCCGGAGCCCGTCCCCTCGAAGGGATTGGGCGTCGGTGAGGTCGGGTACCTCATCACCGGCGTCAAGGACGTGCGCCAGTCGAAGGTCGGAGACACGGTCACGAACTCCCGCAGGCCCGCGGAGCAGTCCGTGCCCGGCTACGCGGACCCCATGCCGATGGTGTTCTCCGGCCTGTTCCCGATCGACGGCTCGGACTATCCGGTCCTGCGCGACGCGCTCGACAAGCTCAAGCTCAACGATGCATCCCTCGCGTACGAGCCGGAGACGTCGACGGCGCTGGGCTTCGGCTTCCGCTGCGGGTTCCTGGGCCTCCTGCACCTCGAGATCATCCGTGAGCGGCTCGAGCGCGAGTTCGACCTCTCGCTCATCTCCACCGCACCCTCCGTCGTGTATCGGGTCGTCATGGAGGACGGCGCGGAGCACACCGTGACGAACCCGTCCGAATACCCGGAGGGCAAGATCAAGGAGGTCCACGAGCCGATGGTGCGCGGGACGATCCTCACGCCCAGCGACTATGTGGGTGCAGTCATGGAGCTGTGCCAGGGCAAGCGCGGCCAGATGCTCGGGATGGACTACCTGTCCGAGGATCGTGTGGAGCTGCGCTACCGACTGCCGCTGGCGGAGATCGTCTTCGACTTCTTCGACGCGCTCAAGTCGCGGACGAAGGGGTATGCCTCGCTCGACTACCAGGACGACGGCGAGGCGTCGTCGGATCTGGTCAAGGTCGACATCCTGCTGCACGGCGATCACGTCGATGCGTTCTCCGCCATCGTGCACAAGGACAAGGCCTACTCGTACGGGGTGTCGATGGCGGGCAAGCTCCGCGGCCTCATCCCGCGCCAGCAGTTCGAAGTGCCCATCCAGGCCGCCATCGGCTCGCGCATCATCGCGCGCGAGACCATCCGCGCCATCCGCAAGGACGTGCTCTCGAAGTGCTACGGCGGCGACATCAGCCGCAAGCGCAAGCTGCTGGAGAAGCAGAAGGAGGGCAAGAAGCGCATGAAGATGGTGGGCAGCGTCGAAGTCCCGCAGGAAGCCTTCATCGCCGCGCTGTCGTCCGACGACTCCGCGCCGGACAAGAAGTCGGACAAGAAGTAGGAGTGCCTGCTCAGCCCGAAGGGGATGTCCCGCCGCTGGACGGCGGGCTGCCGGACGCCGCGCGCGCACGAGCGGGCCGCGACACCTTCAGCGCCTACGTCCACGTCCCGTACTGCCGGGTGCGGTGCGGGTACTGCGACTTCAACACCTACACGGCGGATGAGCTGGGACCGGGTGCCAATCGCGCGGACTACCGCGATCAGCTCTCCCGTGAGATCGCACTCTCCCGTGACGTGGTCGCAGACACGCCGCTCACGGGCCGCTCCTTCGACACGGTCTTCTTCGGCGGCGGCACCCCGACACTCCTGCCGGCGCAGACTCTTGCGGGCGTGCTCGACGACCTCCGTGCGGGGTTCGGGCTCGCCGCAGGCGCTGAGGTGACGACAGAGGCGAACCCGGACAGCGTGGACGCCGCATACCTGCAGACCCTCGCCGATGCGGGCTTCACCCGCGTGTCGTTCGGCATGCAGTCAGCGGTTCCCCACGTGCTGCGTACCCTGGACCGCACGCACGATCCAGCGCGCATCGGCGAGGTGGTCCGGGCGGCGCGGGCCGCCGGGCTGGATGTGAGCCTCGACCTCATCTACGGCACTCCGGGGGAGTCCCCGGCCGACTGGCGCACCAGCCTCGAAGCGGTGCTCGAGCATCAGCCCGATCATGTGTCCGCGTACTCGCTCATCGTCGAACCGGGAACGCGCATGGGCATGCAGGTCCGCCGCGGTGAGCTGCCGATGCCCGACGAGGACGACCTCGCGGAGAAGTATGAGCTCGCGGACGAGCTGCTCGCCGAAGCCGGGCTCCGCTGGTACGAGGTGAGCAACTTCTCGACCGGGGACCGCACGCGGTGCGAGCACAACCTCGCCTACTGGCGGAACGCCGACTGGTGGGGCTACGGTCCCGGCGCCCATTCGCACGTGGGCGGAGTGCGCTGGTGGAATGCGAAGCACCCCCGGGCGTGGGCGGATCGCCTGGGCCGGGGCGACTCGCCCGCAGTGGGGCGAGAAGTGCTCGACGATGACACCCGTGCACTCGAGGATCTGATGCTCGCCGCACGCATCGACGGGGAGTTCCCCCTCGACCGCCTGGCGACGTCAGCCCGCCCGCACATCAGCCGGTTGCTCGCGGACGGGCTGCTCGCGCCGCAGACCCTGGCGCAGAAGAGGATCCACCTCACCCTGCGGGGACGGCTGCTCGCGGACGGGATCGTGCGGATCCTGTCCGATCACCTCCTCACCTGATGATGTCGATGACGAAGGGGATCCGGTACATCTGGCCGTTGTAGGCCTTGACGGCGGCGATGATCTGGAACACCCAGCCGGTGATGACGACGAGCGGCAGCAGGATGAAGCCGATGAGCACGAACATCAGCAGTCCGGAGACGAACCCGGCGATCAGCAGCATGATCTGCAGATTCAGCGACTGCCGCGTGTGCTCGCGGACGAACGGCGAGTCGTCCTTCTTGATGAGGAAGATGATGAGCGGGACGATCGCACTGACCAGCAGCGCACCCAGGTGCGACAGCAGCGCGAGCGTCTTGTCGTCCTGCGACGCCCTCCAGTAGCCCGCGGAGCCGTCTCCGTAGGCGGCGGCCGGGTGGGGCCCGCGCAGGGGCGGAGCGCCGGGTGCGCCGTACGCACCGGGTCCCGGGTGTGCGCCGTAGCCGGCAGGACCGAAGCCGTCCGCCCCCGGCTGCGGGCCGTACGCGCTCTGGTCGTCGTGAGGGGATCCGTACGGGGTGCTCATGGGAGCTCCTTCGTGTGGTGAGGTGGATGCTGCCCGGTGTGTGACCGCACGCACCATCCTCTCATCCGCGCGGATCAGTGGCGGTTGACGGTGACGAAGTCGATGAGCTCCTCGACGCGGCCGGACAGCGCCGGCTCGACATCGGCGATCGTGGTGACGGACCGCAGGATCCGCACCCAGGCACGGGCGACGTCGCGGTGATCCGCGTGGTCCCAGCCGATCCGGCGCAGCACGCCCGTCTTCCAGTCCTCGCCTCGGGGGACCTGCGGCCACCCTGCGATGCCGACGACGGAGGGCCTGACCGCCTGCCAGACGTCCACGAAGGGGTGACCGATGACGCGCACGTTGCCCGCCCAGGCGGGGTCCCGCATGACCCTGTCCGCCAGGCGCATCTCCTTGGTGCCCCGGATCATGTGATCGGCGAGGACGCCCACCCGGTGGTCGGCGTCGGGGCCGAACTCCGCGATCTGCTCCGGCAGGTCGTCGAGGCCCCCCAGCGGTTCGACGACGACGCCCTCGATCCGCAGGTCCTCGCCCCAGATGCGCTCGACGAGCTCCGCGTCGTGCTTCCCCTCGACCCAGATCCGCGAACCGCGCGCCACACGGGCGCGGGCTCCGGCCACCGCACGAGACCCGCTCGCGGTCCGTCCCGCCGTGGGTCCGCCGCGCGAGCCGGAGCCGGCGCCGCCGGCACCGCTTCCCGCGCGGGTCTGCTGCGGACGCGGCTCAGGACGGACGATCGAGCATGCCCTGCCCTCGACGAGGTAGCCGGGGCCCAGTGGGAAGGACGCGCGCCTGCCGCGCCGGTCCTCGAGCACCATCGCGATGCCGCCCGGCGCCTTCTCGACGCGGACGACGGCTCCGACGTAGCCGGTCTCCACGACCTCGACGACGAGGCCCGGATCGGCGGGGATCTGGGGAAGTGACGGGCGTCGATGCGTCCGGCCTCCGGACAGCACATCGGGCCCGTAGCGATCATGGAAGGGCATCGGATCAGGCTAGCCAGACGTCGCGGCGGCGGACCGGAGGCGCGCCGGAGCCCGACCGCACGACGTTCCTCACAGGCCTCCCGGTGGAGGACGCGAGCCTCAGCGAGTAGCATTGGCACTCGTACATCTCGAGTGCCAGAGGCGCACGCCCGGAGTCACGCCTGACCCACCGGGGGGAAGGAGGAGCAGTGAACGACGACCGTCGAGCGCGGGTCCTCCGTGCGATCGTCGAGGACTACGTGTCGACCAACGAGCCCGTGGGCTCGAAGGCTCTCGTCGACCGCCACCGGCTGGGCGTCTCATCGGCGACCATCCGCAACGACATGGCGGCGCTGGAGCAGGACGGGCTCATCGCACAGCCGCACACGTCCGCCGGTCGGATCCCCACTGACAAGGGCTACCGGGCGTTCGTCGACCGGATCGACGAGATCAAGCCGCTGTCCGCCGCAGAGAAGCGTGCCGTGGCGCGCGTCCTCGAGCACCCCGTGGATGTCGACGACATCCTCGATCGGACTGTGAGACTCCTCTCACAGCTCACCCACCAGGTCGCCCTGGTGCAGTACCCGCGACTCTCACGGGCCAGCGTCCGCCACATCGAGTTGGTCGACATCGGCCCGTCCCGCCTCCTGGTGGTGCTCATCACCGATGCGGGGCAGGTCGAGCAGCGCCTCGTCGACACCGGCGCTCCGGTGACGGAGGAGGAGGTGGCGCTCCTCAGGTCGCTCTTCCTCTCGGCCCTCTCCGGTGTGCCCGTGGGCGACGTCCCGCGGTACGCGGCGACGATCGATGCCCGCCCCGAGCTGCGAGGCCCGGCGGCCGCCGTCGGATCGGTGCTCGCGGATCTCTCCCGCAGCTTCCGCACGGAGAGGCTCGTCATGGCGGGCACTGCGAACCTGGCCCGCGCCGGTCGCGACCTGGGCGAGCACATGGGACCGCTGCTGGAGGCGTTCGAGGAGCAGGTGGTGCTGCTGCGACTCCTGTCCGCCATGGCCGCGGACGGCCCCGACGTCGCCGTGAGCATCGGCACGGAGAACCCCCTCGACTCCTTCGCCTCGACATCCGTCGTCGCGACCAACTACGTTGCGGAGGGTGTCGAAGCGCGCATGGCGATCGTCGGGCCCACCCGCATGGACTACCCCACGACGATGGCAGCGCTGCGCGCAGTCGCGAAGTACATCTCGACGATCCTGAGCGACTGACCCACCACGACACAATCGACCGCGCCCCTGCGGCGCACTAGGAGAACCGACACCGGTGAGCGATCACTACGAAACCCTGGGCGTGTCTCGCGACGCGAGCGCAGCGGACATCAAGAAGGCCTATCGGAAACTGGCCCGCGAACTCCACCCGGACGTGAATCCGGGCCGCGAGGACGAGTTCAAAGCGGTCTCGCTCGCCTATGACGTGCTCTCCGACGACTCCAAGCGGAGGAACTACGACCTGGGCGGCGGTGACAACGGCCAGGCCGGTGCCGGTGCCGGGTTCGGCGGATTCTCCGACCTGTTCGAGACGTTCTTCGGCGGCGGCGCGGGCGGCGGCCGTCCTCAGCCGGCCTCGCGCACCCGTCGCGGCAAGGACGCGCTCGTGGCCCTGCGCGTCGACCTGCGGACGGCCGCGTTCGGCGGCACCGCGGACGTCGAGGTCGTCTCGGCCGACGTCTGCGGCACGTGCGACGGCAAGGGCACCCGCGAGGGCACCGACGTGCGCACCTGCACCCTGTGCGACGGCCACGGCTCCGTCCAGCAGATGACGCGCACGCTGCTCGGCCAGATGGTGACGAACCAGACCTGTCCCCAGTGCGGCGGATACGGCACCGTCATCGAGGACCCCTGCCAGAGCTGCCACGGCGACGGTCGCGTCAGGGCGGAGGAGACGATCACGGTCAAGGTCCCGGCAGGCGTGCGCGACGGCAACCGCATCCAGCTGTCCGGCCGCGGAGAGGTGGGCCCCGGAGGCGGTCCGCGCGGCGACCTGTACCTCGAGGTGATCGTCGAGGAGCACCCCGTGTTCACGCGGGACGGCTCGGACCTGCGCTGCACGCTCACGATCCCGATGACGGCGGCCGCTCTGGGCGCCACGATCCCGCTCGAGACCTTCGACGGCGAGCAGGGCGTGGACGTGCGCGCCGGTGCGCAGACGGGCGACACGATCCGTCTCAAGGGGCTCGGTGCGCAGCAGCTGCGCCGTGACGGCCGCGGAGACATCTTCGTGACGCTCGCGGTGGAGACGCCCACAGCGCTCACGGCGGAGCAGCGGGAGCTGCTGGAGAAGCTCGCGGAGGCCCGCGACGAGACCGCGCCCACCGGCAGCGCCGGAGAGACGCGCCACGGACCGTTCTCGCGGCTGCGGGAACGCCTGGCCGGTCGATGACCCACTCGGTCTTCCTCGATCGGGACCTGCCCGAGGCGCACGCCGGGGCCGAGGTCCCGGTCGCCTCCGCCGTCGCGCACCACATCCGGGTGTCCCGGATCGCGGCGGACGAGGAGTTCGACCTCGTCGACGGCGAGGGCCGCAGACTGCGCGTCGTGCTCGTAGCGCAGGCGGAGTCGGACACCGCGCCGGACGCAGCCCATGAGGCGGCCCGATCCGGACGGGGGAGGCGCAGGTCCCGCACGGAGGCGGCCGGACCGCTGGCAGTGCAGGTCATCGCCGTGACCCATGAGTCGATCGGCTCCCCGGAGCTCGTCCTCATCCAGGCACTGGCGAAGGGCGACCGCGACGAGCAGGCGATCGAGTCCGCGACGGAGATCGGAGTGGACCGCGTCGTGCCGTGGGCGGCGGCCCGGTCGATCGCGGACTGGCCCTCCCGCAAGGAGCAGAAGCAGACCGCCCGGTGGCAGGCCCTGCTGGACTCCGCGACCCAGCAGTCGCGACGGGCCCAGGCTCCCTGCCTCGAGCCGCTGGTGCGCGGGCGGAAGGTGCTCGCGACCCTCCGCGACGACGACCTCGTGCTCGTGCTGCACGAGGACGCGACCGAGCACCTCGCCGACGTGCTCGACGGGCTCCGCACCGAGTCTGCGGACGAGGGCTTCGGCCGCCTCGTGCTGGTGGTCGGGCCCGAAGGGGGCATCTCGCCGGAGGAGCTCACGGCCTTCCGCGATGCGGGCGCCCGACCCGTCCTCCTGGGCCCGACCGTGCTGCGCGCATCCTCCGCCGGTCCCGCCGGGCTGGCGCTGGCCCAGGTCGCGCTGGGCCGCTGGCGATCGAGCACGTCCCCGCGTCGGTAGAATCGGGACGGGTACCGCGCTCCGCGGTGCCGCGCGATCGGAAGGACACCCCCTGGAACCCACGCCACAGCAGACGACCGTGCGCCTCGCACTGCCCGAGGACCTCGACCTCGTCGCGTTCTTCGGCCCCGCAGAGGCGAACCTCGAGGCGCTCGAACGGCTGGCGCCCGGAGTCGACGTGCACGTGCGCGACCGGGACATGACGCTGCGAGGCGACGAGGACTCCGTCTCCGCACTCGTGCGCACGATCGGTGAGCTCAAGCGGCTGCTGGCGGCCGGGGCGCTCATCGACCCGGACACCGTCGCCCGCGTCGGCGCGTTCGACCCGGATGAGGAGTCCGCCGCGGACGTGCTCGGCGCGAGCATCCTGTCGACGCGGGGGAAGACGGTGCGGCCGAAGACGTTCGGTCAGCACGAGTACGTCCGGGCGATCCGCAACCACACGATCACGTTCGGGCTGGGCCCCGCGGGCACGGGCAAGACCTACCTCGCGATGGCGATGGCGGTGAACGCGCTGCAGCGCCGCGAGGTCTCCCGCATCATCCTGACCCGGCCGGCGGTCGAGGCGGGGGAGCGGCTGGGATTCCTGCCCGGTGGCCTCAACGAGAAGATCGACCCCTACGTGCGACCGCTCTACGATGCGCTGCACGACATGCTGGATCCCGACCGCATTCCGCGCCTCATGGAGTCCGGGATGATCGAGGTGGCTCCGCTGGCCTACATGCGCGGCCGAACGCTCAACGACGCCTTCGTGATCCTGGATGAGGCGCAGAACTCCACCGCAGAGCAGATGAAGATGTTCCTCACCCGTCTGGGCTTCGGCTCACGGATGGTCGTCACCGGGGACACGAGCCAGGTGGACCTGCCGACGGGGACCACCAGTGGACTCCGCGTGGTCCGCGGCATCCTCGACGGCGTGGACGACATCGCATTCGAGACGCTCACGAGCAAGGACGTCGTCCGCCATTCACTCGTGTCCGCGATCGTGGACGCGTATGACCTGTGGTCGGCATCGGAGCAGTCGACGGAGCCTGCCCGCCACCGGCACGGGCGATCGGATCGGAAGGGCGGGCACCGCCCCGCAGGAGGACAGACCCCATGAGCATCGAGATCGTCGACGAATCCGGTGCGGGCATCGACCTCGACGCCGTCACGTCGCTCGCGACCCACGTGTACGAGCAGATGCGGATCCACGCGGAGGCGGACGTCTATGTCCGCTTCGTAGAGACCGGCCCGATGGAGGAGCTGCACCTCGAGTGGATGGACCTCGCGGGTCCCACGGACGTCATGTCGTTCCCCATGGACGAGCTGCGGCCGGGCGACGACGCGGAACCGGGCGTGCTGGGCGACATCGTGGTGTGCTCCGAGGTCGCGGCGCAGCAGGCCCGTGCGGCGGGGCACAGCACGATGGACGAGGTCCTGCTCCTCGTCACCCACGGCCTGCTCCACCTCATGGGCTACGACCACGGGGACGACGCGTCGAAGGCTGAGATGTTCGGCCTGCAGCGCCGCCTCCTGCTGACGTACTTCGCCGCACGCGAACCGGGCCGCACCCGGATCCCAGAGCCCACGGAGGACTGACGTGGCCATCACCGGCTTCTTCGCCGCGGCACTCGCATGCCTCGCGATCGCCGCCGTCTTCGTCTCGGCGGAATCAGCCTTCGCGACCGTCTCCCGGTCCGAGGTCGCGGACGCCGTGGAGGACGGGCGCCGCGGTGCGCGGAAGGTCCTGAAGGTCTTCGGCGACCCGCTCGTCCACACGTATGTGCTGACCTTCACCCGCCAGCTGGCGGAGGCCTCGGCGACCGTCTTCATCGCCTTCGCCTACCTGCAGGTGTTCGACGTGGGCTGGGAGGCCGTCGTCTGCACGGTCATCACGGCCTCGGTCGCGGTGTTCGTCGTCGCGGGGGTCTCCCCACGCACCGTGGCCCGCCACTACCCGCTGCAGACCTCCCTGCTGCTGGGCGGACTGGTCTCCGGACTCCGCGCGGCGCTGGGCCCCGTCGCACTGGTCCTGGTGTGGCTCGGCAACATGCTCACGCCGACCAGGGTGAGCGGAGCCGGGGCGCCCCTGTCGGAGTCCCAGCTGCTCGACTACGTCGATCGCGCGCAGGCCTCGGACGTCATCGAGGACGACGAGCGCGACATGATCGCGAACGTCATCTCGCTGGGGGACACCCGCGTCTGGAAGATCATGGTCCCGCGGACAGACCTCGTGACGGTGCGGGCGGGCACGCTGCTCGACGATGCGATGGTGCTCTTCCTCCGGTCCGGCTTCTCCCGCGTGCCCGTCACCGGTGAGGACATCGACGACGTGCGCGGATTCCTCTACCTCAAGGACATCGCCCGGCAGCTGCACATGCGTCCCGAGCTCAGCCGCGAGGCCATCGACGGGTTCGCCCGCGACGCGCGGTTCGTACCGGACACGAAGCTGGTCGACGATCTGCTCCACGAGATGCAGGCGCGCAACACCCACGTCGCCGTCGTGGTCGACGAGTACGGCGGGACCGCCGGCATCGTCACGATCGAGGACATCGTGGAGGAGATCGTCGGTGAGATCGACGACGAATACGATGTGAGCGACGATGCGATGATCGACGAGGACGGGGCGGCGGTCGTGAGCGCGCGACTGGACATCGACGACCTGGCCGACCTCTTCGACGTCCGCATCGAGGACGAGGACGTCTCCAGCGTCGGCGGACTGCTGCAGAAGCTCGTCGGCAGCGTGCCGATCGCGGGTTCGCAGGCGCAGATCGCAGGACTGAGGCTCGAGGCGCTCCCGGGCGAGGGCAGACGACACAGGATCACCCGCGTGCACGTGTGCCGGGTCGAGACGACGAACACGCAGGAGGACTGATCATGGACCAGGACACAGCAGGCGACGGCCCCGACGCAGCGCTGGAGGACAGGATCGCCGCGGCGCTGGGGGACAGCGGCTTCCGCACCGATGTGCCCGAGGGCTACCGGGCGGGGTTCGCGTGCCTCGTCGGACGCCCCAACACCGGCAAGTCGACTCTGACGAACGCCCTCGTGGGCGAGAAGATCGCGATCACCTCCGCGAAGCCGCAGACCACCCGCCACACGGTCCGGGGGATCGTCCACCGCGAGGACCACCAGCTGATCCTCGTCGACACGCCGGGCCTCCACCGGCCGCGGACCCTGCTGGGCGAGAGGCTGAACGACCTCGTGGCAGGCACCCTCGCCGAGGTCGACGTCATCGGCTTCTGCATCCCGGCAGACGAGCTCCCGGGACCGGGGGACCGGTACATCGCGGAGCAGCTCGCCCAGTTCTCCGGCCGCACCCCGGTCGTCGCCCTCGTCACGAAGACCGACCGCGTCTCGAAGGACGAGGTCGGAGCGGCTCTGCTGCGGACCGCGCAGCTGGGCGAGTTCGCGGACGTGGTGCCCGTGTCCGCGAGCTCCGGATTCCAGGTCGACACCGTCGATGCGGTTTTCGCGGGCCACCTGCCGCTGTCGCCGCCCCTCTACCCGGACGGGGACCTGACGGACCAGCCCGAGGCCGTGATGGTCGCTGAGCTGGTCCGCGAGGCCGCGCTGGAGGACGTGCGCGACGAGCTCCCGCATTCGCTCGCCGTGCAGATCGAGGAGATGAACCCGCGTCAGGACCGCCCCGAGGACCGACCGCTCTGGGACGTCCACGTCAACATCTACGTCGAGCGCGACAGCCAGAAGGCCATCATCATCGGCCGCGGGGGGTCACGGCTCAAGCAGATCGGTTCACGGGCGCGGAAGGGGATCGAGGCGCTCCTGGGGACGCCCGTGTACCTGGACCTCCACGTGAAGGTCCTCAAGGACTGGCAGCGCGATCCCAAGTCACTCGGCCGTCTGGGCTTCGACTTCTCCTGAGTGGAGCGGGCCGCAGACGGTCAGGTCCTCAGGCGGGAACGGCACCGTCCGCGTCTCGTATCCCGCGAGTGCCCTGTGCGCTGTCTGGGAATCTGTAGACTTGGCGCTCGTGAGCACCGCCCAGATCATTCATCTCTCAGAAGCCGATCCGCGCATCTCCCCGGACGAGCTGATCGACGGACTCGTGCCGCCGCCGCAGTTCGAGGACGTGTCCTTCGCGAGCTACCGCCCGGATCCCACCCAGCCGTCGCAGTCGGAGGCCCGGGACACGCTGAAGGACTTCGTGTCGTCCGGCGGTGGATCCTCCCGCCTGCTCGGGCGACTGTTCGGGGGAGGGAAGCGCAGCAAGGCGAAGGGCGTCTACCTGGACGGCGGGTACGGAGTCGGCAAGACCCACCTGCTCGCCTCGACGTGGCACGCGAGTGAGAAGCCGGCCACCTTCGGGACGTTCGTCGAGTACACGAACCTCATCGGGGCGCTGGGCTTCGTCCGTGCGCGCGACGAGCTGTCGCAGATGCGCCTCGTCTGCATCGACGAGTTCGAGCTCGACGATCCGGGCGACACCGTCATGATGTCGCGCCTCATGCGCGAACTCACCGATGCGGGCGTCAAGATCGTCGCCACCTCCAACACCCTGCCGGGATCGCTGGGGCAGGGGCGCTTCGCCGCGCAGGACTTCCTGCGCGAGATCCAGGCGCTGTCGGAGCAGTTCACCATCGTCTCGATCGACGGCGACGACTATCGCAGCCGCGGGCTGCCCGAGCCTCCCGCGCCGCAGACTCCCGAAGAGCTGGACGCAGTGCTCGCGGAGGCGACCGGAACGGTGGCCCGGGACGTGTTCGACGTCGCGGTCGAGCACCTGGCGAAGATCCACCCGTCGCGCTACGGGCGGATGCTCGACGGCGTCGACACCATCGTGTGGGACGACGTCAGGACCATCGAGAACGAGGGGGTCGCGCTGCGCTTCGTCGCACTCGTGGACCGGATGTACGACCGCGATGTCACGGTCCATGCGAGCGGCGTCAGGGTGGACGAGGTGTTCACCGACGAGATGATCGCCGGCGGCTACCGCAAGAAGTACCTGCGCTGCCTGTCACGGCTCACAGCGCTCGCGCACAAGGCCCGCGCATGACCCCGGGCGGTGACGCACGCGGTCCGCTCACGGACCCGGCGGGAGTCGCCGCCCTGCTGCGGTACGAACGGGCCCGGGGCTTCGCGGGCGTCGCTCCGGATGCGACGCCCGGCTTCTCGGGGAACAAAGCCGATGGCGTGCGGTCGCAGGACGAGGATGCGGATCTCATCCGCAGCGCGCAGGAGCGCCTCCACGCGCATGCCCTGCGCCCGGACGGGCACAGGCGGGCACTGATCCTCGTGCTGCAGGGCAGGGACGCCTCCGGCAAGGGCGGCATCATCCGTCACCTGTCCGGAGCGGTGGGCCCGCACGGGCTGCAGACATGGGCGTTCGGCGTACCGACGCAGGAGGAGGCCGCGCACCACTTCCTCTGGCGGATCCAGCGCAGGGTCCCCGCGTGGGGCCGCATCGCCGCATTCGACCGCTCGCACTACGAGGACATCCTCGCCGTCCGCATGCACGGACTCGCTCCCCGTGTGGTGTGGGAGGGCCGCTACGACACGATCGTCGACTTCGAGAACGGACTGACGGCCGGCGGCGTCGACGTCGTCAAGGTCATGCTCACGGTCTCGCAGGAGGAGCAGGCGGGGCGGCTGCGCGAGCGGATCACACGGCCGGAGAAGGCCTGGAAGCATGCTGCCTCGGATCTCGCCGATCGTCGCCGCTGGCATGAGTACACGCAGGCGTTCGAGGACGTGCTCGTCCGCACGGACGCAGATGCGGCTCCGTGGTACGTCGTGCCGTCGGATCGCAAGTGGTATGCCCGCTGGGCGGTCGGGCGGATCCTTCTCCACCACCTCGAGGCGATGCGCCTCGAGTGGCCCGCAGCGGACTTCGACCCCGCGACGGCGTTGGCGGGGCTCGACGCGACGACTGCGCTCATCGCCGAGGGCTGAGCGCATCGCCGACGGCTGATCAGCGCAGTCCGGTCCAGACCGGAACCCACTCGCGCGGGACCCACGCGGGCAGACCCAGCCAGAGCAGGACCAGCCACACCGCACCGATGACGAAGGCGCATGTCAGCAGGCCCAGTCCCGCCCCGACCGTCCAGTGGCTCGCGGCTACCCACCGCGTCCATTCCGTGAGCTTCCTCCGCGCGAAGCCCAGGAGCCTGCGTGCGAACGAGAACTCGGAGGCGATGATCGCCACGCCGGTGAGGACGATCAGCCAGCCGGGGCCGGGAAACGGGACGAGGATGAGCCCCAGGATGACGATGGCCGTGCCCAGGAAGCCGACTGTGAAGCGATAGGCCTGTGCGGTGCGGGGGCGCGAGTCGAGGCGCAGGCGCCAGCGCATGTAGCCCAGCCGGCTCCGCCGATACCAGGGCCGCCCCTGCTTGTGGCTGCGCGACAGCCACCCCTCCGGTCGCTCCGGTCGCTTCTGATTCACACTGGGATTCTAAGAGGTCGCACTCTGTGATCAGGGCCACACCCGGCCGATTGGACTTGGTCCCGGACGGCGTGTAGATTTATCTCTCGTTGCCCGGGAAATAAGGGGAGCGAAGAGCGGAAGCTCATGCGGATGTGGCTCAGCTGGTAGAGCATCACCTTGCCAAGGTGAGGGTCGCGGGTTCGAATCCCGTCATCCGCTCGGAGACAGGTCAACCGTCTCGCGGTGGAGTGGCCGAGTGGCGAGGCAGCGGCCTGCAAAGCCGTATACGGGGGTTCGAATCCCCTCTCCACCTCAGCCCGGCCCTTCGGCGGGCAGGGCGCGATTGGCGCAGCGGTAGCGCGCTTCCTTCACACGGAAGAGGTCACTGGTTCGATCCCAGTATCGCGCACAGCGGGAGATCCGCACGCATCGGCAGCGATGCACACATTGTGAATAGCCTGTACAACGGGCGCGATTGGCGCAGCGGTAGCGCGCTTCCCTGACACGGAAGAGGTCACTGGTTCGATCCCAGTATCGCGCACAGACCCGGAGGTCGATTTAGCCCCGGAATCATGCGGAAAACCCCCGAGCTTCGTAGAACCAAGCTCGGGGGTTTTCTTCGTTCGGTCACAAGCAGAGTCACAAACCGCGGAAGTGCAGTTTCCGTTCGGTCACAAGCGCAGTCACAACCGCGCAAGCGCATCGAGTAGAACCGTCGATGCGCTTCCTCCTACACTGCGACCGCGCGGCCTCCGAGGGCTGCGGCAGCCGCGGCGATCCCCGACGCCCCCGACTCAGGCAGATACGTAGCGAGGTGAACCTGCACCGTGTGTCCGAGTAGCGCCGCCGCGTCGCCGGGCGTGACGCCGAGGCGGTGCAACATGAACGCGAGCGTGTGCCGCACACTGTGAAGGTTAATCACCGGCACCCCGGCCTTACGGCAGAGCGATCTGAAACGGTCGCTGTACAGCTCGGGGCGGAGGGGCTCGCCTGCCTCGTTCACGACAACGTAGCCGCTATCGACGTAGGCGGAGCCCGCCCCGAGCTTGCCCTCGGCCTGACGCGCCTTCATTCTGCGCAGCAGCCCGACGGTGCCGGACTCGATGGTCTCGAACGGCACGGTGCGCTTGCGCTGCGCACTCTTCGTCTCGCCGGTGTAATCGTCCTTCCCGTCGAGGATCACTCGGCCCTGGCGCACTGTCGCAGTTCCGGCGTCGAGGTCGATGTCGCTCCACCTGAGCCCCATAACGTCGGCCCTCGTCATCCCGCACAGTGTGAGTCGCCATGCCCCGGCGTCGCGGTGTTCGTCGGCGACCTCGCGGAACCTGTCGAGGTCGTGACACCGGGCATCCGGGCCGTGGCCATCGGTCACCCAGTGTTCAAGAGCCTCGCCTCGCAGTCGCTCGTCGCCCGGCAGCTCGACGAGCCGGGCGACGTTCTGTGGCACGATGCCGTCGCGCACGCAACGGTCGAGCGCCTGCGAGAGACGGTTGACCGTGGCACGTATGGCCCAGATGCCGAATGGCTTGCCGTTGCGCTTGCCGCCGTTGAGCATCGACGCGATGAGCGCCTCGACGTGGCTCGCCTTCAGCTGGCGTACCGGCTTGTCTCCGAGGACAGCCACCAAGGGCTTGAACTGAGCCTTGTAGTTCCGGTGCGTTGGTGGGCGCAGCTTCGTGCGTGTTTCGAGCCAATTCTCCAGTGCCTTCTCGACGGTCAGCTCGCGAACGGACAGCCCGCCGCGCTCGGCGACCTCGGTGCGAACCTCTGCGACAAACTGGCGGGCTTCGTCGAGGGTCTCCAGCGTCTTCTTTGCCTGCTTGCGTTTCGTGGCACCT
Source organism: Brevibacterium sp. Mu109 (assembly GCF_900169375.1). Lineage (NCBI taxonomy): Bacteria > Bacillati > Actinomycetota > Actinomycetes > Micrococcales > Brevibacteriaceae > Brevibacterium > Brevibacterium sp. Mu109. The sequence goes on from NZ_FXZF01000022.1 coordinate 60,944, forward strand.
CGGGGCGTGGCATCGACGACCGCGACGAAGCGCCCGGACTCGATACGCCGGATCGGCTCAGCCCACGTCGGGCACGCCGGGCAGGTGTACCCGAGCACCTCGTCGCCCCGGTAGATCGGCTCCCACCCTTGCCGCCGATTGCCGCGTGGCTCGCGGCAGCTCGGGCAGAGTTTGAGCGCATCGTCAGGCACCTTGCGGCGGTTGCCAGTGTGGCTGGTGCTGGTCATACATCCTCCTTGGGGGTTGGGGGCTGTGGCTTCTTGCGCTGTGGCTTGGGGATCGCGCCTATGTCGCGGGCGTGACGCACCCATTTGTCGATCGTGTACACGCTGACGTGGAACTGCTTGGCGAGGGCCTCGCGCTTGCTTGAACCTCGGTCCGCTGCTGCGTTGCGGTACGCGCGCTTGAACTCCTGCACGGATACGCGCTCGCCCGGCATCATCTGGGCAGACTCAATGTACGGATCGGCGAGGATGTCCTCGATCTCCTCGCCGTCGTCGAGGCGCTCCTCGGCCCTGCGCACGAACTCGAACGCGGCGGCTCGTAGCTCCGTCAGAGGCACCTGCCGAAGGTGTTCGAGCTTCACGTCGTCGGCGAAGACGCGGATCGACGTGAGCTTGAAGTCTGTCTCAGTCACCTTCACGGTGACCTCGTACCGGCGGAGCTTCTCTTGTGGCACGTCGCTCTTCAGCTCGACGAGCAGGAGTGTGTTCTCGCCCTCCTTGACCCGGGGGTACCCGGCCAGGTCTACGTGCCAATCGGCTTCTGTGCTTGCCTTTTGATTCGTCATGTTTACAAACCTACGCCTTGTATTTGGAACTTACAAGTATGAGAGTGGATCACACCAAACGAGGCGCACAGGAAAGGACACGAACATGATCACCACCACCGATCAGCGAACCGCTCGTGAGGGGCGCGAGGGCAAGCCCGTCCTCATCGACAACGCCCGCCCGGCCACGTCTCCGACGTGCGAGCCGCATGCGGCCCCGTACACCGTCGATGAGGTCGCCGCGATGCTCCGCGTGAGCCGCAGTAGCGTCTACGCGGCGATTAAGCCTTGATCCACCGATGCGAGTAGCCGGATCAAGCCGCGCGTGAAATGGAAATGCCCCTTCTGAACTGGGAAAATGATGATGTTCGAAGTCAACATTCCCGTTCAAGAAAGGGGCACCTCTCAGGTGC
>NZ_FXZF01000020.1:0-65920 GCF_900169375.1 Brevibacterium sp. Mu109
GCACCGGCCGCGGATTCCGCAACGCGGAGAACTACCGGACGCGTATCCTGCTCACCAGCGCCGCGAGAACCGTAGCGTGAATACCCGCCACAGCAGGGTCATTCACCACGAACCGCGAAGAGCCGCTATAGCGGACGGTGCAGCAGCGGAGTCTTCTGCCGTCAACGACGAGCGCGCGTCTCGCGAAGCGGGCGTGATACTCGCGCTCGCTGACCGAGCATCACCGGGCACGCAGCAGGTCCTCACCCGAAGGGAAGCGCCTGCGAGCACCATTCTGCTGTTCCGCGACGATAGTCAGTCGTTCCGGGCGTACGCGGCATTCATCGCGCAGGAGTTGGAACGAGCTGAGCCAGAGTTGGTGACGACCGCACGCACCTATGCACTCAGCGATTGCAACGCCTCCGCAACTGCGGAGATGCTCCAGGTGGACCGTCGGACGGTCAGTGACCGGCTCCACCGGATCTCACACCTGACAGGACTCGAGATACCCTCATTCGCGTCGAAAGTCATCATCTACCTCGCGTTCATCTCTCCCGCATCGCGATACTGATGCGGTGACTTCCCAGATGGGAAGTCACCGCACGCTAACTGCCTCATCGCGAGACAGTGACACAGGTAACAGTTGTTCCTAGGCTGGTTGACATCTGAGCTGCGAGGCATAGAAGTCCGGTTCACTGTGGCGCCGGGCAGTACGAGCACACGCTCCGCAGCTCCTGTCGGAAGCGGGGATAGTCATTCCAAGGTCCATGAATGCCAGCAGCACCCGTCTTGCAGCAGTCATCGCAGTGCTGACCCTGGCCCTCGCGGGATGCGTAGGTGGTCCGGCAACAGATTCTGACACCGTGCGGGCCCGTTTCTCCGCGGATCCGCAGAGTTTCGACCCTGCCAAGCTGGTAGGCAGCGATGACTACTACGCAAGCCGCATGCTGTTCGACACGCTTCTGCGCTATGACGACGATGGTGACATCGTCGGAGGTCTCGCTGAGGACTGGGACTTCGACGCTTCGGGCGGGACAGTCGAACTCGCTGACGGCGCCACGTGCACCGACGGCACCGCCATCGACGCCGCAGTAGTCGCTGAGTCCCTCAACCGCTTCGCATCGCCGGATACCCAATCCGGCTCGAAGATCCTGGTCTTCGGGAATGGCGACGTGACTGCGAGTGCGAAGGACTCGAATACTGTCGAGATCAGTCTGAGCGAGCCGTTCTCCGAGCTGGATGCGGGCCTGACGATGGTCGCCTCTGGGATCGTATGCCCAGCAGGACTCGAGGACCTCGACGGGCTGTCTTCCGGCAGTGTGCCCGACGCGTTCAGCGGACCGTTCACGCTGGCTTCCGCGACCAGCGGAGTCGAGTACGTGATGGAGCTTCGCGATGACTACGACATGTGGCCGGACTTCGTCAGCCGATTGGACGGTCGACCACCCGAACGGATGTCGTTCTCAGTCGGGAGCGATGTCGCAACGAACGCCAACGAGGTCCTGGGCGGATCGCTCGACGTGGCTGGGGTCAGTCCCACCGACACGGAACGGTTCCCCAACGTGGCTCTCGTCTACATCGGTGAGCAGTACATCGTGTTCAACCAGCACGACGCCAGCCCCTTCCAGGACGAAGACCTCCGTCGTGCTGTAGCCAGAACTCTGTCTGGTGAGGCGTACAACGAAGTCACTTACGCGGGCAGGAGCGAGGTGGAGTACACGATGGGAGATTCGGGGATGCAGTGTGCGAACACCGACGAAGGGCTCGTCGAGGAGTATGACCGCGAAGCCGTCCAAGCGGAGGGACTGCTCGAAGGAGTTGAGATGGTGTACTCCGCATCCAACTCGTTCGGTCCGAATGGAATCGGGGCAGAGTACGTGTACCAGGAGCTCAGCGATGCCGGTGCACACGTGGATTACCAGATCGTCGACAATTCGACATGGGCATCGCTGGTCCTGGGGCCGGACGCACCGTCATGGGACATCACCCTGTTCGGCACCGTCAATCAGACGAACACGCTGTGGACCGGGGTGAGTCGGATCATGGGGGCACCGATCGAGGACGGCGGTCGAAGTATGTCGCGTGCCGACAACCCGGAGGGCGAGCAGCTGGCCGACGAGGTCATGCGCACTACTGATCAGGACGAGAAATGCGCGACGTATCAGGAGCTCCAGCAGAACTTCCTGGAACGCGTCGATGTCGTCCCGCTGACAGCGAGTGTCGAGGTGTTCGCGCTGGCTGATGGCATCCAGTATGAGCCGCCCAACTCCCGGATGGACTACACCGCCGTCCGCGTCGCAGATTGACCGAGGAGCGGCAGATGACAAGTGTGCACAGCACCGTAGAAGGTCGCCTCGGCCATGGCGTTCCGCAGCGGTTGATTCCGGCATGGGTCGGAACTCCGTGGGCGTGGTTCCTCACCAGGAAGCTGGGGACCCTTGTCCTGTCATTCGTGTTCCTCGTCATCGTGACGTTCTCCATCGTCCTTCTCATTCCGGGCGACGCCGCCCGCGCGGCAGCCGGCCCGGACGCCTCACTGGAAGTGGTCGAGGCGACACGCCAGACGCTCGGCCTGAATGACCCCGTCTGGCAGCGGTTCCTCACGTACGTGGGTGACATCTTCTCCGGCACCCTCGGAACCTCATTCCGCGTCGGAACTGTCAGTGAGCAGATCGCCGTGCGCGCGCCATACACTCTCGTCGTCGCTGGCGCGTCGATCGTGATCACACTCGTTCTTGCCTTCATCCTCGGAGTCGGCGTGACGGTCCTTACTCGCAATGGTCGCCGCACATGGCTGGCCCAGGCGTTCAGTTGGGTCACGGCAGTCATCGACGCAGTCCCCGTCTACGTGCGTGGCACGCTTCTCATCATCCTGTTCGCCCTCACACTCGGAGTCCTCCCGGCAGGCGGAGCGCAGCAGCCATCGTCCTACGTCCTCCCGATCGTCGCTCTCGCGATCGGTCCGGTGTGCTCTCTCAGCCGCATCGTGCGCCGGGAAGCGGAGAGCGCCCTCCAGGCGAACTACATCCGCACTACAGAAGGATGGAGACTCAGCGGCCGAGTCGTGTATCTGAAGTACCTTCTCCCAAACGTGGTCACGGCTGCTCTCACGCTGTCCGGTCTCATGCTCTCGGGCATGATCGGCGGTGCGCTGGTGATGGAGCAGGTCTTCTCCTGGCCCGGACTCGGAACGAGCGTCGTGAACGCAATTCTCACGCGCGACTATCCAGTCATACAGGGCACGATCCTGGTGCTCGGCATGGTCGCAGTCATCATCAACATCCTGATTGACGTGGCTCTTGCAGCAGTCGACCCCCGCCACCTCCAGTCGAGGAGTGACGCATGAATGAGACGCGCCGTCGCAGACGCGGCAATGCGGTGTTCTGGGCCGGGGCTCTGCTGATCGCTGCGTTCGTCGCGATCGCTGTCATCGGGCCGATGGTCTTCTCCAGCTCGGCGAACGGGATCGACCCGCTGAATGCCCGAAAGTCGCCATCTCTGTCGAACTCCTTCGGGACAGATGGATTCGGACGGGACATTCTGGCCCGGGTGATAACGGCAACGCGTTTGACGTTGCTGCTCACCTTCGGGGCCAGCATCATCTCATTCGCCGCGGGCACGTTCATCGGCGTTGTCGTACGGCTACTCGGTCCCCGCCTGCAGGGTGCGATCCTGCAGGTCAATGCGGTCGCTGTTGCATTCCCCGCACTCATTCTCGCGCTTGTGGTCGCAGCTATCCTGGGCCCAGGCTCAACGTCAGCGATGGTTGCAGTGGGTATCGCAGGAATTCCCATGTACATCCGTCTCACGTCCACTCTCGCCGCGCAGGTCGTGAACGAGGACTTCGTGAGGATCGCGGAGCTCCAGCGCGTGCCGCGGGTCGTCGTCGCGATCCGCCACGTATTGCCCAATGTGGCCATTCCGCTCTCGGTCGCCGCGGCGAACTCGACTGCATTCACGCTTGTCGAGCTGTCGAGCCTCTCGTTCCTCGGACTGGGAGTCCAAGCGCCAGAATATGATTACGGTCGTCTTCTAAACGAAGGCCTGGCCGAGATGAGCAGCCAGCCCTGGGGCGTCTTCGGACCAAGCATCGGAATGGTCGCTCTTGGTCTGGGCATTCTCCTGTTCGGCGACGGCCTCGCCGCCATGGTGGATCCTAAGATGTCCGCGCCGCAGGGTGCGATCACGCGCTTCATCGAGAAAGTGAAGTCCGGCACTCGCACCTCGACGCGGTCAACCGCAGAGCCCGAACCTGCAGTGGCAGTGGAAAATCTCAGTATCGGCACGATCAGCGAAGCCGGTGACCGACACACGCTTGTGAATGGCGTCTCGCTCCATATTGCGCCTCAGGAGATTCTGGGGATCGTCGGCGAATCAGGCTCTGGCAAGTCCCTCACAGCGATGAGTATCGCCGGACTGGCTCCGAACGGGCTGTGGCGCACCGCCTCCGGGATGCGCATACGCGAGACAGACATGCTGAACCGCCCTGCTCCTTCTGTGCTCGCCCGGACGGTCTCACTCATCTACCAGGACCCCATGTCGACGTTCAGCCCGTCACTTCGCCTGGAGAGTCAGCTCGGCGACGTCTTCCGCGAGCATATGGGCTGGGATAGGGACCGGATCCACCGTGAACTGCTCGAGGCTCTCACATCGCTGAGCACGCCGAACCCCGAGCGCGTCCTGAGCCAATTCCCTCACCAGCTGTCCGGAGGACTCTTGCAGCGGTGCCTCATCGCGCAGGCGCTGCTGCTCGACCCTGAACTCCTCATCGCCGATGAGCCTACGACCGCACTCGACGTATCCGTCCAAGCCGACGTGCTCCGCAAGATCTATCGATTCCGCGCCGAGAGCGGTGCGTCCATTCTTCTCATCTCCCACGATCTGGGTGTCGTCGAGGAGCTCTGCGACCGCGTCCTGGTCATGTACCGGGGTGAGTTCGTGGAGGAGCTGACACCTGCTCAGATACGGACTCGCAACGTCAAGCATCCCTACACGCAGCGCCTTCTGGACGCCACATTGTATTTGGAAGCAGCTCGCGAAGGAGGAGACCGTTGAGTTCCCAGAAGACTTCGTCTGCGGTGGTCGACAGCGTTTCGAGCGTCAGAGTCGAGGGGGTCTCGAAGAAGTTCGGTCACGGCGTCCGTGCGAATCACGTACTGGATTCAGTGTCCTTCACCGTGGAGCAGGGTCGCTCAGTGGGGCTGGTCGGCGAGTCCGGCTCGGGTAAATCGACCATCGCGAAGATCGTGTGCGGGATGTATCGCTTGGACGCAGGTCGGCTGAACATCACGGGGACCGAGATCACTCCAGGGCAGCGGTTTCCCACTGCTGTTCAGGACGCTGTGAGCTTCATATCGCAGAACCCATTCTCGTCCTTCAACCCACGCCTATCCATCGGCCAATCGCTTACCGAGGCACTCTCGCCCCTGACGACTCGGCCGGCCAAACACAAACAGAACATCGCCGACTGGCTCGAGCGCGTGGGGCTGCCCGCGGACAGCATGAGGCGGTTTCCTCACGAGTTCTCCGGCGGACAGCGCCAACGTCTGGCAATAGCACGCGGGCTCATCCGCCGCCCGGCCGTCGTCGTAGCTGACGAGATCACGTCGGCATTGGACATGTCCGTCCAAGTGCAGGTGCTCAAACTTCTGGCTGAGCTGCGGCGTGAGTACAGCTTCTCGATGCTCTTCATATCGCACGACCTGTCCGTGGTTCGAACTGTCTGCGATGACGTCATGGTGATGCAACGCGGATCGATCGTCGAGCGAGGAGCCAGCCACGACGTCCTCACACGTCCGTCACATCCCTACTCCCAGCAGCTATTGGATTCGATTCCAGGATCACCCGGGTTCTCACTGACCGACTGACCCATATCGTCAGATGGGTAAACCGCCACACCAGCGAGGAGCGCGTCCATATGAACACTCAGAGTCTCCCCACCCCCTTGAAGGGTGGCCTGCGGGTCTTCTCCAATGCCCGCGTCTTGGCTGGTGATCACTTCACGGGCCCCTGTGACGTCATCACCGCGCAGGGACGTGTACGCGCAATCGTTCCCGCCGGGACTGGTCTCGCCGAAGCGACGTCCCCACTGGAGCAGCCCGCTGTAACGGACGTAGACGGGCAATATCTGATGCCCGGATTCGTCGAGTCCCACGGCCACCCTGTGAGTCACGGGATCAACCGTCTTCAGCTCGACATGCGGCCGGCCGCCGTCAGCAGCATCGCGGACATCCGTACAGCCGTGCGACGGAGCGCCGAGCGCAGCGCTCGAGGTTCTTGGATAGTCGGGGCCGGATTCGACGAGACATATCTCAGTGACGGCCGCATGCCTGACCGCGGGGACCTCGACGAAGCCGCCCCGGACCACCCTGTCGCCATCGCCCGCACCTGCGGTCACATGCTGGTGGCGAACTCTCGCGCTCTCGCGCTCTCCGGCATCGACGAGGCCGTCGAAGACCCACTCGGTGGCAAGTTCGTCCGCGATTCGACCGGGAGACTGACCGGTCTGGTACAGGAGGACGCCACACGGCTGATCGCGCAGCCCGAACCCGACGACGCTATGCGAGAGGAGGGCTTCTCCCTCGCACAGGACGACTTCCACTCGTGGGGAGTCACAACTGTCAACGACGCTATCGCCGAGCCGTCGCACATGCGCTTGTATCAGCGGCTCAACACCACCGGTCAGCTCCGGGTCCGCATGCGGCCCTGGCTGTACGCGATCCCTTTCTCCGGTCGTGAGGGTGTCCTCGACGACCTGGTTGCCGCCGGCATAACGTCAGGGCTAGGCAACGACATGCTTCGCGTGCAGGGCGTGAAGTTCCAGCTCGACGGCTCACTCGGAGGCCGAACTGCCGCGCTGTACGATCCCTACGCAGGAAGCGATAACCGCGGAATCCTGACTCATCCGACCGAGCGCCTGATCTCAGCTTTCCGCACCGCCGCACGCGGTGGACTTCGCATGGCGATCCACGCTATCGGCGATGCGGCGATCGGTCAGGCTCTCGAGGCATTGGAGAAGTCGGGAGAGCTGCCATGGATCATAGCCAACCGCAATCGCATCGAGCACTGCTCATTACCCACGCCTGAGCAGTTGGACACGATGGCCCAGTGGAGTCTCATCGCATCCTCGTCCATAGGGTTCGTCTACAACCTGGGAGATTCGTACCCCGAGGCGCTGGGAGACGAACGAATTGAACGGCTGCTCCCGCACCGCGATCTCATCGCACGCGGCATAGTCGCTCCCGGGAACTCCGACGTCCCTGTGACGTCCGGCAACCCGTGGCACGGCATCTTCGGTGCCATCACACGCACCACTCGTACAGGCACCGTCCTTGACCGGAAGCAGAGCATCACCCTTGCAGAGTCACTTGCGATGTATATGACGGACGCGGCTTATGCGAACTTCGAAGAGGACCGCGCAGGGATGGTTGCTCCGGGCGCTTTCGCGGACTTCCAAATCTATGATCGAGACCCGTTTGCTCAGGCGCCGGAAGAACTCCTGGAGCTCTCCCCCGAGTCGGTGTTCCTATCAGGCAAGAAGGTATACGAGCGCTCAGAACCTGTCTGAGTCCGATACGACGCAGCAAGAACCACGGTCGGCTCTTCGTCCACTTCAAGCACTGAAGGAGAAGCATGGAGATCACCCTGCCCACGGACTGCGGCAATGCCCCGCGGATCGCCATCGTCAGCGACTTCGTCGTCGCCTGGGCTGCCGGAGACATCGACGCCATGTCACCGTGGATCGCGGACGACGTGTCTTGGTCGATCATCGGCGCGCAGACGCACCACGGCCCGGACGCTGCAGAGGCAGTGGTCCCCGAGCTCTCCCCCGTACGCATCGACATCGCATCGGTCATCACGCACGGCAGACTCGCCTCGTGCGACGGATTCCTGGACGACGGCACGACGCGGATCAGCTTCAGCCACGCCTTCCGCTTCTCGAACACCACGAAGACCGGCCGCGTCGCCGAGGTCCGGACCTACGTCATCGAGTCACAGGTCGACTGAGCACGCCGCTGAGACTGCTGTCGACGGGCACAGTTCCGTTCTGCGGACCTGCCTGAGCCCATTTCCGCACCGTTGAATGCCGTGTGCCGGCCTGCGTTCTGCAGGCCGGCACACGGCATTCAACTCTCCACGCAACCGCTGTCCGGCTCACCGCCGCCGGTCATGGTGTGACCGGCGGCGGCTGGCGCGCTTCCGTCAGGCGCGGTGCCTGCGGACCGTGTACAGGTACACGCCCGCACCCAGTGCGATCAGCGCGAGACCTGCACCCAGTGCGCCCCAGGGGGACATGCCGGTACGCGGCAGCGGGTCGCCGCCATCCGGCGTCCCCTCGCCACCCGGATTGCCCGGCGTACCCTCGTCGCCCGGCTCACCCGGCGTACTGTCGTCACCCGGCTCACCCGGCTCACCCTCGTCGCCCGGCTCAGCCGGCACCTCGGGCACCTCATCGGCGTCGATCGTGTTCGTCAGCGTCACCTCGGCGGTGGTGCTTTCGCCGATCGTCACCGAATCCGTGCTGAACTCGTGACCGGTCCACTCGCCACCCTCGACCGAGGTCGGAGCAGCCTCCGTCAGCTTCAGTTCCGCACCGTAGGGCAGAGCACTGCTGGTCGTGACCATGCCGTCGGCACGCACGATCAGCTCACCGCTGCCGGCCTCGAAGCCGTTGCCCTCCGAGTAGGAGTACTCGACCGTGAACTCGGTGGTCGGGTTGACCAGCTCCGCTCCGGTTCCGTCCAGAGCCTTCACCACGGAGAAGTGACCCGCGCCCAGCTCATTGACGTTCGTGAGCAGGACGTCGACCGTCGTGCCGTCACCGATCGTCAGCGTGTCCGTGCTGAACGCGAAGTCCACCCACGTACCGCCTTCGATCTCGACGGGCTCGACCTCGGCCAGAGTCACCTCGGCGCCGTACGGCAGCGGGTCACTCTTCACGGTCTCGCCATCGGCTCGCACGATCAGTTCACCGCTGCCGGCCTCGAAGCCGCTGCCGGCCGGGTACGAGTACTCGACCGTGAACTCGGTGTCAGCCGGAACCAGACCGGAACCTGATCCCTCCACACTCTTCGTCACAGAGAAGAAGCCGTCGTTGAGACCGACCGTGTTTGTCAGCGTGACCTCAGCAGTCTCACCGTCACCGATCGTGACGGTTTCCGGGCTGAACTCGTGGCTGACCCACTCTCCACCCTCAAGGGGCTCGGGTGCGACCTCGGACAGCGTGACCTCCGCGCCGTAGGGCAGTGGATCGCTGGTCGCGACCGTGCCATCCGCCTTGACCGTCAGCTCACCGCTGCCGGCCTCGAAGCCGTTGCCAGCCGGGTATGAGTACTCGACCGTGAAGTCGGTATCCGAATCCACCAGCCCCGCACCGGACCCTGCGAGAGCCTTCACCACGGAGAAGTGACCCGAGTTGAGGTCATTCGTATTGGTCAGCTCGACCGCGACCGTCGTGCCGTCACCGATCGTCAGCGTGTCCGTGCTGAACACGAAGTCCACCCACGTACCGCCCTCGATCTGCACGGGTTCCACCTCGGCCAGAGTCACCTCAGCGCCATACGGCAGCGGGTCACTCTTCACAGTCTCGCCATCCGCCTTCACGACGAGCGAACCACTGCCCGCCTCGAAGCCGTTGCCCGCGGGGTACGAATACTCCACGGTGAACTCCGTGTCAGACGGGACCAGGCCGGAACCGGATCCCTCCACGCTCTTCGTGACAGAGAAGTAGCCCTCATTGAGGCCGAACGTGTTCGTCAGCAGCACCTCGGCGGTGGTGCCGTCACCGATCGTGATCGTAGACGGGCTGAACTCGTAGCCCTCCCACGTCGCCCCTTCGATGTTGATCGGCTCCGCCTCCGTCAGGTGCACCTCGGCACCGTACGGCAGCTGCCCGCTGGTAACGGGGGTGCCGTCTGCGGACACCTCGAACTGTCCTTCACCGGCTTCGAAGCCGTCCCCGGCCTCGTACTCGTAGTGCACGACGAAGCTGGCGTCGTCCGGAAGCAGACCGGAGCCTGCACCGTCGAGTTCCTTGGCCACGGAGAAGTTGCCCGTGTTGAGCTCGATGGCGTTCTCCAGAACGACCGCAGTGGTCTCATCCTTGCCGATCGTCAGGACATTGCCCTCGGTCCACGAGACATCGGTCCATGTGCCGCCCTCCGGATTCTCCGGAGCGACTTCCTCGAGCGTCACCTGCGCACCGGCAGGCAGGTCGGTCACGACCGCCGGATCGCCCCCGGGTGTCACGACGACCTCGCCCTCGCCGGCCTCGAAGTTCGGGCCTTCGGGGTAGGAGTACTTCACAGTGAACTGAGCATCGTCGGCCACGAGGTGGTCGCCGGTGCCGCTGACCAGCTTGTCGACGCTGAACCCGCCGAGGTCCAGCTCGATCGTGTTCGTGAGCGTCACTCCGAAGGTGGTCTCGTCACCGATCGTGAACGTCGAGTGATCGAAGGCCGAGCCGGTCCAGGTCGCAGCCGCGATGGGGCCGGGCTGGACCTCGGAGAGAGTCACCTGCGTGTCGTACGGCAGCGGCTCACTGGTCACGGCCTCGCCGTCGTTCAAGACGGTGAGCGTCCCCTCTCCGGTACCGTTCTCAGCGCCGAGCGCCTCCGGCAGCACGTAGGAGTAGCCGACCGTGAAGGCGACGGCTTCGTCGACGAGGTGCGACGCATCGCCCTCGACGACCTTCTGCACGGAGAAGTCACCGTTGTTCCACGCGATCGGGTTGTCCAGATCGATCGTGACGACCTGATCCTTGGTCACGGTGAACTCGGTCTGGCTGAACTGGGGCTCGCCCCAGCTGCCACCCTCAGGATCGACCGGGGTCATCTCCTCCAGGGTGACCTTCGCGCCTGACGGGATCTTCGGGCTGACGTCGGAGACCTCGCCGGCTGCCACGGTGAGGTCACCGGAGCCGCCGGAGAATCCGTTGATCCCCTCATAGCTGTAGGACACGGTGAACTCGGTGCCCTCGGGGATGAGCTCCTGCCCATCGCCCGAGGTCGACTTCATGACCTGGAACTGTCCGAAGTCCTGCGTGATCCGGTTCGTGACGTCGACGGTGACATTGGCGTGCTCGCCGATGGTGACCGTGTCGGGCGAGAACTGCGGAGCGTCCCACGTCGCGCCCGGGATATTCGGCACGCCCGTTTCACTGAGGCTCAGCACGGCGCCGATGGGCAGATCACCGCTGGTGACGACGTCGCCGTTCGCAGGCATCTTGAGCTCACCGGATCCGGCTGCGAAACCCTTCTCCGTGTCAGCTGGATAGCTGTAAGCAAGGGTGTACTCGTGGTCCGCCGGCAACGTGATGCTGTTCGGGTTCTCGATGAGCTTCTTGGCGGAGAAGCTGCCCTTGTCGAGGACTGCACGGTTCTTCAGCGTCAGCTGGGTGACCTTACCGAGGTTCCCGTTCTCCGCGCTGAAGGTCAGCTCCGTGACCTCGTTGCCGTCGGCATCGACGAACACCGGGTCGTCCCATGTGACGTTGCTCGGATCGGTCGGCTTGACCTCGTTGATCGCGACAGTGGTCCCGCGCCAGATCTCCGGGCTGAAGAACGAGTCGCCGGCGCGGAAGGTCGCGGTGCGCTCCTGCGCGTCCTGACCGTCCTCCTGGTACGTGTAGTCCACCTGGAACTCCGGGTTCAGCGTCGTGTCGCCGGTGAGCTCCTTCGTCAGCTGGAACTTGCCGAAGTTGCGTCCGACGACGTTGCCGCCACCGGAGGTGCGGGTCGTCGTCGACTTCTCGATCGTGCGCTTCTCGCCCGCGATCGTGTACTCGGCGCTGTTGTAGAAGACGCGGTCGCCGTTGGACTTCAGATCACCGGGGGTGTTGACGTCAACCAGCCACTGGACCTGGTAGAAGGCCCCGTCGGTGCCGCGTGTGCAGTCGACGTCCTCGCCCTGGTTCGTCGTGCAGTCGCCCGCCTTGTAGTCGGACCGGCGGCCCTCTGCAGTCGTGAAGTCGACCGTGAGGTCGTCGTTGCTCCACTCGACGCGATCAGCCGCCATCGTGCGGTAGTCGAGGGACTCCCGGCCCCAGCTGTTGTACGAGATGGTCCTGGCTTCCAGGACGCGCGGATACGTGCTGGTCTTGACGAGGGAGTAGTCATCCGGATCCATGACATCGGTGACCGTGACGTCGTCGCCGACCGTCATGCCCTGCTCACCGGCGGGGAGGTTGACCGTCCAGACGATCTGGTCTCTGATGTTGTCGTACCAGCCGTACTTGCCTGCGCCCTGCGAGCCGTACTCGCAGTAGTCGTCGCACCAGTTGACGTTGCGGTGCAGCGTGACCTCGTTCTGGAACTCACCGAAGTCGAAGGTGTGCTCGATCGTCTCCGTGTTGGTGAACGAGGAGCTCACACGGATGAAGAACGATCCGGACACGTCGTACGGGTTGTTCTCGATGAAGTCCGCGTCAGCGGTGCACGTGATCGTGTTGTTCTCGATCAGGCACTCGCCGGCGGCCTCGCCATCTGGCCCCGCCATCGAGAACCGATCGTTGGAGGCGTTGAGGCCTTCAGGCATGGCCAGCTTCACGGTGACGGGGTTCTGCGCCTCGCCGTCGATCTCCCAGGCGACATCCAGACGCTGAGTCGTGCCACTGGCGAATTCGTCGTTCTGGAAGCTGATGTCCGTGAAGACGATCGGGCTGCCCGCAGCGGGCGCTTCCCCGTTCGCATGTGCCGTCACCGGCAGCATCAAGGTGGAGCCGAGCGCTAGGAGAAGCGCCAACAAGTAGGTCGTGAAGCGCGCATATGCGCCTGGTGGAGCTTTGAGGCTTGCGAACATGATGTCCTTCTGCTGAACCGACGGGTACGGGACGCGACCCCCGCATGTGGGTGCCGCCGCCCACTTGCGCGGGCTTCCGCAAGAAGCCTACGAACGCGGTCAGTGTTCCCTGGATGAAAACTGAGAGGGTGAACGGAACTTCACCCTGAACTTCACCCCCTGGCGTTCCAACTCTCGTACGATGACGTGTGCAGCGCCGAAGCTGTGACCAGGAATGGGACGAGAGGCACCCGTCATACATGTACGTACGATCAGCTCCCACCCATCTCGTCGCAGAAACGAACCATCCAGCCTGGCTGCGCTTCCGCACAGGACTTCTGGGAACTGAATCGGTGCTCCTCATCCACGCTCCCTCAGGGCTTGGTCGAGGATGGTTCGCACAGTCGTGGTCCGACAGCGACGACGTGAGCATCGTGCACGTCGGCGAAGGAGTGCACCCGCCGCGCAGCAGCGCGTTCACCACTGCGCGTTCACTCACTGACGCGATGCAGATGTATGAACAGCAGCTCAGAGACCAGCCGGACTCCCCCACCGCACCGCGCCTCGCGCTCGTCATCGACTCCAGTGCACTCGACTGGGCCGCTCTGGCCGATCACCATTGGCGCCTCGCGCGCACCTCCGACCTCCTCATGACCGTCACGGAGATCACTGAGGCGGCAGCAGCTCTCCAGCAGGACCCGCCGCACCGTGCGGTCCAAGCTCAGGTCGCGGCTCGCCTCCTTAGGGTGACTGGTGGCTGGCTCGAACCGACCTTCACCCTCCTGCACGACCCCGCTGCTCTGACGCGAGCGCACGAAACGATGCTCCCGTTCCTGTCGCGCTGGATCGTCCAGCTGGACGACGGCTGGGAGATGGCGAAGGCGGCGTTCCTCGAACCGATCACCGAGAAGTCCCTCGCCGCCTTCTTCCGCGAGGTCCACGGATCCCCGCCGTCGATCGACGACCTGATCTCCGCAGGTCTCCTCGCAGTCGATGAGACAGGCACTCCTTTCATGCCCGACCTCATCCAGTCATGCCTGCAGGCGCTGGTCCGGCAGAACGACCGTGCGCTCGCGGATGATCTGGTCGCCGTGGCCGTCGATGCGGTAGCCGAGACTGAGAACCTCGCCTCGGCGCTCCAGCACGCAGTCTCCCGCCGACACTGGGGAGCACTGGGAGATCTGCTCATGGAGCGCTGGACCGAGCTGTTCACCTCGGACGCCAGGGTCGTGAGGGCCGTCGTCGAGGCCATGCCCACCGCGATCGTCGAACGGTGGCTGGGGGATTTCTCCGGCACCTCCATCCGCCTGCTGAAAGGGGCCGGACCGGACGGCATGTCATTCGTGCTGCCCGATGGATCAGTGGAATATGAACGTGACGGGCTCGCTCAGCGGCTTCGTGCGAAGACGAGGAGCCTCTATGGGAACCCGGGACCGAAGGCGCTGTCCTTCGGCCTCCTCGAGGTCGGGTACCTGCGACTAGCAGGACACGACGCTCAAGCGGCTATCGCTGCTCGCCATCTGCTGTCGGCGCTGGAAAGAGCGCAATCCGCGCAGCGCATCCGTCCGGTGCTGGCCTCCGTCGTGAATCTCCACGCCGGAGTCTCCCTCGCAATAGGCGGACACTATGTCGCCGCCTATTCGAGCTACCGTGCTGCCTTCTACGACGTTGCGGGGTCCGGCCACCACTTCCTCCTGTCCGACACCACGTCCAAGCTCGCACTCCTCACAGCAGTGCGCGGAGATACTCGCGAGGCACGCGAATGGATCACCGAACACGACAGATGGGTCGGGAAGGTCGGGTGGGGCCAGGAGATGGTCACCCGCAGCACCCGCCTTGCACGCGTGCTCGTGGCCCTTGCGGAGCTCGACCTCGAGGGCGCAGACGCTGCGCTGCGCGCTCTCCCGTCCACTCCGGACAGCGACGAGATGTGGCAGGTCCATGCCCACGTGCTCGCAATGCGCGACGTTCTGGCCGGTCAGCCCCGGCAAGCGCTCGTCAGCATCGCCGCGATGCGATATCAGCGTCCTCATCCGTCACAGACGCAGCTGGCGCAGCATCTCTTCGCGATCGCTGAGCACACGGCACGGGCGGCGAATCAACTCGGAGCACCAGCCGTAGGACCCTCGGAGACGCTGGCTCAACTGCCGGAGCTGCACCTGCTGGAGGCCTGCAGGGTACTGCTCATCGGTGATGTCGACCGCGCTGCGCATCATCTCAGTCAGGCGCGCTCCGACGGGCTCGGAGAGCGGTGGCTGAATCTTGCCATGCAGCTGCACATCATCCTGGACAGACAGGACAAGAGCGACATGGTCGAATACCTCGTCGACGACGTCGTATCCGAACAGGGCGCGCTGGTGGATCTGGCACTGCTGCAGCGTCACGCGGTGCTCACAGATTCCGACCTGAAGAAGCTGTCCAGTACTCAGCGAGCGCGGCTGGCCACGATCTCACCGGTCGTCGAACAGGACGGCGCCCGGCCCGCCCTGACCCCGCGGGAGCTCGAAGTGCTCGATGGACTCCGGCAGGGACTCACGCGCCGGCAGATCGCTGAGCGGCAGTTCCGATCGGAGAACACGGTCAGGTCCCAGGTCAGGAGCCTCTATCAGAAGCTCGGCGCCGGAACGCTCGACGAAGCCCTCGAGACGGCGCGCCGCTGGGGATTGTGAAGCAGGGGCTGCGAGGCGCATTCCTCACCCCTCCGCGACGCGATCCTCCAGCGCCTGAGGGTCCACCAGCGTGACCGCATCATTGTCGACGCGGATGAGCCCATCAGCAGTCAGCCGAGCCAGCGCTCTGCTCAGCGACTCGGGAGTCGTCCCCAGCAGTGAGGCGATGTCCTTCTTGTCCAACGGCAGCGTCACCTGAGCTGTCGTCCCCTGGCGCAGAGGCAGCTGCAGCAGGAAATCCGCGAGGCGGATGTCGACGCTGAGTGTGCCGAGCGTCAGGTCCTTCTCCGCTCGGGTGAGCCGATCCCCCAGAGTCCGCAGCATCCGCATCGCGATGTCCGGATAGTCGTCGACGAGTTCAGCGAAGTCCTCGTGGACGAACACGCACAGCTGGGTATCGCCCAGCGCAGTCGCCTCTTCCGCGGTCGTGTCACCGGAGAGGAACGCGTGCTCTCCCACCGTCTCGCCGGGCTGTGCCACACGCAGCAGCCGATTCCGACCATTGGGCATCGTGCGGCTGAGCTTGATCTGGCCGGTGTGCACCACGAACATCGATCCGACCCGAGCACCGGCGACATGGAGCACGTCGCCACGTTCCAACCGCATCGGCCGGGCCCTGGATGCCACCAGGTCCTGCTGTTCGGGAGTCAGCCCGGCGAAGATCGGGACGCGCCGCACGCAGTTGGTCTCTTCGCTGTGAACCTCACGCAGCGGAAGCATTCTTCGCATACCTCTGGACCATACCGGGCTGTGCGGGTTCATTCCCTCCACGAGCACTCCCACAACTCGCATCTCCACTCCCCTTCAACAGCCATCTTCGCGCCCCTTGACGAACGTCAAGGACTGTCCGCCCGCGGCTCCATAGTCTGAGAACAGCTCCTAGGAACACGGAGACGAACCACACGACTCAGTCGAAAGGAACCATCATGACTGCCTCCACCACCACTCACACGCTCCTTCGGGCCGAAGGCTTCTCCTGCCCCTCCTGCGTGCACAAGATCGAGAAGCAGGTCGGTCGGATCAAGGGTGTTGAGAACGTGAAGGTGCACTTCGCCACGGCCCGCATCGAGGTCGACCACGACGAGTCGCAGGTGTCCGTCGACGATCTCGTCACCGCTGTCGACAAGGCGGGATACAAGGCGGCTCCCTCCTTCTTCTGACATCCCGCCCCACCCCCCCCACCCGCGATCAGCCCTCCGCGCGATCCGGCAGCATAGAAAGGTCAGCCTCCGTGAATGCGCTTCAGAAGTGGTGGAACGGCAACTGGTCCATCCCGGTCACCGCCGGAATCCTCATCCTCCTGTCGTTCGGGGTGGAGCACCTCGCCGGCGGCACTTGGAACTCTGTCGTCGGTCCGCAGTGGTGGATCGACGCCGGAGAGCACGCGCACGGCTCGGGCCATGCCTTCACCCTGGCGAACCTCCTCATGCTCGCAGCCGCCGTGATCGCGGGCTACGGCATCGTCCTCAAGGCGATCCGTGCTCTCACTGCGCGGCTGATCAGCATCGATCTGCTGGTTTCGATCGCTGCGATCGGCGCCGTCCTCATCGGAAACTTCTGGGAGGCCGCCGCGGTGACCACGCTCTTCGCGATCGGTCACGCGCTTGAAGCCGCCACGATGAACAAGACGCGTTCGGCACTGGCCGCGCTCGTCGCCGTCGCCCCCGATTCCGCGGTCGTCGTACGCGACGGCGAGCAGGTCGAGATCCCCGCTCACCAGGTGCGGATGGGTGAGATCGTCCTGGTCAAGAACGGGGCGAAGGTCCCCGTCGATGGTCAGGTGGTCGCCGGCACGGGTGC
Source organism: Brevibacterium sp. Mu109 (assembly GCF_900169375.1). Classification (NCBI taxonomy): domain Bacteria; kingdom Bacillati; phylum Actinomycetota; class Actinomycetes; order Micrococcales; family Brevibacteriaceae; genus Brevibacterium; species Brevibacterium sp. Mu109. The sequence goes on from NZ_FXZF01000020.1 coordinate 17,226, forward strand.
TGTGGACGAGGCCTCGATCACGGGCGAGTCCATCCCGGTGGAGAAGGCGAAGTCGGACCAGGTCTTCGCGGGAACCGTCTCGCGCGGAGGCTTCCTGCAGGTGCTCGCGACGGGAGTCGGAGCGGACACCACGCTGGCGCGCATCATCCACCGCGTGGAGGAGGCTCAGGACGCCAAGGCGAAGACGCAGGCGTTCATCGACCGGTTCTCCACCTGGTACACGCCCGGGGTCATGGTCCTCGCGCTGCTCGCCGGTCTGATCACCCAGGATGTCGTCCTCGCGCTGACCCTGCTGGTCATCGGCTGCCCCGGTGCGCTCGTGATCTCCATTCCGGTCGCCATCGTCGCCGGGATCGGCCGCGCCGCCCGCAACGGCATCCTCATCAAGGGCGGCGAGTACCTGGAGACCTCCGCGAAGATCTCAGCCGTCGCCGTCGACAAGACGGGCACCCTCACGGAGGGTCGCCCCCAGCTCACGGACGTCGTGGTCCTGGATCCGTCGCTCGATCGCACAGCTGTGCTCCGATGGGCGGCCGCCGCCGAGGCCGGATCGGAGCATCCGCTGGCCCTCCCGATCCTGGAATCGGCTCGAGAAGAGGGAGTGGGACCCTCCGGCTTCCCCGGAGACGTGACGCCGGTTGCCGGCAAGGGCATCGTCTCCACCGTCGACGGCCAGCGTGTCCTGATCGGCAACGCGCCGCTCTTGGAGCAGTACGAAGTCGTCGATGAGCGCGGAGCCGGCGAGGCCGCGCACACGCTGGCCGCTGCCGGCAAGACCCCGATGATCATCGCCGTCGACGAATCGGTGATCGGCGTGATCGGCGTGGCCGACCAGATCCGGACGGACGCACCGGAGATGGTGTCCCGTCTGCACTCCGCCGGCGTGGAGAAGGTCGTCATGCTCACCGGTGACACACGTCTGGTCGCGGAAGCCATCGGACGCGCAACCGGGATCGACGAGATCCACGCCTCGATGCTGCCGGAGGACAAGCTGGACGCAGTCGCCCAGATGCAGCGCGAGGGTCACACGGTCGCCATGGTCGGCGACGGCGTGAATGATGCACCCGCTCTGGCCACTGCCGACATCGGCGTGGCGATGGGTGCCGCCGGCTCCGCCGTGGCTGTGGAGACCGCCGATATCGCACTCATGGGCGACAACCTGCTGAAGCTGCCCGAATCGGTCAGCCTGGCGAAGCGCACCGTGAGCGTGATGAAGCAGAACATCGTCATCGCACTCGCCACCGTCTTGGCACTGCTGATCGGCGTCTTCGCCGGTGGAGTGACGATGTCAATGGGCATGCTCGTCCACGAGGGCTCCGTCCTGATCGTGATCCTCAACGCGATGCGGCTCATGCGCAACGACGTTCATTCCACGGCGATGCCGAAGACCGCACGCACCCCGAACACCCCGCACAGCACACACGAAAGGAACACACTCGCATCATGACTGAGACGCATTTCAGCATCCCGGGCAACATCGAGCACTTCACCATCGCGGACATCGCGAAGGACAGCCAGGACTTCCGGAAGGTGATCTGGACCGGCAGGCACTCTCAGATCGTCCTCATGTCAGTGCCTGTGGGAGGCGAGATCGGCGACGAGGTGCATGAGAGCACCGATCAGATCCTCACCTTCGTCTCTGGCACCGGTCACGCGGATCTGGCCGGCGAGACGCATACGATCGGGGCCGGTGACCAGTGCGCCGTTCCTGCCGGTGCGCAGCACAACTTCCGCAACACCGGTGACGAACCACTCGTGCTGTACACGGTCTACTCCCCACCGGAGCACGCGGCGGACGCCCAGTACGCTACGAAGGAAGAAGCCGACGCGGTAGAGGCCTCCGGTGAGGACACCCCGCCGCAGGCCTGAGAACGCACGCCGAGCCCCGCCGGATTCACGCGCGACGGGGCCCGACACTCGAAGAGGAGAGTCAGATGTCCACAGTGCTGGTCTTCACGCAGTACGGAGGAGCCGAAGCCCAAGAGTTCATGGACCGCGAGCTGCCGCCGCCGGGCCCGTCACAGGTCGCGCTCGAGGTGAAGGCTGCAGGTGTGAACCCCGCGGATTGGAAGATCCGCGCGGGGCAGATGGGAGATCACTGGCAGCTTCCAGCACCGATGGGCCGCGAGGCGGCTGGCATTGTGACAGCGGTGGGGGTCGACGTGGATGGAATCGCGGTCGGCGATGAGGTTGTCGGCCTCGCGGCGAAGGGCCACGGAACATTCGCACAGCACACTCTGCTGGATGCGAAGCAGACCGTGCTCAAGCCCGAGGAACTCTCCTTCGCCGCCGCCGCGGCTCTGCCGGTCGCCGGCGCGACCGCCTACGACGTGACGCACCAGATCGAGTTGGAGCCTGGCCAGACCATGCTCATCCTCGGTGCCGGAGGCGGAGTGGGATTACTCGCCTCCCAGATCGGGAAAGTCCACGAGTTCACCGTCATCGGAGTCGCCAGCGCTTCGAAGCAGCAGATCGTCGAGTCCACCGGTGCCGCATTCGTCGAATCCGGGCCCGGTGCCGCTGGTCGTATTCGGGAGGTCGCTCCTGACGGTGTGGATCTGCTGATCGATCTGGTCGGCGGGCAGGCCCTGCGCGAGATCGCCGAGGTTGTGAAGGATTCGAAGAACATCGTCACCACCGCGGACCCGGACACTGCAGAGCAGCTGGGCGGCTCCGGTGTGAACCGGACCGCCGAAGGCGTGCAGAAGATCATCGAGGTCGCCCAGTACGGCTTGGTCGACCCGCATATCGGCCGGCGATTCTCACTCACCGATGCGCAGCAGGCGATCGCATCAGTGGAAGACGGCCATACCGCCGGCAAGGTCATCGTCGAGCCCTGATTCGGAGACGGCAATGGAGATCAATCCGGACTTCCCACTGTGGCTGCGTGCCACACATCTGATCAATTTCGTCCTCATCGGCATGCTGCTGCGCTCGGGGTGGGAGATCCTGTCCTCGATGCCCCGTCTGTGGTGGCGGAACGACTGTGCTCCGGGCACGGAGTGGCTGCGGTTCACCCGTCGCAGGCTGCCCCAGGAAGAGGGTGTCTACACCTCGCTGATGGACGAGAAGTCCCTGTCTCCCCTGATCGGACTGCCCGGTCGGGAGAACATCGGACTCGGCAGGCACTGGCACGGGGTGTCCGTCATGCTGTGGGTGCTGAACGGCCTCGTCTACGTGGTCCTGCTGTTCGCGACCGGTCTGTGGCGGCGGATCATCCCCACATCGTGGGACGTCCTCCCCGAGGCGTGGGAGACGTTGACTGTGTACCTGGGCTTCGAGGCTCCTGGCATCGAGCACTTCACTCCATATGACTCCCTGCAGATGCTGGGCTACAGCTTCGTCATCTTCATCTTGGCGCCGTCCCTGATCCTCACGGGGATCGCCATGGCCCCGGCCATCCGTTCCCGCTTCCCCTGGTATGTCAAGATGCTCGGTGGCCACCAGGGCGCGCGTTCCCTGCACTTCATCGCGATGGTGATGATGGCCGGGTTCGTCGTCATGCACGTCGGGCTCGTGTTCCTGGTCCACGGCGACCACAACATGGTCCACATGGTGTTCGGCGACATCAGCACTGCCCGCGCTGCGCAGGCTTACACCATCATGATCGCCACCATCGTTGCTGCAGTGCTGTTCTGGATCGCGCTGAGCTACTGGTCACTGGCTGATCGGGCGCGGGCGCAGAGGTTCACGGCCGGGCTGACGGAGATCGGCCGGAAGCTCTTCCTCAATTGGCTGCGCCCTCGGATGAGCCGACAGAACGCGTATACGGACAAGGACATCTCCGCCTTCCACTGGACCAACGGACTGCCGCCCACCGTCGACGAATCACCCGAGTGGATCGAGGCCCGCAACACCGACTGGGAGGGCTACCGGATCACACTCGGCGACGACCTCGCGGGAACCGAGAAGACCCTCAACTTGGCCGATCTCAAAGAGCTGCCTCAGGTCTCCTACGTGGCGGTCCACACGTGCATGCAGGGGTGGTCGGCAACCTCGCGGTGGACGGGCGTGCGCCTGCGCGACCTCCTCGATCTGATCGGCCCGAGGCCGGACGGCGCCGAATACGTGCTCGTTGATTCGTATGGTCTGGCGCAGGAGATGTTCGACAACCGGCCGCGCGAACCGTTCTATGCGGTGTTGGACCTGGCCACCGTCTACGAGGACGACACGATCGTTGCGTTCGAACGCAACGGCGAGCCGCTGGAGACCCACCTCGGTGCGCCCGCCCGGTTGCGGGCAGAATCGAATCATGGCTACAAGATGGTCAAGTGGATCAGTTCGATCCGTTGGATCCGCGATTACGCCGATTATGGTGATGGACGGGGAGGCACCCGCGAGGACTCCGCACTCCAGGCATTCAACGGAAGGATCTAGACACCGATGGCATCTGAGATCGTCTCGTGCCGCTTCACGGTCAGCGGCATCCGCACCGACAAGGACGTCAAGAAGGCACTCCAGTCCCTGTACGACATCTTCGCCGAGCACGGGCTGGGCCAAGCGACATTCGAGGTGACCGGTGGTGAGCACGCGGACCTCGTCATCAAGCACCAGGCGTCCGTCGAGCCGGATCCCGACATCATCGACCAGGCGCTAGCCAGGGCCGGCGACTTCCGCGTCGTCTCCGCGGACCTCCACTCCGGCTGAGCAGTGGCAGGAGTCCTCCGGGACGACGGGGCCCCCGACCAGGACCTCGGGCGCGGGAATCTCGGCCACGACCTCGGCGTTCAGCCAGCATGAAGTCCTTCGGATTCTTGAGCTTCGGCCACTACGGAGCCCCAGCCAGCGGGTACACCGCCAAAGACATGCTCACCCAGGCGATAGATCTGTCCGTCGCTGCGGACGAACTGGGGGTGAACGGCGCGTCCTTCCGCGTTCACCACTTCGCCCGGCAGGCGGCCTCGCCCTTCCCGCTGCTGTCCGCGATCGCGGCACGCACCCGGCGCATAGAGGTGGGCACCGGCGTCATCGATCTCCGCTAGCGCATGTCACAGTTATGACGCTTGACCGGACGGCACGCTGCACCTCAGGTGCTCGATGCTCGGACTGCCGCGTGCGGATCCGGATCGCCCTCGGAACCGACGCAAATCACGATCCTCCTGTCACTGATCGCTGTACGCCATGCCCATGCGCTCACGGACCTCGGACAGCGTCGTATCCGCGAGGACATTCGCCCGGCGATTTCCCTCGCGCAACACCCGCGCAGCGATGCTGCGATCGGCCGCGAGTTCGGCACGTCTGGCCCGATGCTCGGCCAGGAACGCGTTGACCGCGTCGGTCGTGAACTGCTTGAGCGCTCCGCTGCCCTGGTCTCCGACCTCGGCTGCGACCGCCTCGGGTGTGGAGCCAGTACACAGGGCCGCCGTGGAAAGCAGGCCCGCCACGCCGGGGCGTCGATCCGGCTCGTAGGTGATCGCACGGTCGCTGTCGGTGCGGGTGCGCCTGATTACCCGGGCGGTTTCATCCTCGGTCATCGACAGCGAAATTGCGTTGCCGTACGACTTGGACATCTTCCTCCCGTCCAGTCCCGGAATCTCGGGGGCATCGGTGACGAACGCTTCGGGTTCAGGGAAGGTCATGCCGTAGCGTTCATTGAAGCGGCGCGCAACGGCGCGCGTGAGTTCGACATGAGGCAGATTGTCCTTTCCCACGGGCACGAGGTTGCCCTTGCAGAACAGGATGTCGGCGGCCTGGTGCACCGGGTAGGTCAGCAGCAATCCACTGAGCGCCCTGCCGGACGCCGCATGCTCGGCCTTCACGGTCGGGTTGCGGTGCAGCTCGGCCTCGGTCACCAGGCTGAGGAACGGCAGAAGAAGCTGATTGAGCGCCGGTACGGCGGAGTGGGCGAAGATCGTCGTGCGATCCGGATCGAGGCCGGCCGCGAGGTAGTCGAGGACTGCGTTGTGAACATTATCCGCGACGTTCGCTGAGGTGTCACGGTCGGCGATGACCTGGTAGTCAGCGAGGATGACGTAGGTCTCCACACCCCGCGCCTGGAGTCGGACTCGCTCACGAATCGTCCCGAAGTAATGGCCCAGATGGAGTGCACCTGTGGGCCGCTCGCCCGTGAGCACCCGGAACCTGCCGGGATCTGCAGCGATTCGCTGTTCGAGTTCGGGCATCCGAGCCCGGGTCGCAGTGTATGAATCCGTCATGATATTGCCTCTCAGATAGATGAGGGCTGCACGGATTTATAGACCGCGAGTCGTCGCAGGCTGCCGTGCAGCCTGCGGACATGCGTCACGTGGGCTGCGAGAGCAGCCACCACCACGAAGAGCACGTTAGGGAACGCATGGCCACCATTGTAGCTGAGGCAGGCACGATCGTCGGAAAGGTTACCAGCCACTTCGCGTCTTTGGTCGGAGTCACCTTTTCCAGCCCGGCCACTTCGGCATCCCTCGGTCCTTCCAGGTCTCAACTAACCTGGCGACCCAGCGGACAGACGCGAAGAGCCCGAAGCCGGCCCCGGCGATGCCCACGGCGACCACGAGCCAGCGCCCGATGCCGAGCCACACGCTCCCGTCCACGTCCAGCGCCCACTGAGCGCCCGTGATGAGCCCGGAGATGCCCATCCAGAGTCCCGCGACGACGACGGCCACCGGCAGGAGGACGAGGCACATCGCGGCGGCAGCCGACCAGAGCTGACGCGCCTCCAGCTTCGCCGTCGCCGCGATGATCCGCTCAGCCCGATCGTTCGAGGCGTCGAGGTTCGCCGTCATCGCGGCCGAGGCCTCCCCGGCGACCTGCTCGACAGCTTTCTCAACCCGCTCCTCGGTGCGCTTCTCGATCCGCTGCACCGCGCCGCCGACCTTGCTCACGAACTCCTTGTTCGCTTCGGCCTGTGCCGCGAACCCCTCAATCGCCGAGGCCGTAGCCGCGCGATTCCTCTGCGCTTCCGTGACCAAGCTCTGCGACGCGGCGTTCAAGCTGTCGCCGTTGAGACTCCGCGCGAACTCGCCGAGCGTGCTCGCGATCTCGTTCTGCCTGCTCTCGATACTCGCGATCCTCGCGGACACGTCGCTGGAGGGCGAGGAGGTCGACGCCGGGGCCGTGATCCGCTCCAGCCGCCTCGTCGTCTCCTCGTCCATGACCTTCACGAACCCCGCGAGCTTCTTCTGCTGCTCGGCCAGCCAGTCGAGCCTCGCGTTCTGCGCCTCGACGGCGGCGAGGATCGAGGTCAACGCCTCCATCGTCTCGGGGCTGCCGAGCTGCTGCCGCTGCTCGTCCTGCGCGTTCTGCTGCTTCAATCGATCGAGCGCTGCGCTCATGGTCCTGCTCCTTCTGCTGCTGGTGGTAGTCGAAGAACGCCTGCGCGCCCTCCGGTGTGAAGTCCGCCGAGAGGGCGCTCGTGCGCTTGCGGCGCTCGGCGCGCCCGGACTCGCCGCGGCGGTCCTCGATGTAGAGCGTCCACGTCTCCTTGCCGACGTTCTTGCCCCGCTTGCTCACGGCGGTGTGCAGGCGCATCCGCGGCACCCGCTCCCCGTCGTCGCCGAGCTGCTGATTCTGCTCCGCGATCACCGCTTCGAGACCGGCCTTGTCCACCGCGCGGGGATCGGCCAGGGCGGCGCTCATCCGGTCGCCCATCTCGCGATCGAGCCCGCCTTCGGCGAAGTCCTCGCGGCGCAGCTCCCAGTCCTTCGGCGCGCGCTCCAGCCGCTTCACGACCGAGAGGCCGTACTCGCGCATCAGGTCGTCGTTCGCCGACTGCACGCCCCGCTGGCTCCCGGCCTTGCGGTCGTGGAACGTGCGGTAGTCCGAGAGCGCCTTCCCGGTGCGGTTGTTGTGGTTGATGACCAAGATGTGGTTGTGCGGCTTGCGGCCACGTCCATCCACATGGCTGACCACGAGGCAGTCCGAGTCCGGGTGCATCCTCTTCGCCAGCAGGTAGCCCAGATCATTCACCCGCTGCACGTCCTCCGAACTGTTCGGGTCGAACTCCTCATCGCTGAACGATTGCCGGTAGTGCAGGGCCTCGACATCGCGCTTCGTGTTCTGCGTGAGAGCACGGGCGCGGGCGGAGAATGCGCCGGGGCCTCCCGGCACGTCGCACGTGATCGAGACCCCGCGCTCGTCCTCCTTGCCCCGGATGTAGCGTTCCGTGTCGGCGGCGCTGGTGCTCGGGCTGTAGTGCGTGGTGCTCATGACGCAGTCCGATCACCGAGCAGGGCGCGGACCTCGTGCAGCAGCTCGATCAGCTCGGGCACGTCCGCCGACAGAGACACCGACTCACCGGCCCGTGCGCGGCGGTCCAGGTCGTTGACGTTGATCGCCAGAGGGCGCACCTGCGCGGCCAGCTCACGGGCATCAGCCGAGGCCTGCACGCGCGCCTCGACCCCGCGGAGATGTGCGGCCACGGCGGCGTCCAGCTCCTCGCTCCGAGAGGCATGGAGCGCATCCCGCACAACGGACCGAACCCATGTGCTCGGAGCCAGCCCAAGCCGCTCCGCACGAGTGCGAAGTGCCCCGAGCGTGGCGTCATCGAAGCGGGTATCGAGCCGCCCGCCGCTGCCACGACGACGCTCCGCACCGCCGTGACTCTGCCGCACAGCCTCCGCATCAGCCCGACCAGTGTTCACCTGGGAGTCGGCCTGCTGCTCCACCTGTACGCCAGAGTGGCAAGCAGTAGCCGTGTCGGACATTTCGCTGACGCTCATGTCCTCCCCGGCTGCTTGCGAGGGGCCTCCGGCCCCCTCGACCCCCTGGAAGAGCGCATCGCGTTCGGTGCTCATCACGCACCTCCCGCGACCAGAAGCCCGCCGTTCGCGCGGAGGCGCTCGACCTTCGCGTCGAGGGCCTTCCGCTTGGCGTCGGCACGACGCTTGCGCTCCTCCTCGGAGAGCGCGGGACAGTCGTCACCATGACGCGCATAGGTGCCCGACTGCGGCGTCGAACAGGTGCACAGCTTCAACTCACGGTTGTGCTCCTCCAACTCGGCGAGACGCTTGCGCTGCTGTTCCTCGACGATCTCGCGGTCACGCTTCCCCGCCTCCTCCGCCAGGGCGATCTCCTCAGCGCTCGGCTGGATCGGCAGGCCGACGTCTGCGAACTCGGCGAACAGATCGTCGCCATCGATTGCGTCCAGCACGGGACGGGCGATCCGATCGTGCTGTTCCACGATCGGCGCGACCGTACGGGCCTCGATGGCTCCGCGCACGCGCTCCCGCTCAGCCGTGTCCTTGATCGCCTTGCACTTGCGCGCCAGCAATTCCATGTCCTGGCGCATGTGCTCGTACCGCTCGTAACTCTGGTACTCGCGGGTGCCATTGAGTACCCCGGAGTTCACGAAGATCGAGAACTCGCGCTCGGCGACCGGGATGATCACCGGGAAGCGGCGAAACCCCTGCCCGAGGTTCTCCGCCTGGTGCTTGACCCGCACGCCGCCCTGCATCGACTCGTACTCGCCAGCCAACCCCCGCAGGAACTCCTCGTAGTCCTGGGGGCCGGTGACGATGTTCACCCGGTTGAGCAGCTGAGTCTTCGATCCCTTGATATTCACGATCGGCTTCTCGTCCGGCTCGCGCCACGGACCAAGGATGCGGAAGAGCATGCCGCGGCTCTTTGCCGTACGGATCATGTCACCGACGCGCATGTCCTCCCAGATCACGACCGGCTCGCCGTCGTACCCCTCCCACGAGACGTTCTCGCCGCCCACCTTGAAGTACGGCTTATCCGAGTCCGGGGCCAGAGCGCGAGCGAGCGCCTTCGCGAGCAGATCCTTACCCGTGCCGCCCTCGCCGAACACGTAGAAGTTCATGACCGACTCCGGCGCGTCCTGGTACGCGAGGTAGTCGCCGCGCAGCTTCTGGAAGTGCGCGAGGTTGCCCTTCGCGAAGTAGATCGCGGGCTCCTGGTCGCGAACCTGCTTCAACGTCAGCGAGCCCTTACCCACGGCCTGGAAGAGCTTGCTGAGCTTCGCACCCCCGCCGCCCTCCGCGGCATTGCGGCGCATCGCCATGTGCGCGTCCAGCTCCCGCCCGAAATCGAAATTCGCGACGATCCGCCCGCGGCCGTACTGATACTTGCCGGGCATGCCCTCCTGCGTCTTGTCCACGAGGTAATGCCGATCCGACTGGTGGATGCCCGGGATGGCGTTCTTCCCCCGCGACTCATGCGGCAGGTACTCGGCGAGATCGAAGAACGCTTTCTCCGCCGCGCCGCGACCCTTGTGCTCCGTGCCTTCCTGCTCGGCGGTCTCCTTCGGCGGCTTCACGCGAGCCGAGGGGATCGAGAAGGCGTCGGAGACGGTGCGGATCGTAGGGCGCGGACCATCGGCATCAGCGACCCACAACACCATGTGAGCGTGCAGGCCCTTGATCCCGCAGCACACCGTCTCGCCGGTACCCTCGTCCACCTCGACCAGTCGGTCATACGGATGCCACACATAGGCCCAGCGGTGGAGGCGATCGCCCAGCGCCGCGAGCCCTTCGTCGATCTGCTCCTGCGTGAGCATGACCTCGCCGGTCTCCGGGTGCTCTCGATACTGCATCACCGAGAACACGCGCGACTGCATACGGGCGCGCTTCACCTGCTCCGGACTCTCCGCCGCCTTCGCGGCGGCGAAGAACGTCTCCGCCTCGGCGACCTGCGCGGCCGTGGACTCAACGGCGAACGCCTCGACCTCGTCGCTGGGATCGGCTCCCGGCACGTCCAGCTCGGTGAAGTCCACGCTTGCAACCGAGGTAGGCGCCGGTGCAGCCGTTTCCGAAACGGATGCGCGGCCACCCAAGGAGGGCCGCGCATGCTGACCGGCGTTAGCTCCCTGGTCAGAGCTGGAGTCGACGGTCGTATCAGGGTCGCCGGAATCGCTCGGTGCAGCCGTATAGCCGTTTCCGACGAAATCGTCCCCGACGGCGAGAACCGGGTTCCCGTCGCTCGAAACGACGACGGGCAGCCCGCCTTCGGCGGGTGCCAGGCCAGGCCCTCCGGGCGGGGTCAGGTCGGCGGGAGCAGTGCTGTAGTTGCGGGCGTCGGTGCGCATCAGCGACCACCGCCCTTGCGGTAGCGCTTGATCACGGCCTGGTGCGTGACGCCGAGAGCGTCGCCGATCCTCGCCCAGGTCACGCCGTCGGCTCGGGCGTCGGCAACGGCGATCTCGACCGCCTCCTCCAGCACGGAGCGGAGCACGCCGAGGTCGTAGAGATGGGCCTCGGAGTCGGCGAGGGAGGGGTCACCCTGACGCCAACGGAAGCCGGTCAGGTGGTCGAAGGCGGCAGAGTTCGCGCTCATCAGCGACCACCGCCCATCACGGAGGCGACGGCGGCGCGCTGTCGCGGCGTCAGCGGAGTGAGAGCCAGACGCTCACCGGCACGGCGGCCAGCGGCGCGGGCGGCGGCGATGACGGGATCGAGCCCATCCGCATGCGGAACGGGGGTCGAGTCCTGGTCGTGCCCAGGACGGTCCAGCGCGGAAGCGCGGGGAGCGTCGATAACGACAGACATCGGAAGTCCTCAAACATGAGTGTGCTTCCGGTTCCCCGCCACGGTAGTTGGGCTGTTTGACCGGCTACTCATCCGGGAGCAGTACCGCCAGCTTCCAAGTCTGGCCCCCGGTGGGATCTTCTTGTCTGCAACCATTCTCCCATGAGTCGACTCACCATTGCAATCACGAGTCGAGTCATGGGTCAGTCGTGACGCGGCTCTATCCGAATGAGGTCGGGGTCGAACTTCACATGACCCGGTGCGATGGGCTCGATAGTCACCGTCACCAGCTCGTCCACAAGCATCCGGCGGCGGTCCACGTCCAACGCCTTCCACTTCTCCTCGACCACCTCGCGGCGCTCCGCGGTACCGACCGCCTCCTCCACGTCCACTAGCAGCTTCGCCGCCACCGACACCGAGCGGTCGAGCAGCTCCGCGTCGATCTCGTCGATGCGAGCCTTCACGTCGTTGATCGCCGCGGTGACCTCCAGCACGGGCTGGTGGATGTCGCGCAGCAGCGGGCTCAGCTCCTTGACGCGCTCGACCAGGGCGTTCCGCTCGGTCAGCAGCTCCTCGCGGTCCGGCCCGTCGTCCTCCTGCGGGATCACGAGGTCATGCACGTCCACCGAGGACAGGCGGGTGAGCACTGCCTCGGTGACCATCGCATCGACGGGCTCGCGCTGGCGGGTGAGGTGGAACTGCTCGCCGCAGCGGTACGTCGGCTGCTTGCGGCTGTTCGTCCCCGAGACGAGCGTCGCACCGCACTTCCCGCACAGGCCGATCGTGGACAGGAGGTACTTCGGCTGGTTGCCCTGCCTCGCCGACCTCCGCACGTTGTCCTCCAGCTTCGCCACCGCAGCCCGCCACGTCTGCTCGCTGACGATGGGCGGGAACGCCTTGCCCTTCACCGGGTACAGTTCGCCCGACGAGTAGTGCTTGATGTAGCCAGCGTACTGAGGGTTCGCCAACAGGTACCGCACGGCATCGACGGAGAATTCCGACCCGCGCGCGGTGCGGTGACCGGCGCTGTTCAAGTCCTCGCGGATGCGCCGGATCGACAGCGACGGCTCGCCGAGGAACGCATCGAAGGTCCGCCGGACGGCCTCGGCCTCTTCCTCGATCAGGTCGCCTTCCCTCGTCCAGCCGAACGCCTTCCAGGCCGACGCGGGGATGCCTTCGGCGCGGCGGCGCTCGTTCGACCTGATCTGGCGCTCGGCCTTGCGCCGGGCCTCGAACCGGGCGAGGGCCGCGAGCATCGTCGCTCGGAACTCGCCGTCCGCCGTCGATAGGTCGATCTCGCCGTCCACGGTGACCACGCGCAGGCCGAGGTCGATCAGCGTGTTGAGGTCCTTCGTGCTGCGCAGGAGCCGGTCCATGTCCACGGCGACGACCATTGAGAACCGGCCCGCGCGGGCGTCCTCCAGCATCTCGGCCCACCGGGTGCCAGCGCGGCGCTTTTTCGTCGCCGACACCGCGTTGTCGTCGTAGACCTCGACGACCTCCCAGTCCTTGGCCTCGGCCAGCGCCCTGATCTTCCGAAGCTGGGTCTCGACGGTCCACCGGTCGCCCTTGCGGTCCATCGAGGCGCGGACGTACGCCGCGACCTCATTCGTCTTCCTCAGTGATACCAGTTCAACCATGCAACCAAGCTTACGTGAACCGGTGTTGCAACCGCGATATGCGCTATGAGAACCCGTACTACTTCGCGGAGGAGGCCGCGGCACTCGACCTGATCTCCGACAATCGGATCGCGCTCGGAATCTCTCGCGGGTCACCAGAACCGGCGCTGCGCGGCTGGGAGGCCTTCGGCTACACCGGGTCCACGGACCCCCGCGGCGCTGACATCGCCCGGGCGACGTTCGACCAGCTGCTCGAGGCGATCTCCGGTCGTCCCGTCGCGCCCGCCGATCCCGCGCAGTTCGGGCCGGGGCAGAAGCTGCCGATCGAACCGCACTCCCCCGGCCTCGTCGAACGCCTGTGGTGGGGTGCCGGATCCCGCGACACCGCTGTCTGGGCGGCCCAGAAGGGCGTCAACCTCATGAGCTCGACGCTGCTGACGGAGGCGACCGGCCAGTCGTTCGGCGACCTGCAGGCCGAGCAGATCGATCTCTACCGCCAGGCGTGGAAGGAAGCCGAGCATGCGCAGACACCCCGTGTGTCCGTGAGCCGCAGCGTCTTCCCCGTCGTCTCGGAGCAGGACAAGCAGTTCTACCAGTTGCGTCAGGGCCAGGGTGCGGATCAGGTCGGGGTGATCGACGGACATCGATCGACGTTCGGCCGCACCTATGTGGGGGAACCGGACGAGCTCATCAGAGAACTGCAGAACGACGCGGCCGTCATGAGCGCGGACTCCCTCATGCTCACGATCCCCAGCCAGCTGGGTGTCGATTTCAACGCGCGCCTGCTGCAGTCATTCGCGGAGCACGTGGCGCCCGCACTGGGCTGGGAGCCTAACACGAAGGGCCCCACCACCGGCTACGCGGTGTGAGAACCGCGGGACTCGTCACTCCTCCGACGTGCGAGGCGCATCGCCTATGGGCGTCCACCACTCTTCGGGCCCTGCGATCGGGAACCGACGGCCGGTGACCTGCCGAGGCTGCACCCGCAGGAAGAGCGGCTTGTCACCCTTGTGCCATGGGACGAGTGGCAGGTCCACGGTCGCGAGGACATCCTCGGACTTGTGGATCCGCTGCGTGTGGCCCTTCACCACGACGCTCCACGCGTGATCGGTGTCCGGGTCGCGGCCGTCGGCTTCCACAGCCACCGGCCCGTTCAGGGCTCCGGTCACCTTCGTGCCCTCGGCCGACCGGAACACGAGCGTCCCGCCGTCCACCGCGATGTTGATCGGGAAGATGTCCGGTCCGTTCGCCGTCTGCACCGCCAGGCGCGCCACTGTCGTGGTGCGCAACAGCTCCCAGCACGTATCGACCGACAGGATCTCCACTGCTTCCGAGGTACCCACCACCGCACCGTCCTTCTTCAGTCCCGAGGCCCACACCTGCGGGTCCACAAACGACCCTTGTAACTCCCATGCAACGGTCATGTGAGTAGGATCACACGTGAACTCTATCAACCACGAATGATCGGAGTATCACAATGCGAGCTGCTGTTGTCAGAGAAGCCAACAAGCCCCTAGTCGTCGACGATATGCCGGACCCCACAGCCGGGCCCGATGATGTGGTCCTGAAAGTCGAAGCCGCAGGAATCTGTCGAAGCGACTGGCACGGCTGGCAGGGAGACTGGAAATGGATCGGCCTGGGCCTCGAACTGCCCGCGATCCTCGGCCACGAGTTCGGCGGGGAGATCGTCGAACTCGGCAAGAACGTCAAGGGCTTCAACGTAGGCGACAAGGTCACCGCACCCTTCCACCACGGCTGCGGCGCCTGCGAATTCTGTGTGGCGGGTCGCCCGAACCTCTGCCTGTACGTCTCCGTCTACGGGTTCGCGGGAACCGACGGTGCGTACGCCCAGTACCTGCTCGTCACGAACGCACGATCGAACCTCATCAAGCTTCCCGAGGGTGTGGGAGCCACCTCTGCGGCAGCACTGGGCTGCCGCTTCATGACCGGCTACCACGCCATCGCCCGCGGTCGGACCGAGCCGGGCGAATGGGTCGCAGTGCAGGGCGCCGGCGGAGTCGGCCTGTCCGCCATCCAGACAGCCGTGGCGGTCGGCGCGCAGGTGATCGCCGTCGACATCGCCGATGACAAGCTGGAGATGGCACGTAAGACCGGCGCCACCGCGGTCGTCAACTCGAAGACGCAGGACGTCTCGGAGGCGATCAAGGAGATCACCGGGGGCGGAGCGCATGTCGGAATCGACGCGCTGGGCATCCAGGCGACGATCTCGAACTCCATCGGCTCGCTCCGCAAGGGCGGTCGACACGTTCAGGTGGGCCTGACCGGCGCGGACGAGCAGGGCATCGCACAGGTGCCCATCGATGCAGTGACCGCGTCGGAGATCGAGATCATCGGCAGCTTCGGCAACCCACAGCCCAAGTACCCCGGCCTGCTGGCGCTCGTTGCACAGGGACGCCTCGACCCTCAGCCGCTCATCGAGCGGGAGGTCGGACTCGGGGACGTCAACGAGGTGTTCACCAACATGTCGGAGTTCAAGACGAAGGGGTTCAACATCATCACGAGCTTCTGATCAGATGCGGGCCTGCACAGACTCGAGCTTGCGCAGGCTCACACGAGCGGCCGGACCTCAAGGGGTCCGGCCGCTCGACATCCTTGTGATCGGGATGTCGATTCCCATGATGGTGGCAGTTGTCGCCACGGGTGAGCCGTGACCGATCCTCCGCACCGATCTGCTGGGCTGACTCGGACGAGGGTGCTTGGCCCCTCTCACGACACGCGCTTGAGCAGCCGCAGCGCCGCGAGGTCCGCACCCGCCGACTGATTCACCAGCACCGTCACCCCCGTGCCCGCTTCGGGGTTGAACGCCGCGATCGTCCGGAATCCCCCGGTGCCTCCGTTGTGCCACAGCACCTGCTTCCCCGCACGATGCCAGCCCAGCCCCATACCCGCAGGTCCGCCCGCAGGCGTCTGATGCGTCAACCGGATCGCTCCCTCGAGCGGCGTGCTCGAGGGATCCATCTGCGCCTGGAGGAACGTCAGCACATCAGCAGCCGTCGACCGCAGCGCTCCCGCCCCCGGCAGTCCCTCCAACGGCCAAGCAGCGGCCTCCCGCTTCCTGCTCCGGAATCCCTGCGCCGACCGCTCCCGCTGCTCGTCCGTCAACTGCCACTCCGTTGCCGTGTCGACCAACCCCAGCGGCTGACAGATCCGCTCCCTGATGGCCTGCCCGTATTCCTCTCCCAGCGCGTGGGCGAGCGCGTGCCCCAGCACTCCGTACCCGAAGTTCGAGTACCTCACCCCACCGGTGCCCGGCCTCCGCCGCAGCCGTGTGGTCGCCAGAGCGGCCAGCAGGTCGTCGCCGGTGAAGCCGGCGTACGGGTCGTGTCCGTGCCGCAGGAAGGCGATGTTCTCCCGCACACCGAACCGGAAAGGCGAACGCACCAGGCCCGAGGTGTGCGTCGCCAGATGCTGCAGGGTCACCTCCGCACCGTCGCGGGCGGGGACCACCGCACCTGACGGCAGCAGCTCGCGGACCGGGGTCCGCAGCTCCCAGTCTCCCCGCACCACGCCGTCGGCCAGCAGGAGTGCGGTGAAGACCTTGGTGATGGAGCCGATCTCGAAGAGGGCGTGGGCATCCAGGGTCGGACCCTGATCTGAGTTCGGACCTGGACTCTGGCCCAGACCTGAACCCCAGCCCGGACCCCGGCCCGGGCCTCGGCCGGTGTCACCGGCGCCGACGACCGCAGTCTCCGCGCCTCGCCGCACTCCGACGGCCACTCCCCTTCGGCGTCTGCCGATGCGCTCCGCCGTCTGCCGCGCCTCCGCCTCGAGCCCCCGTGCTGTCGTCATGCCGACGACTCTACGGGCACGATCATCTGCACTACGGGCACCATAATCTGCCGGAAAAGGCAGTGGCGCGCGTCAGACGCCGTCGGATACTGTCGACGCCGATCGCATCCCTTACCCGACTCAGATTCCTCAGGTGACCATGTCTTCCACGCCAGCAGCCGCACCCCAGCAGTCCGGACCCCCGCAATCAGGGTCGTTCGTCATCGGCCGGGTCGTCCATCTGGCCGTGGTCGCGGCGCTGGGCGGCTTCCTGTTCGGCTTCGACACCTCCGTCATCAACGGAGCCGTCGATGCGATGGCCGCCGAATGGGCGACGCCGGCACTGCTGACCGGGTTCATGGTCTCCTCAGCGCTGCTCGGCTGCATGGCCGGCGCAGCGCTTGCCGGGCGGATCTCCGCGCGGATGGGACGTGTCCGGGTGATGCTCATCGCCGCGCTGCTCTTCACCGTGTCCGCCGCGGGATCCGGACTGGCGTTCGGGCCCACGGACCTCATCGTCTGGCGCATCATCGGCGGTCTGGGCGTGGGCGCGGCCTCCGTCATCGCCCCCGCATACATCGCGGAGATCTCGCCGGCCTCAGTCCGCGGACGTCTGGGCTCGCTCCAGCAGCTGGCGATCGTGCTGGGCATCTTCGCCGCACTCATGTCCGATGCCGCCCTGGCCGGTGCGGCAGGAGGTGCCGCCGAGGTGCTCTGGTTCGGACTGCCCGCGTGGCGCTGGATGTTCCTCACCGAGGTCGTGCCCGCCGTCGTCTACGGCATCCTCGCACTCACGATCCCGGAATCACCGCGCTACCTCGTCCAGCAGGGCCGCGAGGAAGAGGCGACCCGCGTCCTCTCGGAGATCTTCGTCGAGGGCGTCGAGGTCCGCATCCAGGAGATTCGTCGCACCGTCGTCACGGAGACCACCCCCAGCTTCCGCGACATCCTCACTCCGTCGAAGACGAACCTCCAGCCCATCGTGTGGGTGGGCATCGTGCTGTCGGTCTTCCAGCAGTTCGTCGGCATCAACGTGATCTTCTACTACTCCACGACGCTGTGGCGCTCCGTCGGCTTCACGGAGTCCGACGCCCTCACGATCACCGTCATCACGTCCGTGACGAACATCGTCGTCACGGTGCTCGCGATCGCGCTCATCGACCGGATCGGCAGGCGGAAGCTCCTGACCATCGGCTCGGCCGGCATGACTGTGTCCCTGGGGCTCATGACTGCGGCGTTCTCGATCGGTCGCGACCCCGCCATCACCGACACCGTCATGCTGCTGCCCGAATGGGACCTCACCGCGCTGGTGGCGGCCAACGCGTTCGTCGTCTTCTTCGGGATGAGCTGGGGACCGGGCGTCTGGGTGCTGCTGGGCGAGATGTTCAACAACCGCATCCGTGCGATCGCCCTGGGCATCGCCGCTGCCGCCCAGTGGCTGGCGAACTTCCTCATATCCACGACGTTCCCGTCCATGGCGGAGGTGGGCCTGTGGTTCGCCTATGGCTTCTACACGATCGCCGCGTTCGCGTCGTTCCTCTTCGTGTGGAAGTTCGTGCGCGAGACGAACGGGGTCGAGCTCGAAGACATGCGGTGATCAAGCGGGAGGCGCGTGCGGGTGCGACCCTGCGCCCATTCGCCGCCGCCCGGGACCCGTTCGCCGCCTCCGTGAGCTCACTCGCCGCCACCCTGCGCTCGCTACCCCAACCCTGCGCCCATTCGCCGCTCCCGTGTTCCGCTGACCGCCGCAGACACCGGCCAACGGAGCACGGAGGCGGCGAGCGGCTCAGCCCCCTCGGGTTTTCCCCACCTCACCCATGGGCCAGCGCCACTGCCGCGCCGCGTCCATCGCGCGTACCGTCGATGTCATGAACGCATTCTTCTCGTCCATTCGCAGCCTTAGATTCCGTCGCGGTCCCCAGCGCCTTGCCGGAGGGATCTCGGGCGGACTCGCAGCCGCCACCGGACTCAACGTCTGGCTGGTCCGTCTGCTGGTCCTCCTCGCCTTCCTGCTGCCCGTGGTGGGGATCGGTCTCTACGTGGTGGTCTGGATCCTGACGCCCTGGCAGGACGGGTCCATTCCGCTCGAGCAGCTGTTCGGCGGTCGCGAGATCCGCTGAACCGCCCCGCCGCCGAGGCCGCCGAAGCCCACCGCCCCGCCGCCGTGGCCCCCACACCCACCTCCACCACACCCACCACACCCACCACTCCCCTCTCACATGCGGCAGGATGGTGGGCATGACTTCCGTGTACCTCTCCACCGACCCGCAGGCCGATGAGCTGCTCACCCACGACCGCTTCGCCCTCATGGTCGGCATGCTGCTCGACCAGCAGGTCTCGATGGAATCCGCTTTCGCCGGGCCGCAGAAGCTCGTCGAACGGCTGGACGAGTTCTCCCCCGCAGCCGTCGCCGCGCTGGACCCCGACGCCCTGCTCGAGGCGTTCAAGGAGAAGCCCGCCGTCCACCGCTACCCCGGTTCGATGGCCACCCGCGTCCAGGCGCTGGCCCAGACCCTCGTCGACGACTACGACGGCGTCGCGGAGAACCTCTGGACCGCACCCACCAAAGATGGTTCCGCCCCCACCGGCAAAGACATCCTGCGTCGCCTCAAGGCGCTGCCGGGCTTCGGCGATCAGAAGTCGAAGATCTTCGTCGCGCTGCTGGGCAAGCAGTTCGGCCTCACGGCTGACGGCTGGCGCGAGGCCGCCGGTGACTACGGACCGGACGACGCGTTCCGCTCGATCGCAGACGTCCGCGATGAGGACTCACTGTTCCGCGTGCGTGAGAACAAGAAGGCGATGAAGGCAGCGGCGAAGGCCGCCAAGGAGGCGAAGAAGAGCTGACGAAGCTGGGCTGACGAAGCTGGGCTCACGAAGCCGCGCTGACAGCGACCGCACTCTCAGCCTGTGCCGTCGGGGATCGCGCCGAACCGCTTCTTCGCGTCGGTGAGGAGGTCCACCAGCTCCGGCCGGCTGATGGCCAGCGGCTGGTACAACAGGATCCGTTCACCGCGGAGTTCACCGGTGAATGTCTTCCGGACCACTTGCCGCCGCGCGACTCCCGAGGCTCCCAGGGCCATGACCGACGGCATACTCATCGACCCGAGCTGATAGCCGACGCGGAGCGTCCCCACACTGCGAACGTTCACCCACGTCGCACGGTGCAGCGTCTCCTTCCTGCCCCGGATATACCGAACAAAGGCGAAGTCCTCCGGGGTGAGCACCAGGTTGTACTCCTGCCCGTGCTGCCTCAGAACGAAGTACGGCACCACGAGGCCCATGGCCACGAACAACAGGAACCCGACGACGCTCATCATGCTCTCGGCTCCCACCGCCATACCGACCAGCCCCAGCAGCCCGATCAGCACACAGACGACGATGCGCACGACCACGCCCTTCGCCGGCCCGCGGCCGATCACCAGCCGACCTTTCTCCTCCACCTGGTCCAGTCGATCAGCGTTCCGCTCACTCCGCGTGAGGCCTGCCGCGGCCACGCTAGAGTGCCTTCGCGTTCGTTGAACCGTCCTGCTCCTGCGGCGCGAACCGCTTGCGCGCTTCACGGAGCAGATCCACCAGCTCCCACCGGCCAACGGCCAGCGGCTGACTCAGCGTGACCCGCTCACCGCGGATCTCTCGGGAGAAGAAGGTGCGGACCGTCGGACGACGCGCCCCGCCCGAGGCCCCCACGACCACGACGGACGGGACACGCATCCCCTCGGGCCGGCCGGTGCTGCTCACCGTTCCGACGTGGATGATGTCCACCCACCTGACGCGGTGCACGAACTCCTGCGAACCGCCCACTCGCCGGATCAGGGTGAACTCCTCCGGCGTCAGCTCCAGGCTGTAGTCCTGTCGGTGCCTCTTCACGGTGAGGACCGGGCCGAGTATCCCGAAGAACCCGAAGAAGAGGAGCCCCAATACCAGGATGAAGCCCTCGCCTCCCATCACCGGCACGGCGAGACCGATCAGACTGATGATCACGCTGCCCACAACGCGCACGATGGCCCCGGTTCTGGAGCCACGTCCGATCACCAGCAGGCCGTTCTTCTCCACCAGATCCAACCGGTGGCGGACGCGCTCGCTCTTCGACGCGCCCGCGGGGAGGTCCAGCGGCCGCCCGTCACCCGCCGCCGATTCGCGGTACTGATTGCCCGACGATCCCGTCGTCATCGCGTTCCCGGCCCCGCACTGTCATCGTCCGTGCCGGACACATCATCCGCCGCCGAGGTCCCGGTCACCTCGACCGTCGCCCCCGCCTCCACGTGGGCGCCGGCTTCGATCGTGCGGGAGACGGTGCAGTGGGTGTCGTGGGCGACGTGCAGCAGCTTCTCGACGAACGCCTGGGGGTCCTGCTTCCGCGTCCAGTCGGCGAACGCCACATCGAAGTCCAGGCGGAGGTTCTGCAGACGCGTCGCCATCGACTCGTCCTTCAGCTTGTCCGCGACGACGCTGATATCGAACCGCTCCGGCTCCGCCGCCCGCGTGAGCGGCTTGTCGATGCTCACCGCCATGCACCCGGCCAGGCCGGCGAGCATCATGTCGACGGGGTCGACCAGGCCTTCGCCTCGCCCGAACTCCAGCTCCACACCGGCCTTCGTCGTCACTGTGTACCGTTCGAAGCCGGTCCGCGTGACGTTCACTCCACGCTGTTCGGCCACGTGCTCCGGGTTCGTCGTCTCATCCATCCGTCCAGACTATGTGCCGGAGGCTGAGCCGGCGCAACGCACCCAGCACAACTCACCGGACACAACGCACCCGGCGCACGCCGCCCTGCGACTCACCCGGCCACCGCCTCACGGGCTCAGCAGCTTCTCCAGATCCGATGAGTCCACCAGCGGATCGTCCAGGTCGACCGTGACCCGCGAGTGCGCCAACAGGCGCGCTCCCCCGGTGATGGTCGAGTGCCACGCCGGGAAGTCTCCGACCATGGCCTCTCCGAGCACAGTGCCCACGAAGCGATTGCCGCGCGGCGAGATCGTCTCCAGAGTGTCACCGGAGCCGAGGTCCCCCTCGCCCGCCATGAGCGCGAGCCGTGCCGACGTTCCGGTCCCCGTCGGACTCCTGCAGATCACGCCCGGGTGGACGTAGGTCGCCGAGCGGGACTCGACCTTGCCGTTCTCCAGCGTGCGTACCCGGCCCATGAAATGGGCGAACGGCAGCGGACCCACGTCTCCCAGTGCGGGGTGCTCCTGACGCAGTCCGGGACGCGCCGCGCGCACGAAGGCGTCGCCGAACGCCGTCAGCGCGATCTGCTCGTCAGGAGTGAGGTCGAAGCCGTGGTCGGCGGCGTGGATCATGGCGTAGTAGGCCCCACTCCACACCAGGTCGAACTCCACGCGGCCGTAGTCCGGCACATCGACCGACAGGCCGCGCTCGGCCACATAGGCGGGCTCGCCCTGCGTCGTGATCGACTCGACGCGGCCGTCGACGTTGCGCGCGCTGACCCGCGCCAGCCCCGCCGGTGATTCCAGGACCACGTCCTGCAGCCCCTCGGTCATCTCGATCATGCCGCTCTGCAGCAGGACGGTCGCGACGCAGATGGTGTTCGACCCGGAGTACAGGGGGTAGCCCATGGCCTCCATGATGATGTAGCCAGCCTGCGCTTCCGGATGGCCCGGTTCGACGATCAGGTCGACGGACATCGCGGGGTCCCCGTACGGCTCCGACAGGAGCAGCCGGCGCAGCCCGTCCCCCTCGCGCTGGAGGTACCGGGCCTTCTCCAGTGCCGTCGCACCCGGGATCGGCTCGATACCGGCAGTGACCACGCGGGACACGTCGCCGCCGGACTGCGCGTCGATCAGATCGAGGCTCCGCTCACGGCGCATAGTGTGCCCCCACGTCATCCCAGTGCCGGTCAGGCACCACCACCAGCTTGCCGATGTACGACTTGCCCACGAAGGTGCGCTGGGCCTCGAGGAAGTCGGAGAGCCGGAAGGTGCGGTCCAGCAGGGGTCGGATCCTGCCGTCCTCGATGTACCCGACCAGGCGGCGGAAGGCGGTGCGGGTCCCCTGGGAGGAGCCGTGCAGCTCGAGGTGCTTGAGGTACACCGTGCGCAGGTCGAGGTCGACCACGGGGCCGCCGATGGCTCCCGCGGTGGTGTAGCGGCCCTCGGGACGCAGGATCCGCAGCAGATCGTTGAACAGCGGTCCTGCGACCAGATCGGCGACCACGTCCACCGGTCCGTCGATGACCCGTGCGGCCTCGGCGACGAGGTCATCGGTGTCGCGCGTGAGGACTCCCTCCGCGCCGATCTCACGCAGTGCCGACTCCTTGCCGACGCTCGTGACGGCGTACGGAATCGCGCCGCGCACCCGGGCCAGCTGGATGACGGCAGAACCCACCCCGCCCGAGGCCCCTGTCACCAGGATCCGCTCGCCGGCTGCCAGCCGGGCCCGGTCGAGCATCTGCTCGGCGGTGAGGTAGGCGCAGCAGAAGGTGGCGAGGCCCGCATCGGATACGTCTGCGGTGACCTCGTAGGCGTTCTCTGCGGGGACAGTGACGTAGTCGGCGTAGCCGCCGTCGCGGCCGTGGCCGATGTAGTCGATGTCGGCCAGCGACTCATCACTCTCGGGCCGGTTGTAGAGGCTGAAGTCGACCATCACCCGCTCACCGATGCGGTCCTGGTCGACACCTGGTCCGACGCCGGCGATGCGGCCGACGATGTCGGCACCCTGGATGCGCGGGAACTCGAGTGTGGAGCGACCACGCCGCCAGGTGGAGACCTCTTGGGGTCGGTGTCGCTGCCGTAGGCGCCCTCGCGCACCCACACGTCGGTGTTGTTCATCCCGCAGGCGTGCACATCGATCAGCACCTCCCCGTCTGCGGGAAGCGGCACGGGCACGTCATCGGAGTAGACCAGCTGTTCCGGGCCGCCGTGGCCCACCAGCTGTACGGCGCTCATGGTCTGTGGAATCGGCATCGATCTCCATCCCCTCTGCGGAGCACGCGAACCGCACCATCGCGGTTCAGGGGCAGGCTGACATGCCGCAGCCGTCCGCGTCTATGCCTCGACGTGGCCAGCATCGAGATTCAGCTTCGCGATGTCGGTCGCCGTCCTCCCTGTCGTGCGGACCAGCCGCTCAGTAGTGGTAGCGCGCCTGGAGGATGACCAGGTCATCGCCATCGACGAGGTACACGAGCCGGTGCTCGTCAGTGATGCGACGCGACCACGCGCCCTGCGCGCCGTACTTGAGCTGCTCGGGCTTCCCGATCCCCGCGTACTGCTCCCGAAGGCACGCGTCGATGAGCGTGTTGATCCGCTTGAGGATTCGACGGTCAGCGGTCTGCCAGTGCTTGTAATCTGCCCACGCGTGCGAGTCCCAGACCGGGCGCACTCAGTCCTCCCGGTCGAGTTCGTGCGCCTCCGTCTGGCCCCCGGTGGCGCGCTCGTAGGAGTCAAGGAGCCTACGAGCATTGGCAGGCGAGCGGAACAGGTAAGCAGTCTCCTTCCACGCCTCGTATTCGTCAGCCGGCATGAGAACAGCATTGCCGTGACGGGAGACGATCTCGACAGCATCACGGTCGTCGTTCACACGCTCGATGAGCGGGAAAAGCGTCCTGCGGGCCTCGCTGGCGCTGATTGACATGTCGCCACTCCCTCTACTCACTACTCACACGACCCGTACCCGTTTATTGTACCACCTGTAGTGGTCGCGTGTGCAGCAGAGCACGACGTTCTCGCGTCAGTCTCCTGCGAGAACGACAAGCTGCTGGGTGGACCGGGTCATCGCCACGTAGCGGTCGACCGCGCCCCGGATGCCTTCTCCCCATGACGTCGGGTCGATGAGCACCACGAGGTCGGCCTCGAGCCCCTTCGCGGATTCCGGAGTGAGCACACGGACCCGGGCCTCTTCGACGGACTCAGACGAGTCAGCCTCCGTAGAGGTGGCGCCCCCTGTCGAGGCGACACCGCCGACCGCGCTCACACGCTCGGCCGGTGCGATGACGCACGCCGTGCCCACCGAGTTGGTGCGCAGCCACTCGCCGGGGACCCGATCGAGGTCCGTGACAGAGGCGTGGCGCACGGGCTCCCCCGCCTCACGCACGGACCCGGGAACATTCGCATCGGGAAGCGCTGCGCGGATGACCGGCTCGGCTTCGGCCATGATCTCTGCGGGCGTGCGGTAGTTGACGCTCAGGCGGGAGATCTCCACGCGATCGCCGGCCGCCTGGCTGAGGCCCACTCGAGCCAGCCTCTCCGTCCATTCCTCCGCGAAGCCGCGTCGTGCCTGAGCACGGTCGCCCACAATCGTGAGACTGCGCGATGGGCACCGGGCGAGGACCACCCGCCACTCGGCGTCCGCGAGCTCCTGCGCCTCGTCGATCACGATGTGTGCGAAGGGGCCGACTAGGCGGTCGATCGAATCGGCTCGCGCGCTCGCGGATTCCCCCGCTTCGTCGTCGAGCGCACCTTGCAGGTCGTGTCCGGCTGCGGGCGCGCGCCAATCGACGTGGAGACGGTCGCCGTGTTCGGCAGCAAGGCCGACGCGACCGATGTAGACGGGTTCGTTTTCGGCGGCGAACACCATCCGGCCCAGACAGACGTCGACGTCGAAGCGCTGCAGGAGGCGCAGCTGCGCGGTGAGCCGATGAATCTCCGTATCGCGCTCGAGTGCGGCCTCACCGTGGGAACCGGCGCGCTGCCGGAGCGCGTCGAGGCGGCCGTCCAGTTCCGCAGCCTGGCGGTGGAGGCTTCTGGCGACCGCGGAGAAGTGTTCGTCGTCGCGAGCAATGAGCTCGGGGACCGTCTTCGCATCGAGACGGTGAGGCAGGTCGAAATACGAGGTCGTGGCAGGGCGGAGTGAGGGCGCAGAGGACACGAAGAGAGCTCCCGGATCATGAGAAAGAGGCGTCAGAATCAACAGCGAAGATCCGATTCTGGCCCACGGAGGGGGTCTTGCGGCAAGGCCCCGTCCTCCGGATATGCTGACCACGGCAGGGTTCCCGTGCAGCTTCGACGTGCAGTCGCGGAGGCCCACTGCTTCAGAACCAGCGGAAGAAGGATCACTGATGATCGGCACGCTGAACACCACCGCCATGGATTGCCCCGTACCGCTCGACAACGCCCGGTTCTACCAGGCACTTCTGGGCGGGACCATCTCTCCCGACGAGGATGCCGAGTGGGTCGACCTGCACGAGCCGTCGGGCAGGCTGATCCTGTCCTTCCAGCGTGCGGAGAACTTTGTCGCACCGACCTGGCCGGACAACACCGTCCCGCTGCAGGCGCACATCGACATCCGGGTCGACTCCTATGAGGCTGCCGAACCGACCCTCTTCGCCGCCGGCGGCACGCTGCTCGAGGACGACACGGATCACTCAGACTTCCGCGTCTACGCGGACCCGATCGGTCGTCCCTTCTGCCTCGTGCTGCCGTGAGCGGCTCTGCCTTCCCACTGTGGTGAGCCGGGGCCCTCCGCCCTGGTTGACGTCGGCTTCCCTCGCGTGTTTACCGTGTATACGACCACAACTCAGGTTGTCATCGGAAACGAGGAGGCCGACGCATGCAGCTGAACGAGATCCGGCACGTCTACGACGGACAGGGGCCCTTCGTCACGGTCTACCTGGAGGGCCACTCCCCTTCTGAGGACGCACAGCAGCAGGTGAGGCTCCGGTGGGAGAGTCTCCGCGACCAGCTCAGCGAAGAGGGTGCCTCTGACAGCGCCCTGTCCTCGCTCGACGAGGCGGTGCTCGGCGCAGAGCCGGGTGAGGTGCAGTCGAACGGTCGCGTCCTGGTGGTCGATGCCACCGGGGTGATCCTCGACAAGGCATGGGATGCAGCATTGGGCGCCGGTGATGCGGCGCACCTGGGCGAGGAGCCTCAGCTGGGAGCCTTCGTCCGCGAAAGGGAGCGCTCCGCGCGTCTGCTCGTGGCCGTCGCGGACCAGCACGGTGCACTCGTGCGGCAGGTGGCGGTCTCCGAATCGCACACCGTCGATACGCGGGCCGAAGGAGTCGTCAGCAGCGACTCCGACTCCGTGCACAAGCCTCGCGAAGGCGCGCTGTCGCACAAGCAGATCCAGAACCGAGCCGACGAGGTGGTCAAGCAGAACGTCCGCGACGTCGCAGACCACCTCGACCGGGTGGCGAAAGCGTGGAAGCCGGACCTCGTGGTCCTGGCCGGCGAAGTGCAGGGCCGCACAGCCCTGCGCGATGAGCTGTCCTCCGCGCTGCAGGACGCCTACGTCGAGATCGATTCGGGCGGGGTGTCCGACGACGGTGCCGAGGAGGTCCTGGCGGACGAACTTCGCCGCCTCGCGGCAGAGCGCAGCGATGAGGCAGCACAGCAGCGAGCAGAGCAGTTCTCTGCCGCGCAGTCACGCGGACTGGCGCTCGAAGGCTCCAGCCGCACTGCGCAGGCACTGGAGATGGGAGCTGTCGAGACACTCCTGCTGGAATACGACCGGACTGCCGAACGAGAGGCCGAGCTGCTCGCGGCGAGCGTCCGGACCGATGCCGAGGCCGCGCTGACCGACTCCCAGCTCGCGGACGCGGTCGGCGCGATCCTGCGCTTCGACGTGCCCGACCAGTGACGGCAGACAAGTCGTCAGAGAAGTAATGAGAACACAAGCAGTGAGAACAGAGGAGAACCGCCATGACCGCACGTGATGAACTCCGCGCCGCGAAGGCCCTGCAGGGAGTCGAATTCCCCGCGACGAAGGACGAGCTGATCGAGTACGCCTCCACGCGAGGGGCAGACGCGAAGACCCTGCAAGCACTGCGGACGATGCCCGAACGACGCTTCGAGAACAAGGACCAGGTCGTCGAGGCGGTGCCGCAGGAGCCCGAGGGCGACGCCCCGGGCGGAACCGACCGCTGAGCGCGGACGACAGGAAGGGAAACACCCATGCAGACAGTTGAGTACTTCGACCGCGTGCAGCAGCGCGCCGACCTTGAGACCAGTGACGAGGCTTCACGCATGACGAGCTCCGTGCTCGGCGTCTTCGGCACGCTGGACCTCCGCGGTGAGCTGAAGGACGCCGCGGCCCAGCTGCCGCAGGAGATCGGGCCCATGCTCTTCGCCCGTGAAGCCTCGGAATCTTTCTCTGCCTCCGAGTTCGTCACCGCCCTCGGGACGGAGCTGAACGTCAGCGAGGCTGAGGCGGAGAAGGCTGCGACCGCCGTGCTGACCACCCTCCGAGAAGCCCTCAGCGACGGCGAGTTCCTGGGAGTGAACGCGGTCCTGCCCGACGACTTCCACCGCTTCCTCACAGAGCGGTGAGCCCCATCCTCACTGTCCACGGGAGACACGCAGACATGTGAAGGCAGCCGGGGTCCGGAGCGGGCCCCGGCTGTCGCGCGCAGTGAGGAGGCTCAATGTCCAGGGGTCTCAACCGCACGAGGATCCTTGAAGCCGCAACCGACTACATCGACGCGCATGGTCCCGAGTCATTGACGATGCGCAGGCTCGGCTCGCATCTGGGCGTCGAGGCGATGGCCCTATACCGGCACATGGAGGGCAAGGACCGCCTGCTGGGTGACGTGGTCGACGGTCTCGTCGACGATCTGCTCGACGACCCGCGCATCACCTCCGGCGCAGATACCTGGCAGGAGTACCTCCGCAGCGTGGGCACTGCGATGCGTGACCTGGAAGCCGACCACCCGCGAGCGTTCCCGCTGGTCGCGACCCGACCGCCGGAAGCGCCCTGGCTGCGACCGCCCCTTCGCAGCATCCGCTGGGTCGAGCACTTCCTCTCCGCCCTCGTCGCCCATGGGTTCTCCCACCACCGCGCAGTCCGGACCTACAAGGCGTTCACCAGCTTCCTCGTCGGCCATCTCCTCCTGGAGGCCTCGTCCCGGGGAGAGCAGGTCTCCCCCATCAGCGCCGGCACGGCCGCTGCGGGGAATGAGGGGCCCGGCGCCACCGAGGACCCCGCGGACCACCCCACCGTCATGGAACTGCAGCACCTGCTGTCCGCAGACCACTCGGACCGCGAGTTCGATGAGGGCCTCGACGCCCTCATAGAACGCATCCGCCTCCCCGGTGGGTGACGACAGCCGGATCAACAACCGAAGAGGAAGGCCGCATCAGATGGATCAGAAAGAGCAGCGTCAGCGACTGGGCGGCAACGACTTCGACCTCGAGGACGAGCTGGTCGATGAAGCGACCACGACCGTCGTCGAAGGCTCCAAACGGCTCAACAGGAAGTGGCCTGAACTCGTCGTCACCGGCTTCTTCGGAGGGGTCGACGTGGGTCTGGGCATCCTGGCGATGGTCCTCGTCAAACAGGCCACCGGCTCCGACATCCTGGCGGGCATGGCATTCGGCATCGGGCTGCTCGCATTGAAGCTGGCGCATTCCGAGCTGTTCACCGAAGAGTTCCTCCTGCCTCTGAACGCCGTGATCGCCGGACAGGGCACGTGGGTGCAGATCGTCCGCCTGTGGTCGGTCACCCTCGTGACGAACCTGCTCGGAGGCCTGGCCTTCTCGTGGCTCATCGTACTGGGGCTGCCGGACTACCATTCAACGATCATCGACTACGCGGTCAGCTACATCGACCAGTCATCGCTGCCCGTCATGATCGCGCTGTCCATGCTCGCCGGTGCCACCATCACGCTGTCCACCCGGATGCAGCAGGGGTCGTCGAACGACGTCGTCACCGCCCTCACGTGCATGGTGACCGGCCTTCTCGTGATCGGCCTCGGCATGCTCCACGGAGCGCTCAACGCGATCGTCATCTTTGCCGCAATGCTCGCTGGAGCGGATATATCGGTCCTCGACTTCGTCCAGTGGTTCGCGATCGTCATCCCGCTCAACATGCTCGGCGGCCTGCTGGTCATCGCTCTGCCTCGCGTGGTCCGCACTCGACGCATCCTCTGGGGGGTGCGCACCGGCCAGTTCTCCCTCGAGGAGCTGCAAGAGCAATCACGCTGACCGGTCCAGCAGCGCTGCCGTCGACGGCAGCAGCAGCCCCGCCGCCACAGGCCACATCAGATCCTCCACAGGGGCGAGACCCACCCGCCATCCCGTCAACTGGTCCTCGTCGAAGCGGAAGAGGTCCGCAGCGATCATGAGATTGTCGAACACGATCGTCAGAACCAGCAGCACGACGATCGTCGCAGCTGTGAAGCCCCACCATCGGCCGGACAGTCTGCAGCGCCACGTGGCGTAGATGGCCACGGCGACGGCCGGGGTCAGGAAGACCAGGGCGAGCGCGAGGTAGCTCACTGGCCCACCTCCCGGTCGGCTTCGTGGGACGGCGTCCTACGAATCCACTGCGCGCCCCGGATGATCAGCCCCCTAAGCACGAGGGTCAGGTAGCTCAGGAACGTGATGAAGACGATCTCCTCGATCGGCAGCTCGGGAGCGACCATGATCCCGGTCATCGCCGTGGTCCGGCCCGCTCCGTAATGGCCGAAGGCGATCGCCGCCAGATCCCAGATGAGGAAGAACACGACGCCGATCAGCACCGTCACCGCGCCGCGCCACGCTCTGCCTCGCGGTGTATGCCACAGCACCAGCCGGAAGCGGTGGTCGAGCAGGCCCATGCACACGGTGGAGACGAGCAGCGCAGCCAGGTAGAGGATCGCGGTCATGGGCGCTCCACGACCCCGCGGGCGAATACCCGGAGAAGGATCATCGCCTTGCTGCTGTCCGGGACCCTCACCCGCCTGCGGCGGATGTCGGAAGCCGGTGTCCGCCTCAGCCTCTGGGACAGAGCACCGAAGAGCGCGTGTGCGGCCTGGACGGCACGGCGGCTGCCGACCGGCAGTTCCGCGATGCCGACCGCCGCCGCTGCCAGATCGTCATCGATGTCGTCGAGGAGCTCGTCGCGATGGGCGTCGCTGAAGCGCGCCGGGTCCAGCTGAGGGAAGTACCGACGACCGAGCACGTCGTAGTCATCGGCGAGGTCGCGCAGGAAGTTCACCTTCTGGAAGGCGGAGCCCAACCTGCGGGCGGACGGGCTCAGCCGTTCGTACGCGGCGGCATCACCGGCGATGAAGATCCTCAGGCACATCAGCCCGACGACCTCCGCTGATCCGTACACGTACTCGTCCAGGCTGTGACCCGTGTGGTCGGTCTGCGTCAGGTCTGCGCGCATCGACGCGAAGAACGGCTCGATCAGAGACGCATCGATCCCGTGCTTCCGAGCCACCCTCGCGAAGGCATGGACGACGAGGTTGGCGCTGCGTCCGGAGTCGATGGTGCGAAGCGTCTCCGCTTCGAGACCGTCCAGCAGGCGTCGGCGCAGCGCCGGATCGGGGCCGAGGTCCGGGTCGTCGACGATCTCGTCGGCCACCCGGACCAGCGCGTAGATGCTGCGGACGTCTCCGCGCTCCGCCTGGGCGAGCAGCCGGGTCGCCCACCCGAACGAGGTCGAGTAGCCGCTGATCACGGCGGCCGCGCTCGCCTGGGCCACCCTGTCATAGCGGGGGGCAGATCCTGCCGCGGTCATCGCGGCGGCCCGGTTCCGGGCGTGAGCTGCGGGAGCTGTTCGACGAGCCACGGGCTGAAGGCGAACGGTGCGGCCTCCACCGCCGCACGGAGGTCCTCCGGTCGCACCCACGCCCACTCTGAGACCTCGGACGGATCGGGCTCCAGGTCGCCGTCGATGACCGCGGTGTGCACGGGGCAGATCTCGTTCTCGATGATCCCGCTCGCGTCGATCGCACGGTAGCGGAAGCCGGGGATCTCACAGGAGACATCGCGCACGGTCGCTCCCAGCTCTTCCCGGGCCCGGCGGTGGACCGCCTCGGGAAGCTCCTCCCCCGGGCCCGGGTGACCGCAGAAGCTGTTCGTCCAGACGCCGGGCCATGTGCGCTTGGTAAGCGCTCGTCGCGTCACCAGCACTGCGCCCGCTTCGTCGAACAGATAGCAGGAGAACGCGAGGTGCAGAGGCGTGTCCTGGCCGTGGACCTCGGACTTGAGCGCCGTTCCCGCAGGACGACCATGATCATCGAGCAGGACGACCCGTTCGGGTTCTGGCATGACACCTTGCTCCTCGCCGGATGGCTGCAGTGGATCACCGCCATACTAGCGCACTGGATACAGTCAACCGACCGCTACTTAAGCCGAATGTCCGTCGATATCGAACAAGGACCTCCAGT
Source organism: Brevibacterium sp. Mu109 (assembly GCF_900169375.1). Lineage (NCBI taxonomy): Bacteria > Bacillati > Actinomycetota > Actinomycetes > Micrococcales > Brevibacteriaceae > Brevibacterium > Brevibacterium sp. Mu109. The sequence goes on from NZ_FXZF01000020.1 coordinate 49,097, forward strand.
TCTGCGACCACAGCCAGTGCGGTTCGTGCACCGTGCTCCTGGACGGACGCCGCCACTCTGTCCAACAGGGGTTCATCGCCCACGACGGCTTCCAGTGCGGCTGCTGCACCCCGGGCCAGGTGTGCTCGGTGATCGGCATGCTCGACGAGGCCGAGCACGGTCACCCCAGCCACGTGACCGAGCACCTCGAGGCCGACGTCGACCTCGACGATGACGAGATCCGCGAACGGATGAGCGGCAACCTGTGCCGCTGCGGCGCGTACGTCGGCATCCTGAACGCGGTGAGGGAGGCGACGGGACGAAGAAAGAGATGACCTACGAGGTGCCGGCAACCACCGAAGCCGCTGTGGACGCCGTCAGCGGTGACGAGCGCGCCCGTTACCTGGGCGGCGGAAGCAACCTGGTCGACTGGTGGATATCAGCAGGTTGCCGCTGGACGACATCGAAGAGACCGAGTCAGGCCTGCGCATCGGAACGAATGTCCGCAACAGCGACCTCGCCGCCGACCCCCTGGTGCGCCGGGGCTGGCCGGGCGTCAGCCGAGCCCTGCAGTCCGGCCCCGACGGGCAGCGACGAATCCCGATCGGGGATCTGCATACCCTGCCCGGCGACCGCCCCGACGTCGAGACGACACTGGCTCACGGTGAACTGATCACCGCTGTCGACCTGCCGGCCTCCCCGCTGGCCCGCCGTTCGACCTACTACGAGTTGGGACGGATGGCTCGTGATCTCCAGCAGCGGACGCCGGAGGACATGCTGGAGGCGATGGTCCGCGCTGCCGTCAACTTGATCCCGGGAGTCGAGGACGGTGCGATCAGCATCGTGCTCGGCCGCAAGACGGTCATGGCCCAGGCCGCGACGAGCGACCTCCCGAGCCGGGCCGACGCCATCCAGATGGAGGAGCGCGAAGGCCCGAGCCTCGACGCTGTGTACGAGGAGACCACGGTGCGGGTCCCGGACATGCGCACTGGCCTTCGCCGAATCACGTCAGGAAGTCCACTTCCGCGAGGCGATCGCCATCCGGGACATCATCGGACAGGCCAAGGGCATCCTCATGGAGCGGTACAAGATCACCTCGCAGCAGGCGTTCCTGCTCCTCAGCCACGCGAGCAGCACCACCAACGCGAAGCTCGTCGCAGTGGCGGAGCACCTCGTGTCCACCGGCGAACTGCGCACGCGACGCGGATGAGGCGGCCTCGCGGCTCAGCCGACGCAGTCAGCGCAGACCGGCTCGTCCCCTTCTTCGCTCGCCAGCTGGGAGATGTGGTGGACCAGGAAGCACTCCATACAGGTGAACTCGTCGCTCTGCTGAGGCAGCACCCGTACGGTGAGCTCTTCGCCTGAGAGATCTGCACCCGGCAGTTCGAGTCCTTCGGAGACGACGGCTTCGTCCTCATCGATCTGATTCGTCTGCCGCTGGGCACCCTGATTCGTGAACTCCTCGAGAGGAACGGTGTTCTTCTCCTGGTCCTGATTGCGCGGGGCGTCGTAGTCGGTGGTCATGTCAGATGTTCGCTTTCTGTCAGTGGGGACAGCTGGTGACGCACGGCCCCGAAGATCGGTGAGCGCGGCTCCAGCAGGGGTACGGCGGCGTCGGGCAGCATCGAGATCGACACCGGCGTGCTGCCGGGCGAACTCCAGTAGTGGGCGGTCGACGGCGACACGTCGAACAGCATCGGGCGGAAGGCTCTGGACTCGTTCTCGATCTTCGGATCCATTCCCCACGACACCAGTTTCTGCTCGAGGTTCTCATGATGCGGGGTGGCCCGCCCGAGGATCGATACCCAACGGGCGTCGTCGACGATCGTCAGCGTGACATCGCGCGTGTCGAGTTCGTCATCGACCTGATCGTACGGCACCCAGGCGAAGAACCACAGACGGTCTTCCTCATCGATATCGATGATGGTCCTGGGTTCCGAAGCGACCTGTATATCGTCATCGACGACGTGGAACATGCACACGCGCACGTCCCGGGCCTGGGCGATGACTGCGGCCCTGTCGATCACACTCATGAGCGGCCCTCCGCGACTCCAGCATCACTGAAACGTGCGGCTTCTTCGACGCGCGGAACCTCGGTCTCGTCCAGAGCGTCTGCCGTGTCCATCGATGGACCGACGATCAGCCGCACGTTCGCAGGCACTCCCCCGGCCAGTGTCGCGGCCGAGGCCGCCAGCCACGCGATGCTGCTCGGATGCAGGTGGTTGCGCTGCTCGATATCGAGTGCCGGAACAGCGAAGCACCAATCGTCGTCTGCATCGTGCCGGACATAGGCCTCGTGCCAGACATAGGCCTCGTACTCGGTGAGAGACGAACCGATGGGGTTCGCAGCCGCTGTGTGGTGGCGATTCCTACTCAGGCTCTCTGCGACCAGAGACAGATTGGACAGCAGTTCCGCGTCGTTGGACTCGGTGCGCCTGGCCGTCTCCGACCCCGCGGACCTGCCTGCTCCCGGCAGCGACGCCGCACTGCTGTCGGAGGGTTACGCGACGCTGACCGCCCTGCGCTCCATCGCGGAGGACCCGTCAGTGCCGGTGGAGGACATGCTGCACCCAGAGTGACCGCAGTGGCGCTCTCCCCACCAGGGTGACGCGGTCCTCTACTCCGCGGGTCCCGTCATCGCCTGCTCGTTGCCGCTCATGTCCGCGAGGGAGTACGGCGGCCACGGGCCCAGGAAACGGATGTCTGCAGCTGGCTTCTTCCGCAGGCGCGGCGACGATGACGTTCATCCCGGCGCTGAGTGCGGCTGTGGCCAGGCGCCGCACGCCGGCCGGTCGGCCATCTCCTCTTTGAGCTGCTTGATCTCCGAGCTGTCCTCGACGAATGCGCTGCGATCCAGGGAGATCTCACCCCGCAGCTCCGGGGAACCCGCGAGCTCTTCCAGCCGCGAGCTCAACTGCTCCCCCGCCGAGGCCAGCCAGGCTTCCAGCTGCTGCCTCGCCGTCGCGCCGGTCTCCGCACCCGGACGGACGATCACGTTGAAGGACACCGGCGTGCCACAGCGAAGAACTGCGTCACTGCGCAGTTCGCACTCTCGCATGAGACAGCACGTTGACATCGGGTCACAGCAGGGCAGACTAGAACTGCTGAACAAACATTCGATGAAATACGCGCTCGCGGCACGTCAGCCGCAGCACCCCATGTGAGAGGACAGTAGATGAAGGACTTCAATGACGTGGTCACTCTGGAGATTGAGGAGGGAATCGCGGTCGTCACCCTGAACTCCCCTCCAGTGAACGCACTGTCGCATGCAGTACGCACCGGCCTGCGCGACGCGTTCGCCGCCGCCAACGCCGACGACACCGCAGAGGCCATCGTGCTCATCTGCGCCGGCCGCACATTCATCGCCGGCGCAGACATCTCCGAGTTCGGAAGCGACGCCCCGAAGGACACGGGAGCCTCGATCTTCTCCGTCCTGGACGATTCCCCCAAGCCCGTCGTTGCAGCCATCCACGGCACCGCGCTGGGCGGTGGCCTCGAAGTCGCGCTGAGCGCGCACTATCGAGTCGCGACCACCTCGGCGAAGGTCGGCCTGCCTGAGGTCCACCTGGGCCTGCTCCCGGGCGGCGGCGGCACGCAGCGCCTGCCCCGCCTCACCGGCGCCGCCACCGCGCTGGACCTCATCACCTCCGGTCGCCATGTCCCCGCCGCCGAGGCCCTGGCCCTGGGAATCGTCGACGAAGTCGTCTCCGATGACGACCTGCGCGGATCCGCCGTCCACTTCGCCCGGCAGATCGCCGACAAGGGAGGCCCACTCACCCGCGTCCGCGACCTGGACGAGAAGGTCGCAGCCGACCGCGACAACCCGGAGCTGTTCGACCGGTTCGTGGAGTCGAACCCCAAGCTGTTCCGCGGCTTCATCGCACCGACAGAGATCGTCGCCTGCATCCGCGCAGCCGTCACCCTGCCCTTCGACGAGGGCATGGCAGAAGAGCAGGCACGCTTCCAGACACTCCTGAACAGCCCGGAGTCCGCCGCGCAGCGCTACTACTTCTTCGCGGAGCGCGCCGCCCGCAAGATTGCAGACGTCCCCGCGGACACACCGCGCATCCCCGTCAACACGGTCGGCATCATCGGTGCCGGCACCATGGGCGGCGGCATCGCGATGAACTTCGTCAACGCCGGCATCCCCGTCACGATCGTGGAGCAGAAGCAGGAGGCGCTGGATCGCGGGCTTGCCACGATCCGCAAGAACTACGAGCGCACCGCCTCGAAGGGCCGCATCACGACCGCACAGGTCGAAGAGCGCATGGGACTGATCACCGGCTCCGTCTCGATGGACGACCTCGCGCCGGTCGACATGGTCATCGAGGCCGTGTTCGAGCGCATGGACGTGAAGAAGGACGTCTTCACCCAGCTGGACCGCATCTGCAAGCCCGGCGCGATCCTCGCCACGAACACCTCTGCCCTGAACGTGGATGAGATCGCTGCGGTCACCTCGCGGCCGGAGTACGTCGTGGGCACGCACTTCTTCTCGCCCGCTAACGTCATGAAGCTGCTGGAGAACGTCCGCGGAGAGAAGACCTCCAAGGAGGTCATCGCAACCGTCATGGCGCTGTCGCGCACGATCGGCAAGATCGCCGTGCTCGTAGGCGTCTGCCCCGGCTTCGTGGGCAACCGCATCCTCTACGCCCGTTCGCGCGCATCCGAGCAGCTGGTCATGGAAGGCGCGATGCCGTGGGACGTGGACCGTGCGCTGACGAACTTCGGCCTGCCCATGGGCACGTATCAGATGAGCGACCTCGCAGGCCTCGACATCGGCTGGGTCAAGGGCGAACCCACGGCCTACCCGATCAAGGACGCGCTGTGCGAGCTGGACCGCCGCGGACAGAAGACCGGCGCCGGCTTCTACGACTATGACGAGAGCCGCAAGGCGACTCCCTCCCCCATCACAGCGCAGATCGTGGAGGACGAGCGGGCGAAGGCCGGCGTCACCCCGCGTGAGATCAGCGAGGAGGAGATCCTCGAGCGGGCCCTCCTGCCGATGATCAACGAGGGCTTCAAGATCCTGCAGGAGGGCATGGCGGAGAGGGCGTCGGACATCGACGTCGTCTACGTCAACGGCTACGGCTGGCCCGTCTACCGGGGCGGCCCGATGTTCTACGCGGAGCAGCTGGGTGCGGAGGCAGTGCTGGAGAAGCTGCGCGGCTACCAGGAGCGCTTGGGCGAGGACTTCGCACCTGCCGCACTGCTGGAGGCGGTCGTCGCGAAGGGCCAGTCGATCTCGACACTCACCAAGGCGGACGCAGCCAGCCTCACGGCTGACTGAGAGCCCATCATCAAGAAGGGGTGTGTGGGGTGATCGCCAAGGCGGTCACCCCGCACACCCCTTTCTTGTGCTGCGCAGACGGCGTCTACTCCGTGGCGCCGGAGAATCCAGGACTGAGGGATCTGCCAAGGTAGCTTACTGTTGCATCATGCGTGGATTCGATACCAGCAAGTCCCGAGGCGCACTCACGCCGATGCTCGAACAGGACCTGCGCGATACTGCAGGCGATGCGGAGGCGGCACTGCGCCTGGCCCCATCGGTCGTGCAGGAGCTGGACACAGCGGACGGGGATGTCCGCCGTCAGTGGGAGGTTCTCGCGGGGCTCGGCGCCATCGACCTGACCGTGGCGCGCGCACTCGAACCGCACATCGACGCAGCGACGATCCTCCAGCAGGCCCACGAGTCCGAATCGCAGCCTGCGATCACAGCGCCCCATGGCGCCACGTGGGGAGTCTTCGCCGCGGAAGGTCCGGGGTCGCGCCTGGTCGCACGACAGAGCGCCGACGGTCACTGGGCCCTGCACGGGGAGAAGCCGTGGTGCTCCCTCGCCGGTTCCGTCTCCCACGCCCTCATCACGGCGTGGACGTCCGACCATGGCCGCACTCTCTTCGCGGTCTCTCTGTCCGAGCCGGGCGTGACGATCGGCGCGGGGAACTGGGTGTCCCGAGGACTGAGCGGAGTCCGCACTGTGCCTGTCTCCTTCGCTGACGTGCCAGCACAGCCCATCGGCGGGGAGGACTGGTACCTCTCCCGTCCGGGCTTCGCACTCGGCGGCATCGGCGTGGCCGCCGTCTGGTGGGGTGCGGCAGCCTCGCTCGTGACAGCGCTGAGAGACGCGTACCGCGTGAGGGAACCGGACCAGATCGCCCTCTACCAGCTGGGGCGCGCGGACTCCGCACTCCACGCAGCCGGTGCCGTGCTCGCGGACACGGCACGCCAGGTCGCGGCACGAGGCGACGGCCCCGCAGAGCATGCGTGGGCCGAAGCCCTGCGTGTCCGCTGCATCGTGCACGACGCGTGCGAAACCGTTCTCACGGCCACCGCCCACGCGCTGGGGCCTGCTCCACTCACTCAGGACGAGGAGCATGCGCGCCGTGTGGCGGATCTGCAGGTGTATCTGCGGCAGCACAAGCCGGAACGGGATCTCGCCGACGTGGGCCGCGGGGTGCTCGACGGTCTCCCGGCAGTCTGGACAGTTTCGTGAACAGTGATGTGACCGGTCAGGGAGACCCGGCTTTCAGCCACGCTCAGACAGGCACCCCGGAGAGTGTGTGGCGGGCGGACCCCGTACTCGCGGAGGCCGAGGATCTGGACCTGTCACGGTTCCACCGGCTCGTGGTGGCTGCCGCGCACCCGGATGACGAGAGCCACATGGCGGGCGGTCTGATCGCCTCCGCCGCCGCACGCGGGATGACCGTGGACGTGGTGGTGGCGAGCGCCGGCGAGGCCTCCCACCCTGATTCCCCCACACATGATCAGGAGTGCCTTGCCCGCCTGCGACAGGACGAGGTGACCGCGGCGGTCCATGCACTCGCGCCGTCGGCGCACCTGCACCTGCTCGGGTTGAGCGACGGGCACCTCAGCGAGGACGTGCCTTTGGTCCTCGCGCGGCTGGTGGACCTGATCGCGCAGCAGGGTGCAGAGACTCTGCTCGTCTCGACGCTGCACGAGGACCGCCACCCGGACCATGCCGCTGTGGCAGAGGCCGCAGCCGGAGCAGCGTGGCGCACCGACGCCACCCACCTCGAGGCCCCGCTGTGGCTCTGGCACTGGGGTGACTCGAACGACCTGAGCGCACTCGCGGCGAGCAAGCCGCTGGTGCGCCTCACGCTGTCCGCTGACGCACGCGCGGCGAAGAGGACAGCGATGGCTCTGCACACAACACAGATCAGCCCGCTGAGCCCTCATCCCGGTGATGAGACGCTGCTGGGGCCGTCCATCCTGGCCCACTTCGAGCGGCCGTTCGAGATCCTCTGCCGCCCGACACCCGGCGAGCTGAGCCCGTTCGACGACCTGCACCGCGGGGCGGAGGACCCGTGGCAGACGCAGACCAGCTGGTATGAGGAACGCAAGAGGGCACTCACTCTGGCAGTTCTCCCCCAGCGCCGGTACGCGAGCGCGCTGGAGATCGGGTGCTCGGTCGGGGTGCTGGCGCGGGACCTCGCCGCACGCAGCGACGAGGTGATCGGGGTCGACGAGAGCACCGTGGCCCTGGAGCACGCCCGTCGCACTGTCGCAGGCACCGGGGTAGAGCTGCTCCGTTGCCGGGTGCCGGAGGAATGGCCGCAGCCGTCCGCAGGCCGGCAGCCGGACCTCGTCGTCGTGTCGGAGATCGGCTACTTCCTCAGCCCGGGCCGGATGGCGCTGCTGGCGGAGAGGATCGCGGCCTCCGGCGCGACGACTGTCATCGCCTGCCACTGGCGTCACCGGATCGTCGGCTGGCCGCTGACCGTCGTGGACGTGCACGCGGCCCTGGACGAGGCGCTCACGCTGCCGCGGGTCACGACCGTCAGCGACGCTGACTTCGAGCTCGTGGTGTGGAGCAGCGCTACGACGGATGAGGAAGGATGACGGCGACGTCCGTGGACGCCATGGCAGTCGTCGTGCCCATCCACAACGAAGCCGATCATCTCGGGGCCTGCCTGCGCTCGGTCGCCACCGCAGCATCGGCCGTCGACGTTCCGACTCTGCTGGTGACGGTGCTCGACAGGTGTTCGGATGACAGCCGGCGGGTGGTCGCCACCGCCGCAGACCGCTCCCCACGGATGGAGATCCGCGCCGTCGAGGGCACGTTCTCCACCATCGGAGCAGTGCGCAGCGCCGGACTGAACGAGGTGGTGCGGCGATGGCCGCACGTGTCCCCCGACAGGATCTGGACCGCCCACACTGACGCCGATTCCGTCGTGCCCCCGCAGTGGTTGACCGAGCAGGCGCGGTTCGCCGCGTCCGGGGTGGACCTGGTGCTGGGCACCGTGGTGCCGGATGAGCCCCGCGACTCCCCCGCGCATCGGATGTGGTGGAGTCAACACGAACTCGCAGAGGGCCACGGCGCCGTCCACGGTGCCAACCTGGGCGTCAGGCTCGACCGGCTGATGGACGTGGGAGGCTTTCCCGACAACGCCGTCGACGAGGACGTCCTGACGGTGCAGCGCCTGAAGGCCGCCGGGGTCCGCTGGCTCGCCACGGACACCACCAGGGTCACGACCTCCGCACGCAGGGCGGGCCGCATCCCCAACGGCTTCGCCGCCTACATGCGCAGCCTCGACGACCTGGTCTCCAGCGAGCAGACCGCGCAACTCTGAGCATCCTGTCGACCGGAGGGGACAGCCGACGCCCTCTCCGCACGAATGCAGAAGAACGCCCCGCCCGGAACCCGGACGGGGCGTTGCTGCGAAGCTGCTGTCAGTCGGTGGCGCCCTTCCAGACGTCCTTGGCCTTCTCGCCGACCTGCTTGGTCTTGGCGCTGGCCTGGTCGGCTCGGCCCTCCTCTTGGAGGTCGCCATCGTGCTTCAGGTCACCGGCGGCTTCCTTCGCCTTGCCCTTGGCTTCTTCCGACTTGTTGCCGATCTTGTCTCCGAGTCCCATGAGGGCCTCCTTTCGACAGGCGGACTTGCCAGTCCACGGGAGTTGCACGGTAGGCACCGCGCCTGGCAGCGAGCTGAGTGAACGCCGATCAGCTCACCGCCGACGACGCCTCCTGGCGCGCATAGTGCGCTCGACGGGAACCACGCACGGACTTGATGATCCACCCGTCCACATCTCTGCCGCCCTCGTCCTCCGCGGCGTCGAGGACGAGTGTGAGGAGGTCTTCGACCTCCGCGACCTTCGCAGCCCGCGCCAGCTCGAGCCGCGCCTGCGCTTCCTCCAGGGTGAGACCGTCAGAGCGGATCAGCCGTTCGACGAATTCACCGATCGCCTCGGAGTCCCAGAGCGACGGGGCCTTCCTGCGTGCGATCTCCTCCGCCAGCGGGTCGGTCATATGGAGCTGGGGCGTCATCTCGTCGTCTCCTCGTTGGGTCTTCGGCAGCGGTCACGCAGTCCACGCGCCGCACCATCCGGAAGGAGCGCTCCACGGTGCGGCAGGGAGGTGGACTCCACCTCACCAGTAAGAATAGTCGAGGCGCGAGTACGGGTGAGCGCAGGGTGTAGACGCAGTGCCCACTCCGCCGTAGGCTCACAAGGCACGTTGTTCCATCTAGCAGGAGGTGACGTGATGACTGACATCACGCAGAAGGACGTGACCGCGGCCCTGAAGAAAGCGCCGTGGGTCATGCTGACCACCGCACGCAGCGACGGGAAGCTCCTCGCACATCCGATGGTCCCCCAGCAGGTCACCGACGACAGCGACCTGTGGTTCTTCCTCTCACTCACGGGTGACCAGGCGGAAGCGCTCCGCCAGGGTCCTCACGTCAATATTTCGGTCGCCGAGGCCGGGACCTGGCTGTCCGTGTCCGGCACCGTCGCCTTCGTCCAGGATCAGGCGAAGATCGACGAACTCTGGAACGACCGCGCAGCCGAGTGGTTCGAGGGCGGTCGCACGGACTCCTCACTGGGCCTGCTCAAGGTCGCCTCGAACTCCGCGCAGTTCTGGGGTACACCGGGTGGGAAGGTCCGGAGCATCGCGGAACTCGTGAAGTCCCGTGTCAGCGGCGACAAGCCGTCTGGAGGATCCGACACGGTGCCCCTCTGATGCCCGCTCCCACGCGCACTCCGGACGGCCACTACATCGTGGTCGACGGGCGGAGGTGGCGCGCCTCCGATCCCGTGCTGGCGCCGGACGTGCACGCGGAACTCACCGCAGCGCTGGGCCGCGCACGCTCCGCCGTCGGGCACGCCCGTAACGAGGCAGAGCGGCGCCAAGCGCGTGATCGGGTGCAGCTGGCGAAGGAAGGACTGGGCGAGCGCGGCGATCCCTGGTGGGAGATGCAGATCGACGACCGCCTAGATCGCGCGCAGGCGAGGCTGGAGCAGCTTCGCGAAGATGACTGAGTCGACGTCCCGGTCGCTGCTGCCTCACACGAGTGCGAGCTGCCAGCTCACCCCGAACCGGTCATCGACCCATGCGAAGCGCTTCGCGAATCCGTAGTCATCGCGATCCTCCATCCGCACCTGCCCGTCCTCGGACAGGCCGGCGAGCGCGCCACGGTACGCCGCGGGCTCCGTGGTCTCGAAGAACATCGACATCGACGGCGTGAACGTGAAGTCGTGCTGGATCGGTGTGTCGTTGACGCGGACCTTCAGCCCGTCGATGTCCAGCACCGCCATCATCACCAGCGGACCGCCCCCGCCCACCGCTTCACGACCGGTGGCCTGATGCGTCTGCTCGGCGACCTCGGGCGGCATGGGCTGCAGAGTCTCGACGGTGACGTTGGGCAGCACCGCGCAGTACAGGTCGATCGCTTCCTGCGCGCGGCCTTCGAACATGAGGAACGGTGTGACGGACATGGGCTTCTCCTAGCGTTCGGCTGCGTCCAACGACACTAGCGCGTCAGACGACATCGGCGGGTCCGAGATACATCCACCTGCGGGCGCGGCGGACGAACCGCGCGACCTCGTGCATCTCATCTGTCTGGCCGTCGGGCCCCCGGTAGCGGGCTGTGTATTCGACGACGCCGTCGTCGTCCTGCACGCTGCCGGCCGTCACGGAGTCCACGGTCAGCCCCGTCCACTCGCTGCCGGGCTCCGGGTCCGTGTCTGCCGGTCGCGTCGCGGGGTGCCACGTGCGGAACAGGTGGTCGGCATCGCCGCGGACGTGAGCGGTGTAACGCGAGCGCATGAGCTGCTGGGCGGTCGGCGGCCACTCCTGCATCGTGAGCGCCGGCTCGCAGCAGGCGGCATACGAAGCACCGGCGGGGAAACCGCCGCAGGGACACGGAGTCGGAGTCTGGTTCACACTCCCAGCCTACTGACGCCTCGCGCCGGATTGCGACCGTCGATGGACCTCCATCAGGAACGCGAGGATATCCGGCCTGCGGTCTCGCAGCAGGAACCCGACCTCACCGGTGAGCAGCTGGCCGGGAGCAGCAGTCCGTGTCTCAGACGGCCGCGCACGGCCACGACGTCGCACCACTGGGCGGCGAACAGAGGACGCCAGAGCGGATCAGCTCCCCACACATACCGCACCTCGTGGGCCGTGACGATGGTGCGCGGAGACTGGAACGGAACCACGAACGTGAAGAGAACGGCTGCAGATCCGAAGACCAGCATTCCCCCTCCGAACAGGAGGATGCCGACCACCAGCTGCCCGCCGCCACTCCCCCATACGACGGCGGTTGACCTTCCGCAGTGCCTTCTCCATGTCGCGGGTGTGGCCGGGCTGCCAGCCCGGCAGCTGCTCAGCCACGATCGTCGTCTGATTCCGCCGCATCCCGAACAGCCGCGTGCGCGTGCACCAGGAACGCCAACACATCGCGGCGCCTGCCCCGCAGCATCCCGTTCACTCCGTGCACCACCGTCGACCCCTGCGCGCGCGACCGGACCCACCGCGCCCTGCGCACACCGTCCGCCCGCGCAGTGAGCATGACCTGGAGGACCGGCGGGAACGGCCACCGCGTGGGCGTGAACTCTCCACCCACCTGCACCACATCGGCCCATGCCACGGCGAACAGCGTGAACACTCCACCCGGCTTCGACCCGATCGATTCGATCCCCCACCGCGAGACGATCATCCTCGGCCGCACGACCGGGAAGACGAACGTCCACAGCAGCGCACCGAACCCGAACAGGATGAGCCCTGCGACGAACAGCAGCCCCATCCCGGCCTGCATCCACCCGCTGATCCCGCGATCGCCCGCGAACGGGTTCCATGTGGACACCGGCAGGACGATGAACCCCGCCGTGATGAAGATGACGAACACCCACGCGCCCAGCGCATATACAGCGGTCCTGAGGAAGCTGGTACGCAGCACCACGCGGCCCTCGCGCTCCAGCTCGTCGAACCACCGGTGGAGTCTCTTCGGGTTCGCCTTGGCGACCTCCTTCTGGAGGTCCGGGGAGAGCTCGCTGTCGCGGGGAGGCGTCATCTTCACACCACGAGCGTAGATCAGCACCCAGCACGCAGTTGGACCGCTGCTGTGTCAGTCTCGGCATACCCCGCGTGACGCACCGGTGAACTCTCTTAGACGTCGGTATCCCGGGCGGTGCCTGCACTGCCACCAGCGGATACTCTGACGATGGCCGGCCCCGGCCGCAGTCGATTCCCCCGTCAGCAGAGGCACCGCTATGAGCGCCGATTCCGGCACGCAGACCACACCTCCACCCGCCGAGTCGTCACCCGACGACCACAAGAAGTTCTCCCTGGGCGAGGACTGGGCGGCGACGATCGTCGGACTCGTGATCTTCACCCTCTGCCTGGTCGGTGTCCTCACCCCGGAGCTGATCCCGTGACCCCGCCGGACAGCTCCCCCGCCCAGGCTGCGGAGAAGGACACCACCGTCGAGGTCGCCTCCCCTGTGCCTGCGGCACCCGCCGCCGAGGCCCCGCAGTCGGCCGCGCCGTCGTCCACCGTGCGCGTCGGGTGGGCTGTGGGCGGACTCGTCGTCGTGGTGGGGCTGGCGTGGCTGGTCCAGTTCCTGGTCGGCTGGGTGCCGGAGGCCACCGACGGCTCCGGGTTCGGCAGGGTCGCGAAGTCGATCGAGTACCCGGTCTATGCGATCGTCCTGGGCTTCGCGGCGAACGCGCTGCTGAGCACTCTGGGGCTGCGCGACCGGATGAGCGCGGCGTTCCGCACCGAGTTCTTCATCAAGGTGGGCCTGGTCCTGCTGGGCGCGACGATCGACTTCTCGATCTTCGTCCGCGCGTTCGGCCCTGCCGTCGTGCAGGCGTGCCTGCTCATCACCGCGGTCTTCCTCTTCACGTGGTGGCTCGCCGGCCGGCTCGGCATCGACGACAAGCTGCGGGCCCTGCTGGCAACGTCTCTGGCGGTGTGCGGAGTCTCCGCTGCCGTGGCGGCGGCCGGTGCAGTGCAGGCGAAGAAGGAGCAGCTGGCGTTCACCGCCACTCTCGTCATCGTCTTCGCGGTGCCGTCGATCTTCCTACTGCCGTGGCTGGCGAACGTCATGGGGTTGACCGACGCGGTGACCGGCGCGTGGATCGGCGGCAACATCGACACGACGGCCGCAGTCACCGCGGCAGGTGCCGTGGCGGGTGAAGGACCCCTGCAGATCGCATCGATCGTGAAGGTCACGCAGAACGCGCTACTGGGCGTCGTCGCGGTGCTGCTGACGATGTTCTTTGCCTTCAAGGCGGGGGCGGACAGCTCCACCGGCATACCAAAGAAGATCACCGACCCGGCGGCGCTGAAGCTGCTGTGGGGACGCTTCCCCAAGTTCGTGCTCGGGTTCCTGGCCGCGAGCATCATCGCAACGATCATGGGCCAGACGATGTCGCCAGAGGCGCTGGAGCCCAGGCTCGACGCGGCGAAGGACATCCAGGTGTGGGCGCTGACTCTGGCGTTCGTGTCGATCGGGCTCGAGTTCAAGGTCCAGTCCGCGAAGGAGGCCGGGTGGAAGCCCGTCGTCGTCTTCGCCGCGGCCACGGTCGTGAACCTGGTCGTGGGTCTGGCGCTTGCCGCAGTGCTGTTCGGCGGCTTCGAAATGTGAAGCACTACGCACGGCGGGTCCGGTAGTCTCGGTTCTGACAGTCGTTCTCACTCTGGAAAGGGCTGCTTCCCCGATGCCCAAGATCCGTACTGCGCTCTCGATGCTCGGCTCGGCCAAGGACGCGAAGAAGTTCGCGGCCCGGTTCGACGATCCGAGCCGGAATCTGCCGGCACAGAGCCTCTTTCCGCCGGAGGAGGTCCGCCCACCGGCGACGGACGCACGCACGATCCTGCTCCGGGTGACGAATATGCCCGAGGGGCACGGGGGCATCTTCGCTGTGGTGCACACACCGGTGACACGTGACAGCATCGCCGTGCTCGTCTTCAACCCGAGCATCGTCATCGAGGCCGGCGCGACTCTGCGCGAGCTGGTCGATCACTCCGGGTATCCCGTGGCGGTGGCGATCGTCGAAGAGTTCCTGGGCACGCGGATCGATCACATCGTGGAGCTCACAGCAGAAGCGCTGACCGGCGTCATCGACGCGGTGGGCCCCCTCTCCACATACAGTCGCGCAGCGTTCTCCGCTGACGGCGTCGACTTCGTCGAAGGCACGAACCGCCTGGACGGCGCGGCGGCGCGCGTCTTCACCTCGGCTGATCCCGTCGACGACGCCGGGCAGACACGCACGCGCAATCAGCGGGCCCTGCTGCGGTCGCTCCTCAACACGCTCGACGTCCGCAAGCTCGTGAAGGACAACGCGCAGCTGGTCCCCGTCCTCGACGCCGTCGTGAGCGGGGTCGCGAAGGACCCGGGTTTCACGTCAGCGGTCGTCACGCAGCTCGCGGCCGACCTGCGGGGCATCACGCGCAAGGACATCGTCGCAGTCACGGTGCCAGCTGCCTCGGAACGGCAGGAGGACGGCACTGTGCGCATCACCTTCGAAGCCGACGTGCTCACCGCCCTGCGGGAATCACTGACGTCCGGCAGTCCGCTTGAGTTCGCCTCGAAGCTCACGGAGATGGGTTACTGAGCGAGCCGGGTTCTGCACTGGCAGCGGCTCACAGGTGGGAATCCTCCGACTGTTCGGCATAGTCGTCCACCGTGTCGTTGGCGAACGCGTCCTGGATCTCCGACTGCGCCTGCTCATCGACTGTCAGGATGGACTGACCGTCACCGGACCTGCCGGCGCCGCCGACGGGCGCGGAGAAGAACTGGATGTCCCCCGTCCGCACATCGCGCATCTCGTAGGCCATACTCGCGATCTTCGATGAGCTGAGGCTGTCGTCGACCGTCATATATGGGGAGAAGTCGCGGACTATGCCGGAGATCTTGTTCGGGTTGCTGAGCGTGTCAGCGGAGATGATCTTGTCGGTGATGCCCTTGAGGAATGCCTGCTGATTGCGGCCGCGCTGCAGATCCCCGTCGGAGAAGTTCTTGCGGGCGCGTACGAAGCTGAGCGCCGCTTCTCCGTTCACGTGGTTGGTGCCTTCGGAGAACGAGTGTCCGTTGCTCTCGAAGGCCTGCTCTGATTCGACGTCGACTCCCCCGACGCTGTCGGTGAGCGCTTGGAAGCCCTCGAAGTCGATGATCGCGACATGGTGGATGGGCGCGTCGATGAAGTCGCTGACCGTCTGGGTGGCGAGAGGGAGCCCGCCGTGACTCATCGCTGCGTTGATCTTTCCCTCGCAGTGGCCCTCAATGGGCACCCACAGATCACGCGGGATCGACATGATCTGGGCCCCGTCGCGGTCACCGTCGAGGTGCATGACCATCATCGTGTCGCTGCGATTGCCCGTTGCGCCCCCGGCGTCGTCGATGTCCGAAGCGCGCGAGTCCGAACCCAAGAGAAGGATGTTCGTGCCGTCGCCCTGCTCGGCGACAGGCTGCTCGCCGGAGAATACGTCGTCATGGCCCAGCTGGATGGAAGTGTCGTCGAACGTCTTGCCAAGATAGAACACGTAGCCGATAACTGCCGCCGCGGCCAGCAGGATAAGGATGACAAAGACAGCGAGTATCCTTGTAACGGTCCGCTTCTTCTTAGGACGGCGTCGCATTGGCTCGGACCGATCGAGCTCGCCGTTGGCATAGTCGACTCCAGCGCCAGAATCGGGGCGGTACTCGTGTGCGTGCGACAAGCTCATACCTCTGACGTAATCCCCGGCGCTCCGGCCGCCTACCGACGAGCCACGAAGGGGTTGGGCAATGCCACATGAGTATAAGCATGACGAAAGCAATGGTCTCACAAGAGTTGCTACGAGACGGGACTGACGCGTCCAAACCCGGAATGGAACTCTGTGGCACAGCAAAGCTGCTCGTCAGGAGCTCGACTCGCATTACTGAAGCGACACGGTTCGATTCGAGTAGCGTCCGTTGGACGTCTCGACTCACGGCAAGTGTCAAGCCCCGAGTTTTGTAGAGGGATTTCTATCTGGAAATTGATGCCAACGCCCGAGCAGGCAGCTGCGCGTGGACTACTTCGAACTCGACAGGAGGCACGTGCCCGATCTCGCCATGAAGACGGCGATGGTTGTACCAATCGACCCACTCCGCGATCGCGACCTCGACATGCGACACATCCCGCCACGGCCCGTGATTCCGGACCAACTCAGCCTTGAACAACGAGTTCAAAGGGGACTGCCGCACATTTAGGTGACAGTTGGGGGTGTCAGGCCGCGAGGCTCACGGCCGGGTTCATGATGGTCTCGTATTCGATGGGGGTCAATCGGCCCAGACGGGCCTGTCGGCGGCGTCGGTGATACGTCCTTTCGATCCAGGTGATGATTGCGATTCGGAGCTCTTCTCGGGTCCGCCAACGCTTACGGTCCAGGACGTTCTTCTGTAGCAGCGCGAAGAAGGACTCCATGGCGGCGTTATCACCGGCAGCACCGACCTGGCCCATGGATCCGATGAGGTGGTGACGGTTCAGGGCGTGCACGAACTTCCGTGACCGGAACTGAGAGCCTCTATCCGAATGCACGATGCAACCGGCGGCGTCACGGCGTCGAGATACCGCGTTGT
>NZ_FXZF01000059.1:0-6352 GCF_900169375.1 Brevibacterium sp. Mu109
CGCGGGGATCAACGGGTTCGTTTCTGCTCACCCCTCAATCACAGTCGGGAAGTGTCACCACCAAGACGCCCCACACTGTCACCGATGTCCTGATGCAGAACTGTCACCCATCTCTTGAGACATAACAGTTTCGTGGTTCAGCAGGCCCAGGTCGTGCAGGTCCAGTAGGCACGGGGACTGACCCACCAGGGTCCCGAGGTCAGCCCCCGGGCCCGGGACTCAGCCCCGGAACAGGGGATCAGCCCCGGGCCTGGGACTCGGCCCCGGATCAGGGGATCAGTGCTCGACCTCCTTCTCCGCACCGTGACCGGTGAGTGAGCGGACCTCCATCTCCGCCGCGAGCTTCTTGCTCTCCACTCCCTTGTCGGTGAGCGAGCCGATCCAGCCCAGCAGGAAGCCCAGCGGGATCGAGACGATGCCCGGGTTGGACAGCGGGAAGATCGCGAAGTCGATGTTCGCGCCGAGCATCGCGTCCTCCGAACCGGACACGACGGGGGAGAAGGCGATGAGCAGGATGCAGGAGATGAGCCCGCCGTACATGCTCCACACCGCTCCGCGCGTGGTGAATCGGCTCCAGTAGAGCGAGTAGAGGATGGTCGGCAGATTCGCGCTCGCCGCGACCGCGAAGGCCAGCGCGACGAGGAATGCGATGTTCTGCCCCTGCACGCCGATGCCGCCGATGATCGACACCGCACCGATGACCAGCACGGTGCGACGGGCGACCTTGACCTCTGCCTGCGAATCCGTCTTGCCTTTGCGGATGACGTTCGAGTAGATGTCATGCGCGAAGGATGCGGCCGCCGTGATCGTCAGACCGGCGACGACCGCAAGGATCGTCGCGAACGCCACGGCGGAGATGATGCCCAGCAGCACCGGGCCGCCCAGCGCGTTGGCGAGCAGCGGAGCAGCGGAGTTCACGCCTCCCGGCGCGTTCACGATGTTCTCCGGCCCGACCATCGCGGCAGCGCCGAAGCCCAGCACGAGGGTGAAGATGTAGAAGACACCGATCAGCCAGATCGCCCACACGACGGATCGGCGGGCCTCCTTCGCAGTGGGCACCGTGTAGAAGCGCATGAGCACGTGGGGCAGACCCGCTGTGCCCAGGACCAGGGCGAGTGCGAGGGAGACGAAGTCGATCGGCAGCGCGCCGTACTTCAGGCCCGGTGCGAGCAGGGCCCCCTTCGGATCGGAGATCGAGTTCGCCACCGCGTCGTCCAGCAGCGACGAGAAGTTGAAGTCGTTGAGCCAGAGCACCCACACCGTCATGATGAAGACGCCGCCGATCAGCAGGAACGCCTTGATGATCTGGACCCAGGTGGTGCCCTTCATGCCGCCCACCAGGACGTAGATGATCATGATGACGCCGACGACCGCGATGACGAGCGACTGGCCCACCCGTGAATCGACGCCCAGCAGCAGGGACACCAGTCCGCCCGCGCCCGCCATCTGGGCGAGCAGGTAGAAGAAGCACACGGCCAGCGTCGTGAGTGCGGCCGCCATGCGGACCGGGCGCTGCTTGAGGCGGAACGCCAGCACGTCGGCCATCGTGAACTTCGCGGTGTTGCGCATGAGCTCCGCGACGAGCAGCAGCGCGACCAGCCACGCGACGAGGAATCCCACCGAATAGAGGAACCCGTCATAGCCGGTGACGGCGATCGCGCCGACGATGCCCAGGAACGATGCGGCGGAGAGGTAGTCGCCGGAGATGGCGAACCCGTTCTGCGAGCCGGTGAATGACCGGCCGGCCGCGTAGTAGTCCGCAGCGGACTTGTTGTTCCTGCTGGCGCGGAACACGATGACGAGCGTCACCGCGACGAACGCCAGGAAGATCGAGATGTTGAGCACCGGATTGTTCTCCGGTGTGGAGGCCGAATCCGCGGCCAGGAGCAGGGGAGCGGTCGTGAGGGCAGTGCTCATGAGGAGGCCTCCTGTGCTTCGAACTCGGTGCGCAGCGCCTGGGCCTTCGGATCCAGCTTCCGGTTCGCGTACATGACGTAGATGCTGGTGATGAGGAAGGTCGTGACGAACTGTCCCAGACCCAGGACTATGCCCAGGTTGACGGAGCCGAACACCGGCTGGGCCATGAAGTCGTGGGCGTAGGCGCCCAGGAGGACATAGACCGCGTACCAGATGATGAAGAACGCGGCCATGGGGAAGACGAAGCTCCGATGCGACCGCTTCAGAGCAACGAACTCCTCTGACTCCTGGGCCGCGATGTAATCCATCGTCTGCACGTGCAGATCGTGCGCTTCCTGCGCTTCCCGCGCTTCCTGCGACTGCTGCTGATCGTGGGGTTCCTGCGATTCCGGTGGACCGTCTTCATGCGGCGCGCTGTTCTGCGCGGAGCCGTCGTACGACATGTCGCCTCCGTGAGGTCGGTGGATGCACCCGGTGCCCCTGCCGCAGCGACTCCGCGTCAGTGCGGTGCAGTGTGCATACCTGCAGGTGGCCGGGCTGCGGGACGCCCCGGGCCCGATGCGTCTGTGCATCGGCTCGGCCCATCGTGAGTGATCCACCTCGCATTCATGCGTCTTTGCAGAATAGTTTTTCGCTCTCGTGCATAGATCGCTGTCGTGCACTAAACTCCGCCGCTCGTCACGTCACCTGCGCTTGTCGTCGCGCCTGCGCCCGCGTCGTAGACTGGCCTGCGATAGAACATCGTTTGAGAGAGGGTGGGGATGGCTGACGCAGCCGCGATCACCGCTGGACAGGTCGAGCACCTGGCGGAACTCGCCAGGATCGCCATGTCCAGCGAAGAGCTTGAGAAGACAGCAGGGGACCTGGACCAGATCCTCGCCAACGTCGCCCGCGTGGCGGAGGTGGCGACGGACGACGTCCCCGCGACCAGTCACCCCATCCCGCTGACGAACGTCCTCCGCGACGACGTCGTGGGAAGCCCCCTCACCGCGGAGCAGGCGCTGTCCGGCGCCCCTGCGTCGGAGGACGGCAAGTTCCTCGTCCCCCAGATCCTCGGGGAGGACTGACATGAGCCAGGACCTCACTCGACTCACCGCCGCACAGCTGGCGGATGGCATGCGCGCAGGGGAGTACACGTCGACCGACGTGACCCGTGCGCACCTGGATCGCATCGAGGCGACCGACGACGTCATCGGCTCGTTCATCTCCGTCACCCCGGACGCCGCGCTCGCCACCGCCGCGGACGTCGACCGCCGGCGCGCAGCAGGTGAAGACCTCCACCCGTTCGCGGGTGTGCCCGTGAGCCTCAAGGACGTCGTCGTCACCGCCGGCATCCGCACGACCGCGGGCTCGAAGATGCTCGAGGACTGGGTGCCGCCCTACGACTCGACCGTCTACGCGAAGATCAAGGATGCGGGACTGCCCGTCCTGGGCAAGACCAACATGGACGAGTTCGCGATGGGATCGACGACGGAGCACTCCGCGTTCGGGCCCACGCGCAACCCGTGGGACACGACCACGGTCCCGGGCGGGTCCTCGGGAGGTGCTGCGACCTCGGCCGCGGCCTACCAGGCACCGCTGGCAGTCGGCACGGACACGGGCGGCTCTGTCCGCCAGCCCGCCGCGTTCACGGGCACGGTGGGTGTGAAGCCCACGTACGGCTCCGTGTCCCGCTACGGCATCGTGGCCATGGCCTCGAGCCTCGACCAGGTGGGCCCGCTGGGTCGCACCGTGGCCGATGCCGCCGCCCTCCACCAGCTGCTGGCCGGTCATGATCCGCGCGACTCCACGTCGCTGAGCGACGCCGTGCCGGACTTCCTCGCCGCCGTCCAGGCCGGGGCCCGCGACGGATCGCTCAAGGGCAAGCGCCTGGGCACGATCCGGCAGCTGTCCGCTGACGACTACGACGACGGCGTGCGCGCGGCGTTCACGCAGGCGCTCGAGCTGGCCCAGCAGGCCGGTGCGGAGATCGTCGAGGTCGACATGCCGTCCCTGCGCTACGCCCTGGACGCGTACTACCTGATCATGCCGTCGGAGGCGTCCTCGAACCTCGCCCGCTACGACGGGATGCGGTTCGGCCTGCGGGTGGAGCCGGAATCCGGTCCCGTCACCGCGGAGACCGTCATGAGTGCGACCCGCGCGGCCGGATTCGGCGCCGAGGTCAAGCGCCGCATCCTGCTGGGCACCTACGCCCTGTCGGCCGGCTACTACGACGCCTACTACGGCTCCGCGCAGAAGGTGCGCACCCTGGTGCAGCGCGACCTGGCCGCGGCCTTCGAGAAGGCGGACGTGCTCGTGTCGCCGACCGCGCCCACGACGGCGCTGCCGTTCGGGATGGAGAGCGACGACGACCCGATGGCCCTCTACCTGGGCGATGCGGCGACGATCCCGGCGAACCTGGCCGGCATCCCCGGCATGAGCCTGCCGGCGGGCCTGGCGAACGGCATGCCCGTGGGCTTCCAGCTGCTGGCACCGGCTCGCGAGGACGCGCGCCTCTACGAGGTGGGCTCCGCGATCGAGGCCCTGGTCACCGACGCCGCAGGCGCACCTGTGTGGGCCGGAGTGCCGACGGACTATGCGGCCGAATCCGCAACGACGAGCGCCTGAGGCCGGGAGGACACGCACATGAAGTATGAGGACGCAGTCGCGAAGTACGATCCGGCTCTGGGCATCGAGGTGCACGTGGAGCTGGGCACCGCGACGAAGATGTTCGATGACGCCCCCAACACGTTCGGTGGGGGTGCGAACGAGAACACGACACCCACCTCGCTGGGTCTGCCCGGCGCGCTGCCGGTCGTGAACCGGACGGCGATCGAGTACGCCATCCGCATCGGCCTGGCACTGGGCTGCGAGATCGCGGAATCGTGCCGGTTCGCACGGAAGAACTACTTCTACCCGGACCTGGCGAAGAACTTCCAGACCTCGCAGGCGGATGAGCCGATCGCCTACGACGGCAGCATCGACGTCGAGCTGGAGGACGGCACGATCGTGCCCGTCGCCATCGAGCGGGCGCACATGGAGGAGGACGCCGGCAAGAACACGCACGTGGGCGGGGCGTCCGGCCGCATCCACGGCGCGGATCACTCGCTGGTCGACTACAACCGCGCCGGTGTGCCGCTGGTCGAGATCGTCACGCACCCGATCACCGGGGTCGGGGACCGCGCTCCCGAGGTGGCGGCCGCCTACGTGCGCACACTGCGGGACATCTTCCGGGCCATCGGGGTCTCCGAGGCGCGGATGGAGCAGGGCAACGTCCGCGCGGACATCAACGTGTCGCTGCGTGCGGACGCGGATGCGCCGCTGGGCACGCGCACGGAGACGAAGAACGTGAACTCGTTCCGCTCGATCGACCGGACGGTGCGCTACGAGATCGCCCGTCAGGCGGAGATCCTCGATGCGGGGGGATCCATCCTGCAGGAGACGCGCCACTTCCACGAGACGGACGGATCGACGTCGTCGGGCCGCCCGAAGTCCGATGCGGACGACTACCGCTACTTCCCGGAGCCGGACCTGGTGCCCGTCGCGCCGTCGCGCGACTGGGTCGAGGAGATCCGCGCGGGTCTGCCGGAGCTGCCGGCCGCACGCCGTCGTCGTCTGCTTGACGAGTGGGGCATCAGCGAGCTGGAGATGCGCGACATCATCAACGCGGACCTCCTGGACCCGGTCGAGGCGACCGTCGTCGCAGGCGCGAAGCCGGATGCGGCGCGCAAGTGGTGGATGGGCGAGATCGCGCGCGTCGCCAAGCAGAAGGACGTCGAGGCCACGGAGCTCGCGACACCGGAGCACGTCGCGGAGCTCCAGAAGCTCATCGACGATGGGAAGCTCAACGACAAGCTGGCCCGGAAGGTGCTCGCGGGAGTCGTCGAGGGACGGGGCACACCCGCGCAGGTGATGGAGGCCGACGGCCTGCAGATCGTCGAGGACACCGGTGCGCTCGAGGCCGCCGTGGACGAGGCGATCGCCGCGAACCCGGACGTAGTCGAGAAGATCAAGGGCGGGAAGATGCAGGCGATCGGCGCGCTCATGGGGCCGATCATGAAGGCCACCCGCGGCCAGGCCGACGCGGGCACAGCGCGCGAGATGATCCTGGAGCGCATCAACAGCTGAGGCTGTCGCATCACCGCCGCCGCAGGCGCCGTCGCCGCCACCTCTACCGCCGCCGAGTGAGTGCAATGTGGTCCAGTTCCATATGGAACTGGACCACATTGCACTCACTCGTTTTCTCACTCGCCTGAACGGTAGGCGGCTGGAGGCTCTGCGGCGGCGCGAGAGCGCAACATCCGCACCAACGGAGTAGGCGGTTTCAGTGGGTCATCGCAACAGGTGGTCTGAGAGTACTTCGTAGGGAGTCGCGAATTCCAGACGCCGACGTGGTCGGCGGTTCATCTGATCGGCGACGTGGTCGAGATCGATCTGGCTGTGGACGCTGAGATCA
>NZ_FXZF01000063.1:0-5714 GCF_900169375.1 Brevibacterium sp. Mu109
CCCTCAACCAACCAAACAAAGAATATTGCGGCAGTGACTTACTCTCCCACACCCTATCGAGTGCAGTACCATCAGCGCTGGCAGGCTTAGCTTCCGGGTTCGGAATGGGACCGGGCGTTTCCCTACCGCTATAACCACCGCAAAAACACGGGACACACACGCGCGCGTGTGCACAATGCCTCACACACCCCCACAAACCACCAGGGGATGGTGGACCAAAGTCAATTCATACGTGGACGCGAACACACCACACACAAACCCACCAGGAGTCGTGTGTGACGCAGTAAAAAACAATGTTGTTGAGTGTTTAACTCGTGTTACCCGACCCGCAACCACCCCACCAAAAAGTGTGGGGGCCACACTCCCCTTTTGAAAGGAGTGTACTTGGATGAGTGATCGGTGTATTAGTACCAGTCAGCTCCACGCATTGCTGCGCTTCCACATCTGGCCTATCAACCCTGTGGTCTACAGGGCACCTCAAAGGAAATCTCATCTTGAAGCAGGCTTCCCGCTTAGATGCTTTCAGCGGTTATCCTTCCCGAACGTAGCCAACCAGCCATGCACCTGGCGGTACAACTGGCACACCAGAGGTTCGTCCGTCCCGGTCCTCTCGTACTAAGGACAGCCCTTCTCAAATTTCCTACGCACGCAGCGGATAGGGACCGAACTGTCTCACGACGTTCTAAACCCAGCTCGCGTACCGCTTTAATGGGCGAACAGCCCAACCCTTGGGACCGACTCCAGCCCCAGGATGCGACGAGCCGACATCGAGGTGCCAAACCATGCCGTCGATATGGACTCTTGGGCAAGATCAGCCTGTTATCCCCGAGGTACCTTTTATCCGTTGAGCGACCGCGATTCCACAATCCACGGCCGGGTCACTAGTCCCAGCTTTCGCTCCTGCTCGACACGTCCGTCTCACAGTCAAGCTCCCTTGTGCACTTACACTCGACACCTGATTGCCAACCAGGCTGAGGGAACCTTTGGGCGCCTCCGTTACTCTTTAGGAGGCAACCGCCCCAGTTAAACTACCCATCAGGCACTGTCCCTGGACCCGATCAGGGCCCGAAGTTAAGGAATCCAGCATAGCCAGAGTGGTATTTCAACGATGACTCCACACACACTAGCGTGCATGCTTCACAGTCTCCCACCTATCCTACACAAGCCATACCGAACACCAATACCAAACTATAGTGAAGGTCTCGGGGTCTTTCCGTCCTGCTGCGCGTAACGAGCATCTTTACTCGTAGTGCAATTTCGCCGAGTTCGTGGTTGAGACAGTGGAGAAGTCGTTACGCCATTCGTGCAGGTCGGAACTTACCCGACAAGGAATTTCGCTACCTTAGGATGGTTATAGTTACCACCGCCGTTTACTGGGGCTTAAATTCTCCGCTTCGACCACAAGTGGTCTAACAGGTCCTCTTAACCTTCCAGCACCGGGCAGGCGTCAGTCCGTATACATCGACTTACGTCTTCGCACGGACCTGTGTTTTTAGTAAACAGTCGCTTCTCCCTGGTCTCTGCGGCCACCACCAGCTCACCACCGCAAAGATGGATCACCAGGATGGCCCCCCTTCTCCCGAAGTTACGGGGGCATTTTGCCGAGTTCCTTAACCACGATTATCTCGATCGCCTTAGTATTCTCTACCTGACCACCTGAGTCGGTAATAGGGTACGGGCGGCTGGAACCTCACGTCGATGCTTTTCTCGGCAGCATAGGATCACCGGATCACCCACCAAAGTGGGCGCCCATCAGCTCTCAGACACAAACCCGGCGGATTTACCTACCAGGAGTCCTACAACCTTAGACCACGACTACCATCGCGCGGCCCGGCTACCTTCCTGCGTCACACCTGTTAATACGCTTACCTACTACACGCTCAGGTCCCTTCCTCAATCCAACACCCCGACCCGAAGGTCAGGGAGGAACATCAGAAGGTTAGTATCACATGCCTCGGTATGGGCGGTTCTTCGCCGGTACGGGAATATCAACCCGTTGTCCATCGACTACGCCTGTCGGCCTCGCCTTAGGTCCCGACTTACCCAGGGCGGATTAGCCTAGCCCTGGAACCCTTGGTCATCCGGCGGAAGGGTTTCTCACCCTTCTTTCGCTACTCATGCCTGCATTCTCACTCGCATAGCCTCCACCACTGGGTCACCCCGCAGCTTCACCGGCCACACGACGCTCCCCTACCCAATACCACACCTCAACCAAACACCCACAAGGAATGTCGGCTCGGATACGCGTGGTACTGCCACAACTTCGGCGGTGTGCTTAAGCCCCGCTACATTATCGGCGCGGAATCACTTGACCAGTGAGCTATTACGCACTCTTTCAAGGATGGCTGCTTCTAAGCCAACCTCCTGGTTGTCTTCGCAACTCCACATCCTTTCCCACTGAGCACACGCTTAGGGGCCTTAGTTGGTGGTCTGGGCTGTTTCCCTCTCGACTACGAAGCTTATCCCCCGCAGTCTCACTGCCATGCTTACACTTACCGGCATTCGGAGTTTGGCTGACGTCAGTAACCCGGTGGGGCCCATCGGCCATCCAGTAGCTCTACCTCCGGCAAGAAACACACAACGCTGCACCTAAATGCATTTCGGGGAGAACCAGCTATCACAGAGTTTGATTGGCCTTTCACCCCTAACCACAGGTCATCCCCTCCATTTTCAACTGAAGTGGGTGCGGGCCTCCACGACGTCTTACCATCGCTTCACCCTGCCCATGGCTAGATCACTCCGCTTCGGGTCTAGGACACGCGACTCAATCGCCCTATTCGGACTCGCTTTCGCTACGGCTACCCCCCAAGGGTTAACCTCGCCACGTGCCGCTAACTCGCAGGCTCATTCTTCAAAAGGCACGCCATCACCCCAACAAGGAGGCTCTGACGGATTGTAAGCGCATGGTTTCAGGTACTATTTCACTCCCCTCCCGGGGTACTTTTCACCATTCCCTCACGGTACTATCCGCTATCGGTCATCAGGAAGTATTTAGCCTTACCAGGTGGTCCTGGCAGATTCACACGGGATTTCACGGGTCCCGTGCTACTCGGGTATCACCACACACGCCAGACAGCTGTTTCGCCTACGGGACTCTCACCCACTACGGTCACGTTTCCCACCGTGTTCGACTACAACCACCACAACGCGTCTCCCTCATGCTGGAGAAAGACGGGCAACCCCACAACACCGCGCATGCAACACCAGCACGCTTGACACACACACGGTTTAGGCTGGTCCGCGTTCGCTCGCCACTACTAACGGAATCACAATTGTTTTCTCTTCCTGTGGGTACTGAGATGTTTCACTTCCCCACGTTCCCTCCACACACCCTATATATTCAGATGCGGGTCACGACACATAACATGCCGCGGGGTTTCCCCATTCGGACACCCTCGGATCACCGTTCGTTTATCAACTCCCCGAGGCTTATCGCAGATTACCGCGTCCTTCATCGGCTCCTGATGCCAAGGCATCCACCATGCGCTCTTGAACACTCACACCACCACCACACAACAGTGCATACGGGCAGCGCGAGTCGGATAACACAAGAAACACAACAACAACAAAAATTACACAGAACACCACAACCACACCCACCCAACAAGGATGAGGCACAGTCATGATGCCCAGATGCTCGCGTCCACTATGAAAAAACCAGATCCACAACCAGACACCCACCCACACACCCCCACCAACGCGGGAGCCCATGAACAGAGCCGGCCACGAGAGACACACACACCACCCACAGACCCTCACCACACCCACACGCATGCGGAATGCAGAAAGAGCTGCAGGGGCCTGTTCTCCCAGGACCCAACAGCGTGTTTGCCCCACACCCACCAACCACACAGGGCCAGTAGACGCAGGAAGAATCTGATGATGTTCCACCCATGAGCAACCACTGCACACACGAACGGCATGCACGTGGCCACACCCACCCACAACACAAAGTGCGCAGGCGGTTCTGTGATGCTCCTTAGAAAGGAGGTGATCCAGCCGCACCTTCCGGTACGGCTACCTTGTTACGACTTAGTCCCAATCACCAGTCCCACCTTCGACGGCTCCCCCCACAAGGGTTGGGCCACCGGCTTCGGGTGTTACCGACTTTCGTGACTTGACGGGCGGTGTGTACAAGGCCCGGGAACGTATTCACCGCAGCGTTGCTGATCTGCGATTACTAGCGACTCCGACTTCACGTAGTCGAGTTGCAGACTACGATCCGAACTGAGATCGGCTTTCTGGGATTCGCTCCACCTCACGGTCTCGCAACCCTTTGTACCGACCATTGTAGCATGCGTGAAGCCCAAGACATAAAGGGCATGATGATTTGACGTCATCCCCACCTTCCTCCGAGTTGACCCCGGCAGTCTCCTATGAGTTCCCACCATCACGTGCTGGCAACATAGAACGAGGGTTGCGCTCGTTGCGGGACTTAACCCAACATCTCACGACACGAGCTGACGACAACCATGCACCACCTGTACACCAGCCCAAAGGGCTGAACCATCTCTGGCACATTCCGGTGTATGTCAAGCCTTGGTAAGGTTCTTCGCGTTGCATCGAATTAATCCGCATGCTCCGCCGCTTGTGCGGGCCCCCGTCAATTCCTTTGAGTTTTAGCCTTGCGGCCGTACTCCCCAGGCGGGGCACTTAATGCGTTAGCTGCGGCGCGGAACTCGTGGAATGAGCCCCACACCTAGTGCCCAACGTTTACGGCATGGACTACCAGGGTATCTAATCCTGTTCGCTCCCCATGCTTTCGCTCCTCAGCGTCAGTAACAGCCCAGAGTCCCGCCTTCGCCACCGGTGTTCCTCCTGATATCTGCGCATTTCACCGCTACACCAGGAATTCCAGACTCCCCTACTGCACTCTAGTCCGCCCGTACCCACTGCACGCGCAAGGTTGAGCCTTGCGTTTCCACAGCAGACGCGACGGACCGCCTACGAGCTCTTTACGCCCAATAATTCCGGACAACGCTTGTACCCTACGTATTACCGCGGCTGCTGGCACGTAGTTAGCCGGTACTTCTTCTGCAGGTACCGTCACCTCGAAAGGCTTCTTCCCTACTGAAAGAGGTTTACAACCCGAAGGCCGTCATCCCTCACGCGGCGTCGCTGCATCAGGGTTTCCCCCATTGTGCAATATTCCCCACTGCTGCCTCCCGTAGGAGTCTGGGCCGTGTCTCAGTCCCAGTGTGGCCGGTCGCCCTCTCAGGCCGGCTACCCGTCGTCGCCTTGGTAGGCCTTTACCCCACCAACAAGCTGATAGGCCGCGAGCCCATCCCCAACCGAAAAACTTTCCACACTCTGACCATGCGGCCAAGTGTCATATGCGGTATTAGACCCAGTTTCCCGGGCTTATCCCGCAGTCAGGGGCAGGTTACTCACGTGTTACTCACCCGTTCGCCACTCATCCACCCACAGCAAGCTGCGAGCTTCAGCGTTCGACTTGCATGTGTTAAGCACGCCGCCAGCGTTCGTCCTGAGCCAGGATCAAACTCTCCAAAAATAAACATGTTTTCAGACAGGTCAATCACCTGGCCAAGAAATCAACAAGCTGCTAAAAAAGCTACATTATTGAAATCCCAGCAAATAAATAACTGGCATCATCAAAAACAAACAAACACGCTATTGAGTTCTCAAAGAACAGACACACAAACCGATCCAACCAGACACAAACAACGCCCAGCCCTCACCGAAAGGTGCTCTCC
>NZ_FXZF01000048.1:0-9897 GCF_900169375.1 Brevibacterium sp. Mu109
ACTCTCGTGCACAGGCTCGTGGTCCTCTGAGATTCGGATGTCTTGACAACACCCATCACAGCAGGACCACGAGCCGTTCTACGTCAACGACGCGACGCTCCCCATCACCACGAACCGGGAAGAGCCGGATCACCCTCTCCCAGCACCAAGCGCCGTGCATCCCGCCGTGGACGAGCAGAGAGAAACTACTCGTCATGTCTAGCCGTCTTCCTATTGAGGTGGTCCAGGGCGAGTCCGAAGGTGTCCGGTTCGAGTGGGACGTCTGCTGTGAGAGTTTGATCTCGGACCAGGAGCATTCTGGTGCAGGCCTTCCGGATGAATTCTGGATCGTGAGTGATCACCAGAATCGTTTTACCGCGCTCGGCCTGTTCGGTGATGCAGTCGACGACGCGGCGGAGATTTCTCCCGTCGAGTCCCGAAGTCGGTTCATCGAGCATGATGAACTGTCGGTTTTGCATGAGCGCTACAGCAATGGTCAGGCGTTGCTTTTGCCCACCGGACAGCGAGCCTGGGTGTCTGTTCCGGTACTCCCACAGCCCGAGTTGTGTGAGAACCCGTTGCGCTTGGGCCATAGAGTCGGGGGTGGACTTGGCGCCGTGCGTCATTTCTCCGAGCACGCTGTCTGAGAACAACTGGCTGTCGGCGTCCTGCATGACGAACCACGTGTTCAGGGACCGTTTGGCTCGGCGGGAATGGGCTCCGCGCAGGCAGATCGTACCCCTGCCTGCGCGCTCGAGTCCGCACAGGGTGCGGCCGAGCGTGGTCTTCCCGGCGCCGTTCGGTCCGGCGAGTGCGACGACTTCACCCGGTTGCAAGGTGAACGACAAGCTCGTCAACAATGATGCGCCGCGCCCTTTCCTGCGGACCGTGAGGTCTGTGACTTCGACGGTAGGGTCGCCGCCGAGCGAAGTGTGGGAGACATGCCGTGCCCCCGGTTCCGTGGTGCGGAGAACCGGGTCACGCAGGCCGAGTTCTTCGAGCGTGGCCTGTGGCAGGTTCTGCAGCTGGGCAGGGGTGTATTCGTGTCGGATGTCCCCGTCGTCCATGTAGACGATCCGGTCGGCGAGGTGCATGAGGTAGGTGAGGCGGTGCTCGGCTATCACGATGGTGCTGCCGGACTCCTTGAGCGTCGTCAGCACGCCTGCGAGTTCTCGGGTGGCGTCGAGATCGAGGTTGGCGGAGGGTTCGTCCATCACATAGAGGGGAGGGCGTGTGCCTGCCGCAGCGGCGACCGCGACCTTCTGCTTTTCGCCGCTGGAGAGGGTGAGGAGTGCGCGATCGAGGAGATGGCTGACACCCAGCCGGTGCGACAGGTCCTCGATGCGTGCCTGAATGTCTTCGGGTGGGAACCCGTAGTTCTCACATCCGAATGCCAGCTCGTCACGCACGACCGGTGCGAAGAACTGGGTCTTCGGATCTTGGAACACGCTGCCGACGAGCCGACCGTACTCCCACGATTGCAGTTCGCGGGCGTTCGTTCCATCGATCTGCACGCCGCCTTCGAGTTCCCCGCCGTAGAACCCGGGGACGAGCCCGTTGAGGACCCGGGTGAGGGTGGTCTTGCCACAGCCGCTGGGCCCGGTGAGGACGACGAACTCGCCGCGGCTGACTTGGAAGGACACGTGGCGCAGTTGCGTGGCCCCGGCCGTGTACGAGAAACTCACGTCGTCGAGGTGGATCATATCGATGTACCTGTCACGAGCTGGTCTGCCAGCACCCATCCGAGCGCCGTGAT
Source organism: Brevibacterium sp. Mu109 (assembly GCF_900169375.1). Lineage (NCBI taxonomy): Bacteria > Bacillati > Actinomycetota > Actinomycetes > Micrococcales > Brevibacteriaceae > Brevibacterium > Brevibacterium sp. Mu109. Next base: position 1,736 of record NZ_FXZF01000048.1, read on the forward strand.
CGCGCATGCCGCGGCGATCACGTCGACCGGTTGGAAGCGAAGCTGCCGCAGCGATGTTCGGTGACCGGGGTTGTCGGCCCCGCGGGTGGCCGCAGAGACCGATAGGTCGTCGGAGACCTTCATGCTCCGCATCAGCAGAGGCACGTAGATCGATTCGACGACCATCATAGGGTGTGCCGCAGTTCGCCACGACAGCGCGGACAAGCCACGCAGTTTCATCCCGTCGCGAATCGATGCGAACTCCGACCTGATCGTCGGCAGAAAGCGCAGAATGACCGCGCAGGGAAGCACGAGCGCACGAGGCGCCCGGAGCCGCTGCAACGCCCCGACGAGCTCACCTGGCGGTGTCTCGGCAAGGCATTGCACCAGCATCGCGACGGGCATGATCCGTGCTGCGAAGAATACCATGAAGCCGAGCATCAGCCCTGGCCCGGTCGCATACTCAACGATTCCGTACTGCACCAGATACAGCAGCACGAACACGCATACGCCGGTCATGGCCTGCAGCCACATGCCCGTGAGCAGCAGATAGGCCGATGCTCCGGCGACGAGACAGAACAGGCCCGCTGCGTCTACGAGGAGCGTGAGCACGCTGCACAGCAGGAGCAGGAGCATTGTCGTGCGCGGGTCGAACCGCAGCCAGCCTGGTCTCATGCGGCGCTGATGATCCCGGCCTTGACGAAGTGCTTTGACACGAGCTTCCGCCCCATCCAGTGCCCGAGCAGGGCCAGGACGGCACCGGCGATCACGGACACTGCCACCGCACCCGGGGAGGTCGCGAAACGAAGGAACAGTTCGGCCGAGGCGCCCATGCTCTCGAACTGGTCATAGTAGGTGTCGCCGAAGAGGTAGATGGGCAGGTAGGAGCCGATCGAGAACATGATTCCGAAGATCATGTAGGTCACAGCGTTGAGCATGCCGTTGCGGTACGCTCGCGGTCGCCACAGAATGGTCTCGCAGATCAGGCCGGCGGCCAGGCAGAAGGGGATCATGTAGAAGAACCCCGGCAGCGCGGAGATGATCGCGATGATCAGGTAGAACAGCACAGCGGTTCCGCGCTTAGCGACTCGATAGCTCATCAGGACATACACCGGGGCTGAGAACAGCGCGCACAGGCCGCCGACGACAGGGTAAGCGAAGCCATAGATCGGGGTGAGGATCATGCCGATCACGGTGTTAATCACCATCGCGAGGACACCGCAGATGCCAATGGTGACGAGGTCTTTGACCCCCAGCCGCCTTCGCGGCGAGGTGGAATTGTCCCGGGTTGAAGTGTTCATAGCGGTCCTTTCGAGCAGTGTTTAGGCAGGAAGTCACCAGTAGGCATTTGGCGCGAGACCGTACCGTCGAATTGGTGCGTGCCGGCCCTCGACCTCCTCGATCCGTGAGGAGCCAGGCTCATATGGAGGGCGAGTCTAAAGCTGTGATCCACTCCGATCGTGTCCCCAGCGTTCCTGGCTCGGCCACTCACCGAAGCAGGCTCCAGGCTCCCGGTGATGCCTGCCACGACGTTTGCCTCAACGTTCATGGCCGGCGTCCTGCGTTGGCACGTCCGAATTCGTCGCATCGCCTTCGGGCGGAGTCGGGATGCGTCGGAATCGGGGGTGAAGGAGAACGAACACGGAGACGATGGCCATGATGGCCGCGCCGACGATGATCGGCAGAGAGGTCCAGACGCCGTACAGGACGGTACCGGCGGTGGGTGCGACGACGAAGGTGAGACCCATGTTGGCGGCGATGAGCCCGGCCAGGCCTCCTTGTTCCTCGCGGGAGACCAACAGTGTTGGTCCGGCGGTGTAGCCGGGCATGGCGGTACCCAAGCCCAGGCCGATGAGGGCGATCGATCCGAAGAGGGCGACCGGCCCGGCATCGGGGATCAGCACGAGGAATCCGAGCAGCGCAACCACGCCGCCCACACGCAGCAGGGTGGCCGGGCCCCATCCCGTACTAGGAACAACGACTGTCTGGGCGAGGATCATGCCGATACCTGCGGCCAGGAGGGCCGCGCCGGTGAGCACTCCGGCTGTCTTCGCGTCCAGGTGAAGTCGGTCTTGGACTATGAAGCCCGTGACGATCTGGATGAACCCCAGGGCGGTGAACATGCCGAACCCGGCGAGCAGGAACGGCCACACCCGCGAGTCTGTCGGCCGGACGCTCGTAGGCTTCTCGATCAGTGTGGTGCGCGCCTCGGGGCGCAGCCGAAGGGCGACCAGCACGAGGCCGAGGGCGAGGAGCACCGGGACGGAGAGGATCGGGGCCATCAGCCCGAAAGCGGCGAGCAGGCCACCGACAACGGAACCGGCGATCTGAGCCACGCCCTGGACCGCGCCCACACCGGCCATGCCCTTGATCCGGGTGGTCTCATCGGTGGTGACATCAGCGATGTAGGCCTGCGCGGTTGGTTGGATAGCAGCAATGGCGGTGCCGAACCCGATACCGCGCAGCACGACGAACAGCGCGAACAGAACGGTGCCGCTGAGAGCGCCGATCATGCCGACCTGGGAGATCAGCGCGAAGGCTGCCGTCGCGATCGCACCGAGGGCCAGCGCCGCGAGGAGAACGCGTTTGCGTCCCAGCGACTGCGACCGGCGCCCCCATATCTGAGCCGTGAGCACCACCATGATCGCTGCTGTGCTGATGGTCACCCCGACCTGCCATTCGGCCAGGCCGACCTCGCGTGAGAGCGGGGCAATGATGGGGTTCAGCGTCATCTGCGCCAGGTAGGCCAGGAACACCGCCGTTAGCACCAGCTTGATCTGCGCGGGGTTGCTTGTCGTCATCCTCGGGGGTCCTTCAGTGCATCCGGGTCGGTCACGATGACGGCGTAGCATGTGTGCGCACACCGCGCTGTTCTCGCGTGTCGTTTCATGAGGCGTCGGTGGGGTGGGTGACGCGCCAGCCTTGGGCCCGTTCGCGTTCGGCCCAGAAGTCGGCGTACAGACCTGTGCCGGCGACGAGGTCGGTGTGGGTGCCGTGCTCCACGATCGCGCCGTCATCGAGGACGAGGATCTGGTCGGCTCCGGCGATCGTCGTCAGGTCGTGGCTGACGATCAGCATGGTTCGGCCTTCAGACAGTGCGGCCAGGCCGGCGTGGACGGCGATCGCGTTCTCCGGATCGAGCGATGCGGTGATCTCGTCGAGAAGCACGATGGGCGAGTCCTTGAGGAAGGCTCGCGCGATGGAGACGCGCTGACGCTCTCCGCCAGAGAGCGCGACTCCGGCCTCGCCGACCTGCGTGTCGAGGCCGTGGGGCATCCGGTCGATGATCTCGTCGACGCGGGACAGACGGATCGCCTCGCGCAGTTCGTCGTCAGTGGCCTCCGGGTTGCCGAAACGGATGTTGGCCTCGATCGTGTCATCGAGCAGGTAGACGTTCTGTTGGACCACCGAGAGCTGCTCCATCACGGTCTGTACCGGCAGCAGCCTGGCATCGACACCGCCAATGCGCACAGTGCCTGCGTCGGGGTCGAAGAACCTGGCGGCCAGCTGCAGGATCGTGCTCTTGCCCGATCCTGACGGCCCTACCAGAGCGGTAGTGGTTCCCGGGTGCGCCGAGAAAGTCACCTCGTGCAGCACTTGTCGACCCCCGGGATATGTGAAGTCGACGTGGTCGAAGGCGAGTTCTCCGGCCTGTTCGATGCTGTCTGTGCCCTCGGGTTGCGCGGGTTCGTCGAGGACATTGTCGATGCGATCCAGGTCGTGACCGGCGAGCCGGAGCGCGGAGCCGAGGTCGGCGGCGTCGATGAGTGGACCGGTGAAGCGTACGGCGGCGAACAGCACCACGGCGGCGGTCGCCGCGCTCGCCGCGCCGGTGAGGGACTGCCACACGGCGATGACGATGACGGCGGCGAACATCAGCTGCACGGCGGTCGCGAAGCCGATCAGGCCGGGCAGGCTGGTGCGCAGCGAGCGGCGGGAGGCTTCCTGTTGGGCGCGGTGTGCTCTCGCCAGCATGCCGTTGCCGGCCTGATCGGCCCGGAATGCCCTCATCACCGGCTGGGCGCGAGTGAACTCCACGACGCGGCTGGCCGCCTCAACCGCCGCCTGGTCGATCTGATCGGCCGAGCGCTCAGCGAGCGCGGCCGCCCACCGGTACACCAGATACAGGAGTGGGGCGGCGATCAGCATCGTCAGCGCCACCGGCCAGTCGATGAACAGCAGCCCTAGCGCGATGGTCATGGGCGTAACGACGGCGGTCACCAGCGGCTGGATCAGGGTCGAGGCGGCCGTCCACACGGCGGTCGTGCCCTGGGAGACTGATTGCGAGAGTCTTCCGGTGCGATCGGAGGAGAACCAGCCCACCGGCAGCACGCCGAGGTGGTCGATGATGCTGCGGTGCAGGCCGCGCATCAGGGCGAGCCCGATCCGGGATCCCAGCACGCTCTGGATCGAGAATGCGATGCCCGCGATGACAGCGGCACCGATCACCGAGAGGATCCACGGCCAGCTCGCAGAAGCTTCACCTGCGAGCAGGTGGCGTAGTGCGGGGATCGCCAGCAGCAGCGCGACGCCCTGGAGGATCCCGTAGGCGACGCAGACGGTGAGGAAGGCGCGCATCTTCGCCCGGTCGTCCGATGCGAGGATCGGCAGCAGCTTGCGGATCATGCGGTCGTTCCTTCCTGGGCGTTCCACAGAGCGGCGTAGAGTCGGCCATGGTCCAGCAGTTCGTCATGGCGGCCGGTCTCGACGACCCGGCCGCCCTCGAGAACCACGATCTGGTCCGCGTCGGTGATCGTGCGCAGCCGGTGCGCGATGACGAGGACCGCACGGCCTGCGATCAGCGTTGACAGGGCGTCCTGGACGGCTGCTTCTGATTCGGGATCTGCGAAGGCGGTGGCTTCGTCTAGCACCACGATGGGAGCGTCAGCGAGCATGGCCCGTGCGATGCACAGCCGCTGGGTCTCACCGCCGGACGGAGTCACCTGCTCGTGCACGATCGTGTCGTAGCCATGCGGCATGGACATGATCACGTCGTGGATCTGCGCCGCTCGCGCTGCCGCCTCCACGGTCGCGTCGTCAGCGTCCGGGGCCGCTAGGCGCAGGTTGTCGCGCACGCTCATGCGCAGCAGAACGTTGTCCTGGAACACGAATGCGACTCGCCGGTAGATCTCTTCGGGAGCCGCGTGCCGCAGGTCGACTCCGCCGATCCGGATCGCACCGTCGGTGACGTCCCAGAACCGGGGCAGCAGCCGCGCCAGCGTGGACTTGCCGGAGCCCGATGGGCCCACCAGTGCTGTGACGGTGCCGGGTCGCAGTACGAGGTCGATGTCCGAGAGCACGTCGGTCTGCCCATCGTAGGAGAATCGCACGCCGTCGTACTCCACCACGGCACCCTCCGGGGTGCGTGGATGCGCGACCTGCGGTAGTACCGGGGTGCGGAGCAGGTCGCCCAGCCGCGCCGCTGCCGCGGTGGCGGTGCGCATTGCCTGCGCCCCGATCCCCATGTTCAGCACCGGTGCACCCAGTCCGACCCCGATCATCAACGCCAGCAGCACCTCGGCCGGCGCCCCCCACCCTGAATGGACGAACCAGGCCCCTGTCGCGAGCACCAGGGCGATCACCGTCGGCGGTGCCAGTACCGCACTCGCCAGCGCGTTGACGCGTAGCAGTGGTCCCATCCAGCGTTCGAAGAACACGGCCAGCTCGTCACCGACTGCGTGGTAGCGCTCCTGAGTGCTGCGCGTCCGGCCGAATGTCTTCACGACCTCGATGCCCTGCACGAACTCCACGATCCGGGAGTTCACCCGGCCCAATGCCTCGTCCCAGCGTGCCGCGTTCTCCGTGTTTCCGCGCATCATCACGCTCAGTCCGACGAAGTACAGCAGCACCGGCACCAGGCACACCAGGCCCAATCGCCAGTTGACGACGAACAGCAGTACGAATCCCGCGAGCGGGGCCACTATGGCTCCCACCAGGTCGTTGATCGCGTGTGCCACCAGATGATGCACGTCGTGCACGTCATCTTGCAGGCGGCGCTTCACCTGACCCGAGGAGCGTTCTCCGAACCAGCCCAGCGGCACCCGCCACAGCCGATCGGTCAATCGTTGCCGAAGCGCCTGGCCCACCGTTCCGTCCGCTCCGTGAGTGATGGTGTATGCCGCCCCTGTCGCGGCAGTGCGCACCAACACGCCGATCACGGCGATGACCGCCCACGCCCACACCACGTTCCCGCTCGCGCCTGCCGGCTGCAACAGTTCCTCGACGATCCGATAGATCGCGACATACGGCACCAAGGACGTCAGCGCGCCAAGCGCTTGGAACGCCCCCGCCAGGATCAGCCGCCCACGCACCGGAGCGAGCAGCGAGCCGAGGCTCTTGTCACTACCAGCGGCTCTCGTCTCGGGCTCAAGCGTATCCGGCGCCGACTCGGATTGAGCGTCGGGCAACACAGCCTGAGTAGCGGTCGCATCATCGGGCATGAGCCATCCTTTCAAGCATCCACTCATCGACGGTCTGCACGGTCCCCGATCGCGGGCCCTGTGCAGTGCACAAATCTTTGAAGTGAGTGTACCCTTACCCGGCGCGTTTGTTCAACGGACAACTACGCCGGGTATCGTGGTGGCACGACACTCCGCGGATGGGAGCCGAGCATGACAAAGCCGAAGGCAAAGAAGAGCAAACGCCAGCGCGGACCGCGCACCGCCGCGGACGAAGCCCCCTTGACTACAGAGCAGATCATCGAAGCCGGAGTCCGCCTCACAGCCGCCCGCGGCCTAGCCGGGTGGTCCACTCGGGACCTCGCGAAAGAGGTCGGCTGCTGGCCGACGGCGATTGCGCACCGCGTCGGCCCACGCCACGAGGTCGACCGCGTCATCGTCGACGCCGTCATGTGCTCAGTCGACTTACCGTCACCAGAACTCTCGTGGCGACCGTGGTATCAGCAGCTCCTCACCTCGCTGCACGACACACTGTCTGCGCACCCCGGCGTCGCCCGCTGGCTCGGCATGGCCGCCACGACCGTCCCTGCGGCGGTGCTGATGATCGATACCGGGGTCAGCAAGCTCGCTGAGGCCGGCTTGGGCGACGAAGCACCCGCCGCACACATCATGCTATTGAATACCGCCGTGCACCTGATCGCCTCCGAAGACGAGCGAGATGTCGACCCCAAGCTTCAGGACGCGATCCTCGCAAGCCTCGGCATGTTGTCCGAGGACAGTCAGCATCCAGGGGCGGCAATGTTCGCGGACACGCTCGCCCATGCCTTTGACCTCGATAGGCTCTACAACTACGCAGTCGAGCGTGCACTCGACGGCGTCGCAGCCCGCATTGCGACGAGACAGCCGATGAAACCATAGGCAACATCTCATTAGGGTAGCCTCACCTAAAGGCATCGGGTACACTAGCACCGATCGATAATTTGTGCACTGCACACCTGGCATCGGATTGTCGGTCCTACCCGGCGCGGACACCCTCCCCAGGCGGATCTCCGGTCACCCGCGCTTGCCGAGCCCATCGGAGGTGATTGCCTTGTCCGCGACAGACAGCACTGACGCCTGGCCGCCGGACTCCGATGAGTCCCTTCGGTCAACTCGCAGAGCGTCGCCGCCAGCGCACAACGATCTCGACGAGTCACTGATGGACGCAGACCCCCAGCTGCACACCCTCGTGTCGGAGGAAATGTCACGTCAGCGGCAGACGTTGGAGATGATCGCATCGGAAAACTTCGCGCCAGTCTCCGTGCTTCAGGCGCAGGGTTCGATACTGACAAACAAGTATTCCGAGGGATATCCGGCTCTTCCGGTTTCAGAGTGCGTTGACCCGGGCCGATAGCTGCCCGGAGTGGAGCAGACAGCGCAGCACGTAGTGCTCGAAGTTCCTGAAGCCCAGACCAATGCCCCGCAGATGCTCGAGGCGTCCGTTGATCGCTTCGACCGGCCCATTCGACGCACCTCCACGGTCGAAGAACGCCAGCACCTGAGCCTGCTTCCGCCACAACGTCCTCCCCAGCTGAGCAAGCTCCTCAAGCCCTTTCGGCAGGCCTCTGCGCAGACTCTCGATCACTGCCTGCATGAGACGCCTGCCCGTCTTCCGATCGGGATGCTCGTACGCATCGATGACGTCCTGGTAGACCAGGTACGTCACTTCCAACGCGACGTGGTCATCATGCTCGGCCCACAACCGCTCCAGCCGGTCTGTTGCCCGCTTGTTCAGCAGGGATCGGC
>NZ_FXZF01000013.1:0-118880 GCF_900169375.1 Brevibacterium sp. Mu109
TACTCTCGTGCACAGGCTCGTGGTCCTCTGAGATTCGGATGTCTTGACAACACCCATCACAGCAGGACCACGAGCCGTTCTACGTCAACGACGCGACGCTCCCCATCACCACGAACCGGGAAGAGCCAGTTAAAGGAACTACCGAAGAACACCACGAAAAGGGACTTGACCAGTAGGACCGGGCTGCCCACCGCCACAGGTGGGAATATGGCCCTCAGGAATAGGCGCTCAGGAACGGGCACTCCGCGGTTGCGGGGTCAGTGCGCGCTCGGAAAGCGGAGAGTTCCCGCACGCAGCGCCGCGAACCGCTCGGTCAGAACGCCGATCAGCTCCACGAGTCCGGTCCTCTTCGTGAGCCGTTCGACGAAGTAGCCGGCTGAGCGGACAGCGTTCGCACGCTCGATGTCGGCCTCCACCTGCCACCTGTTCGTGCGATGCTGCTCTCCCTCGTACTCGATCGCAGTGCGGATGTCCTCGTAGAGAAGATCCGGCGTCAGGTGACGCCGCAGCTCCGCGATCCACACCGCTCGGCCCACAGCCGGTTCGGGAAAGCCCCAGTCGACGAGGTCGAGCCGGATCTCCGACTCTCGCGGCGGTCCGACACCCGGCCGAGCCCTCGCCCGTGCGTTGCGCAGCTTCCGTGCACCGCGTCTCCCCGGGTTCTCCCTCATATGCCGGTCGATCTGCTCCAGCGCGACCGGTGAGCCTCTCCACGGACCGATGAGGGCGTCGATCGCGACCACGAGGTCGCGTTCAGCCAGGAGCGGGGCCAGCTGCATCACTGTCTGGAGGTGGCCGGTCACCTCCACCCCGCCGGTCGTGACCGACGGCTCGGTGAGCGAACCGCGATGGCCGTGGGCGCCTCGGGCCTGGACTGCGTTCAGGACATGGATCGGCGCGTGTCTGCCGCGGAGGTGGGACGGCAGTGGGATCCCGAGGAGTTCCGCCGCAGACGTATGCGATCCGATGGCGTCGGGCCGCAGTGTCTGCAGCGCGGCCAGCCGGGACCGGACGGCGAACCATTGCGGCTCTGCCCAGCCCGGGTGCTCCACCGTCTCCGTTGTCCGCGATGACAGTCGGACACCGTAGTGGGGCGCCCGCATGCTGTCCCCCGCCAGCGCTTGAGCCCGGGTGAGGCCGGCACCGCTGGGGTCGTCGACCCCGAAGACCAGCGGCACCTCGGACTTCTCAGTCGTCTTCCGCGTATATGAGGGAAGGTCGGGGTCGTGCGGATCCGTCCCGGCCGTCACGATCGGCACCCGCGCCGCGTGGTCGGCGAACGTCGGAGCGCTGCGGCGGGTGCGGGGCCTGCGTTGCTTCGGCATGGCCACAGTCTGCGGTGCTTCCTGTGCGGCCTGGGACGGGACAGGATTCCTGTGGATGACGGTGAAGCTGGGATCATTCCTGTGGATGACGGTGAAGCTGGGATCCGGAACTGTGACCTGCAGTCGACGGCAATCCGGGGACGGGCACCCGCACCCACCGGCACGGCGTCGAGTGAGTGCAAACCGGCCCCTGATCAGGCGTGAGTGGACCAGGTTGTACTCACTCGGCGCCGGGGGTGTGTGAGAGGGCGCTCCAGACGACTCATGTGAGGACACGAGGAGCCAGACCCGTCAGGATCTGGCTCCTCGTGTCCTCACTCGGCGCGAATAAGGGTGAAGATGTCAGGGGGAGAAGGACCGCGTCGCCGTCAGTCGCGGACGGGGCCGACCGTCCACTTCGGCAGATCCTGGCCCGTCCAGGCAGGCGGGACGTCCTCACCGGACTCCTCGTCGATCTCCGCATCCTCAGCGGTCGGGTGGATGCGCCCCTGCGCGTGGTGCACCGGCGAGTAGATCGAGTACAGGCGCAGCGGCTCCGATCCCGTGTTGATCACGTCGTGCCACACACCCGCCGGCACCTGGATCGACCAGTCATCCGAGACGTCCTGCTGGAAGTTCAGCTGATCCTCCGCGGGCCCCATGACGCAGCGTCCCTCACCGGCCTCGATGCGGAGGAACTGATCATTCTCGTCGTGCACCTCGAGACCGATCGACTCCCCCACGGGGATCGACATGAGCGTGACCTGCATGTGGCGGCCCGTCCACACGACCGTGCGGTAGTTCTCGTTCTCGACGGTCGCCTCTTCGATGTTGAAGGCGTTGGGGTTGGGGCCGTTGTCGATGATGTCCATAGAGTGCATTCCTCCCTGTCGATACGTCCGATACGTCGGGGCGCCGGAACCGATTCCGGAGGCCGGACGACAGTCCTCGTATGTGAGAACCTTAGCCGTCCGAACCGCGCGCCGACAGGGAGGGACGCCTATCCTCAGACCGCGGTGTCCCTAACCTCACACTGCGGTGTCGAGCCCCTTCTCCCGCAGCCGTTCGCGCTGGCTGGGATTGGCGGAGGGGCGGAACGGCATCGCGACGACCTCGGCCGCCACCGGCACCCCGGGCTCGTCGGCGTACTCGTCCGGGAGCCACACCCACAGCTCGGTGCCCAGCGCGGTGTCGCGCAGCGGCACGTAGCCCATCGCGATGTTGTTCTCGAGCTCCGGCGAGTACCAGGGCGAGGTCACGTATCCGATCGGCTCGCCGTGCTGCTGCTCGCTGATCAGCCAGAAGTCAGGCGCGTAGTCGTCGATCGGCCGGCCTCCCAGCTTCAGTCCCACCAGCTGCAGCGAGTACGGCGGCCGCCCGTCCTCGATCTCATTCCGCGCGGCCTCGAGCGCTTCCTTCCCGATGTACTCCCCTGCCTTCTTCCGCGGGACCTGGTAGGCGAGGTTCACCTGGAACGGGAGGGTCTCCGCATCCATGTCCTGGCCCCACGACAGGATGCCCGCCGCGATCCTGCGGTGGTGCGCCGGCGCCACGACCCGCAGACGGTGCGCCGCGCCCACCTCGAGGATCGCGCTCCACAGAGTCTCCGCGTTGAGAGTGGAGTCCTGCAGATAGATCTCATAGCCCTTCTCTCCGGAGAACCCGGTCTGGGAGATGATCACCTCACAGCCGCGGATCGTCGCCGCCATGAGCCCGTAGCTGGGAATCTCCGCGACCGCGTCGCCCACGAGGTCGATCATGAGGGCGAGCGACTTCGGCCCCTGGATCTGCACCGGCGAGACATCGATCTCCGCTATGTCGACGTCGAACCTCCACCCGACGTTCACGCCCTGCAGCCAGAGCATGAGGTCGGAGTCCGACAGGCTGAACCAGAACTCGTCCTCCGCCACCCGCAGCAGGACGGGGTCGTTGAGGATGCCGCCCGCCTCGTTGCAGAGGATCACGTACCGGGCCCGCATGACCGGGATCTTCGTGGCGTCGCGCGTGATCACCCGGTCGACGAACGACTCCGCGTCCGGGCCCGTGACCCGGATCTGCCGTTCGACGGCGACGTTCCAGAGCGTCACGTCGTTCACGAGTGAGTCGTACTCGACCATCATCCCGCCCTCGTCGGGACGGACGTAGCCGCGCGGGTGGTACATCCGGTTGTAGACGGAGGCGCGCCAGCAGCCGTGCTGCATCGACAGGGCCCAGTACGGAGACTTCCGCACACGGGTGTCGATGAGCATCTCCACGGGAGTCGGCCCTGACTGCCGGAGATTGATGGGAACCAGCCGGTCGCGCTGGTCGATGGACGGGACGTTGAAGTTCATGGCATCCTCCTCAGTGAGTTCTGCCCTCCGGGAGTTCTGTCCCACATCCCGGGCTTATATCATAGAGTTCTGGACTACCTGCGGACAAGAGACTGTTCCCGCACGACGAACCGCAGGTTTCCAGCATGGACAGGACCCACGGGTCCGCGGCGACAATGGGATCCCCGGTGAAGGGAGAATCCGATGACCGGCGACACGAGCACCATCGCCCGCCTCCTCCGCACGGCGCGGCTGGAAGTCCTGCCCACCGATTCGATCACCGCCGAGGTTCGGGCCCACGCACCGCAGCACCGCACCGTCACGATCACCGCGTCGGAGAGCCTGGGGCTCGACGCGACCCTCGCCGTCGCCTGCGCACTCCGCGCCGACGGCCGTCGAGTGGTCCCCCACCTCGCCGCACGCATGGTGTCGGGCCGCTCGCACCTCGAGGACATCGTCGACCGCCTGCACGCAGCCGGCGTCGACGCCGTGTTCGTCCCCGGCGGCGACGCGACCCCGGGGCCGGGCGCCTACACGTCCTCACTCGCACTGCTGCGCGACCTCGAGCAGATGGACCACCCGTTCCGCGACATCGGCGTCGCCGCCTATCCGGAGTCGCATCCGACCATCCCCGACGCCGAGGTCGTCCGGGCTCTGGCGGACAAGCATCCGTTCGCGACGGAGATGGTGAGCAACCTCTGCTTCGACCCGGACGCGCTCAGTGCATGGATCCGCTCTGCACGGGATCGGGGGACCGCCCTGCCCCTCTGGCTGGGCGTCCCCGGCCGCGTGGACGCCGCCCGCCTGGCGAGGGTGGGGGCGCGCATCGGGGTGGGCCAGTCGCTGCGGTTCCTCAAGGGGAAGCTCGGGACGATCACGCGTCTCGTCACCCCCGGCGGCGTCGACACGCACCGTCTGCTCACCCGGATGAGCGGCACGCTGGACGATCCGACGTCACGGATCGCGGGGCTCCACCTCTACACGTTCAACCAGGTGGAGCTAACGGAGGCGTGGCTGCACGACACCGGCGGCTGACAGCGCGGCCGAGGCCCCGCACGAACCTGAGACCGCCTCGCGGCCGAGGCCCGCGACTCACTCCCCGACTCACTCCCCGCGAGCGGGAAGCTTCGCCAGACCGCGCGACAGCAGATCCGCCTCACGGACCAGGAGACGACCGAACTCCTCGATGCGCTCCGTCATCCGCACCGCCGGCCCGGAGATGCCGATCGCCGCGAGCACGGCCCCGCCCTGCCCGCGCACCGGTGCCGCGACCGCGTCGAGTCCCAGCTCGAAGTCACCGTGCGTGATCGCGAAGCCGCGGGTCCGGATGAGCGCGGCGTCCTCCACGACGCTGGCCTCTGACAGCACCACCCCGTCAGAGCAGCGGGTCAGCGATCCCTTCGGCAGCTCCAGCGGACCGAACGCGCTCAGCACCATCCCCAGCGCGGAGCAGTGGATCGGCACATCGATGTCGACCCAGTTCGCGGCACCCAGCACGTAGGTCGAATCGACCTGAGCCACGTGGACCACGCGCCCCCCGCTGGGCAGACCCAGGTTGACCGTCTCCCCCGTCTTCTCCCCGATCCGCTCGAGGGTGGGGGTCGCGGCGGCGGCGAGCGCCTCGGTCCTGTCGAAGCGCGCGGCGTACGCGGCGAACAGAGCGCCGCCCCGGTAGGCACCGTCCGGCATCCGCTCGAGCAGCCCGTTGTCATGCAGCGAGGCGAGCAGGCGCGACACCGTCGAGCGCGCCATGCCGGAATGCTCGACGACATCCGTGAAGGACACCGGCGCCGGGGCATTGATGACGAACATCAGGAGCGCGGCGGCCCTGTCGATCGATTGCGTGCCCTGGCCCATCGGTTCCTTCCACCTTGTCCTCTGTGGACTGGACCACAATCATACGACCGACGCCGAGGTGCCGGACCCCTCGGAGGGGTCCGGCACCTCGGCGTCGGTCGCTGTACCGGTCATCGCGCCGGGCTGGGAGGCGATGCCTCCGTCAGCCGGCGACGGGACTCACGCGGCGAACGGGTAGGGCATCCGCGCCGCCCGGTCGACCATGAACCGCTGGTAGGCCTCCACGGTGAAGGAGTCCGGCAGCTCGTCGCCCAGCGCACCCCAGCGCAGCAGCTCCGCGGATTCGCAGAAACGGTCCAGCGGATTGCGCGAGGTGATCGCGAGCTCCTCCGCCACGTACCGGTCCACGAGCACCGTCGTGAGCACGCGGCCGTTGTCCATCTTCACGCCGCGGCGGATCCACTGCCAGATCTGCGCACGGGAGATCTCCACGCTGGACACGTCCTCCACCAGGTGGTCGACCTTGAGCGCGCCCTTCCCCGACAGCCACGCGTCGAGGTAGGCGATGCACGCGCGGATGTTGGTGCGCACGCCGTCCTCGCTCACGTGCTCGCGGAGGTCCTCCGGCGTGGGCAGACCGTCGCGGGACAGGAGGTCGGCCGACGTGATGCGTCCGTTCTCACCGGTTCCGTTCGTCGCGGGGATCCGCTCGATCTGGTGGTCGGCATCCCCCAGCACCGCGTCGAACGCCTCGCGCGCCACGGGGATGAGGTTCGGGTGCGCGACCCAGGTGCCGTCGAAGCCCTGCGCGGCCTCGCGCTCCTTGTCCTCGCGCACGCCCTGCTGCGCGACCGCGGTCAGCTCCGGGTCCTCGCGGTCGGGGAACGCCGTCGCCATGCCGCCCAGCGCGTGGATGCCGCGGCGATGGCTCACATCGATGATGCGCTGCGCGTAGCTCTCGAGGAACGGCAGCTCCATCGTGATCTCCTTGCGGTCGGGCAGGAGGAAGGAGCGGTCGTGGCGGAACGCCTTCGTCATCGAGAAGATGTAGTCCCAGCGACCCGCGTGCAGGCCCGCGCAGTGCTCGCGCAGCTCCCACACTATCTCCTCCATCTCGATCGCCGCACTCAGCGTCTCGATGAGGACCGTCGCACGCAGCGTGCCCGGCTCCAGGCCCAGGAGCTCCTGCGCCCGGAGGAACAGGCGGTTCCACCAGCGCGCCTCCGCGGCGCTCTCCACCTTCGGGATGCAGAAGTAGATGCCGCTGCCGCGGGCCGCCAGCTCCTCCGCGTTGTGGAAGAAGTACAGCGCGAAGTCCACGAGCGAGGCCGCCGCCGAGGTCTCCGATCCGTTCCGGTCGACGTACCGCAGGTGCGCCTCCGGCATGTGGAGACCGCGGGGCCGCACGACGATCGTCGGCTGCCGGGCTCCCGCGCGCCGACTCGCCCGCTGCTCGTAGTACTTGCCCACGCGCGTCACGTGCTTGAGCCGGCTGCGCACTGCTGCGCGCAGGTTCACCTGGCCGAGCACCACGTTCGACCACGTGGGTGACATGGCGTCCTCGAAGTCCGCCAGCCACGAATCGGCGTCGGAGTTGAGTGCGTTCACCGCCGTGCGGCCGTCCGGCGCGCCCGTGATCTCCACGCGGCGGCGGGACAGACCCGATGCTCCGGCGTGGCCGATCGCGCGCCAGTCAGCGTCCTCACGGATGTGGCGGGTGTCCTCGCGGTGGCTGGGCAGATCGCCGCGGGCGATCGCGTCGTTGCGCGGGCCGCGCTCGGTGAGCAGCCGGCGGCGCTCCGTGAGGAACTCCGCGTGCAGCGTCGCCAGGAAGTCGAGCGCCTCGTGGGTGAGGACCGTGTCGTACGTGGGCTCCATGGGGCCGGCGACGACCATGCGGCCGCCGGCGGTCCGAGCGGACGGGGACGGGTGCAGCTCCTGTGCGGAGGAGGTCGAGAGGGTGGACATGGCTGCTCCTGAACGAGTCATGTGGCGAAGTGTGGCGAGTGGGCGGACCGCTGTGGGCGGGCCGTGGCGAGCGAGGCCGGGTACGGCGGTTGAAGAAATCGGCCGCCCCAGCGCAGGGAAACCCCAGAAACCCTGCACCGGAACGGCCGATCCGCTTCCTCCGAGGCCGCCGGCCGGCTCAGCCGGCGGCGTCGGAATGGTGAGGTCCACGAGCGTGGTGGCCGGGACCTCGGCTGCGGGCTCAGCTGCTGAACTGAGCGGCTTCGGTCGAATCCTCGAGCGCGGTGGTCGTGGAATCGGGATTGATGGCGGTCGAGACGAGGTCGAAGTAGCCGGTGCCGGACTCGCGCTGGTGGCGCGTCGCGGTGTAGCCGCGCTCCTCCGCCGCGAACTCCTTCTCCTGCAGCTCGACGTACGACGCCATCTGGTTGCGGGCGTAGCCGTGGGCCAGGTCGAACATCGAGTAGTTCAGGGCGTGGAAGCCAGCCAGCGTGATGAACTGGAACTTGTAGCCCATCGCACCGAGCTCGCGCTGGAACTTGGCGATCGTCGCGTCGTCCAGGTGCTTCTTCCAGTTGAACGACGGCGAGCAGTTGTACGCCAGCATCTGGTCCGGGTACTCCGCGTGGACGGCGTCGGCGAACTTCTTCGCGACCTCGAGGTCCGGAGTGGAGGTCTCCATCCAGAGCAGATCCGAGTACGGAGCGAACGCCAGCGCACGGTCGATGCAGGGCTCGATGCCGTTGCGGACCTTGTAGAAGCCCTCCGCCGTGCGCTCACCGGTGACGTACTTCCGGTCGCGCTCGTCGATGTCCGACGTCATGAGGGTCGCGGCCTCGGCATCCGTGCGGGCGATGACGAGCGTGTTGACGTTCTCGACGTCCGCCGCCAGGCGAGCCGTGTTGAGGGTGCGGACGTGCTGTCCGGTCGGGATGAGCACCTTGCCGCCCAGGTGGCCGCACTTCTTCTCGGAGCCGAGCTGGTCCTCGAAGTGGACGCCCGCAGCACCCGAGTTGATCATGCCGCGCATGAGCTCGTAGACGTTGGCGGTGCCGCCGAAGCCGGCCTCGGCATCCGCGACGATGGGGGCGAACCAGTCGTCCACCTTCATGTCGCCCTCGGAGCGCTCGACCTGGTCGGCGCGCATCAGCGCGTTGTTGATGCGGCGGACGACGGCCGGAACCGAGTTCGCCGGGTAGATCGACTGGTCCGGGTAGGTCTGGCCCGCGAGGTTCGCGTCGGCCGCCACCTGCCAGCCGGAGAGGTAGATCGCCTTGAGGCCGGCCTTGACCTGCTGCACGGCCTGGTTGCCGGTGAGGGCACCCAGCGAATTGACGAAGTCCTCGGTGTGGAGGAGGTCCCACAGGCGGTCCGCGCCGTGACGAGCGAGCGTGTGCTCCTCGATGAGCGAGCCGCGCAGCTTGACGACGTCCTCCGCGGTGTAGTCGCGAGCGACGCCCGCCCAGCGGGGGTTGGTCGCCCAATCGCTCTGGATGGCCTGTGCGTCGTGGATGTTCTGCTGCGTCATCGTCGCTCTCCTTCAGGGGTTCTGTACTGCGTCTGTGCTGCGTTGTGACATCCAGTCTTCCGGAGCGGAACCCGTTGGACGAGACTTTTTCACGTGAAGTTCTGCCGGATTTCTGCTGGAGTGAAGAAGTTGCGTTCTTTCGCAAACCCGTCTGTTCTGTCAGAGTGGTCACATGGTGATCACCTCACGCGTGAAGCGCGCGACAGACCACTCCGACGACAGCGGGCCGGGGCCCTCAGCCGATGCCCTGAGCATCGGTCGTCGGATCCGCCACTATCGGACGGCGGCGGGACTGACGCTGGGCCAGCTGGGCGAGCGGATCGATCGCGCGCCGTCGCAGATATCCGTCCTGGAGAACGGGAAGCGCGAGCCCGGCCTGGGGCAGCTGCGGGACCTCGCGGCCGCACTGGGCGTCACGACCGACGACCTGCTCGACCCGTCCCCCGTCGACGCGCGGCAGGCGCTGGAGCTCGAGGTGGAACGGAACCAGATGTCGCCGCTCTACAGCTCGCTGCACCTCCCCGCAGTGAAGGTGAAGTCGCTGCCGCAGGACGCGCTCGAGGCGATCGCCGGCCTCCAGCGCCAGCTCACGACCATGGTGCGGCGGCGCGCGGCCACTCCGGAGGAGGCCCGCCGGGTCAACCGCGCACTGCGGGAGCAGATGCGCCAGCAGGGCAACCACTTCCCGGAGCTGGAGAAGGTGGCGGGCGAGGTGCTCGCGCGGATCGGCTACGACGGCGGGCCGCTGTCGCAGCGCCAGACCGCTGCGGTGGCCGACCACCTGGGGTACTCGCTGCACTACGTGTCCGATCTGCCCTCGTCCACCCGGGCGGTCGCGGACACGGAGAACAGGCGCCTCTACCTCTCCCACGAGGACGTGACGGGACACGATCCGCGGTCCCATCTGCTCACGGCGCTGGCGTCGCACATCCTGGGCCATTCCGCCCCTGCGGACTACGAGGAGTTCCTCACCCAGCGGGTCGAGGCGAACTACCTGTCAGCCGCGGTCATGCTGCCCGAATCGGAGGCTGTGCCGCTGCTGCAGCGAGCGAAGAAGAACCGGTCGATTTCTGTGGAAGAGCTCCGTGACGTGTTCGGAGTCTCGTATGAGACCGCCGCGCACCGATTCACGAACCTCGCGACGGCCCACCTGGGGCTGCCCGTGCACTTCATGAAGGTCCATTCTTCTGGAACCGTCCATAAGGCGTACTCGAACGACGGACTCCCGTTCCCCACGGATCCGCTGGGAGCGATCGAGGGGCAGTACGCGTGCAAGCGCTTCACCTCACGGACCGTGCACCGGGTCGCGGACCGGTTCAGCCCCTACTTCCAGTACACGGACACCCCGGGCGGGACCTTCTGGTGCACCGCGCGCGTGCTGCCCGGCGGGGACTTCTCCGTGAGCGTCGGGGTGCCGTTCGCCCACGTGGGGTGGTTCGAGGGCCGCGAGACGACGAAGCGCTCCGCCTCGCGCTGCCCCGATCCGTCGTGCTGCCGGGAGGCGCCGGATGAGTTGGCGAAGAAGTGGGAGCACGCGAGCTGGCCGTCGGCCCGCACCCACGCGTCGCTCCTGGCCGCCGTCCCGCCGGGCATCTTCCCCGGCGTGGACACCACCGAGGTCTACACCTTCCTGGAGCGCGACGAGCCCGACGAGGAGTGAGCCAGACGACGCCCGCTGGCAGCTCGCCTCAGCGGACGATCGTGAGGTCGATGCCCTTGCGCTCGGGCAGGCGCCACGCGGCCCACAGTGCGAGCGCCGCGGCGAACGCGATGAAGAGGTTCGAGGCCCACGGGACGCCCTGGCTGACAGCCAGCTCGTTCACATACGGGGTGGTCCCGCCGAACACGGCCGTCGCCAGTGAGTAGGCGAAGCCGATCTTCGCCGTGCGGCTGGAGGTGGGGAACGTCTCCGCCATGACGCTGGCCAGCAGGGCCGCGCCCGCGGACAGCAGGAACAGTGCGATCGAGGTGGAGGCGAACAGCGTCCAGGGACGGGCATCGATGAAGCCCATGAGGGGGAACACCGTGACGATGGTGCCGACGGTGAAGACGTACAGCACGGGCTTCCGACCCCACCGGTCGGACACCGCACCCCAGAAGGGAAGCGAGGCGAGCCCGACGACCAGCGCGGCGACGAGCGCCCAGTACGCACCGCTCGGGCTCATCCCCTCCTGTGTCTGCGCGTAGGTCGAGACGTAGGACGTCCACGTGTAGTTGCTCGCTGCGACACCGGAGACCAGGAAGAAGATCAGCACGATCGACAGCGCGGGACTCAGCGGCTTGAGGGTGTCTGCGGAGAACGAGTCCTCCCCCAGCCCATCGCGAACGGCGACGCGGTCGGCCTGCTGGTCCGCAGGAACGGCCTCGGCGGCGGAGGCCGCGGCCGCGGGGTCCGCGGCGGCCGGGTCCTCGTCGTCCGTGCCCTCCTGGAAGACCTGCGATTCGACCATGCCGATGCGCAGCCATAGCGCGACGACGGCCAGCACCGCTCCCAGCAGGAACGGGATGCGCCAGCCCCACGCCTGCACCTGCGGCTCGGAGAGTGCGCCCGTGATGACGCCTCCCAGCACGAACGCGAGGAACGCGCCGCCGAAGATCGTCATGAAGACGGCGGATCCCCAGAGCCCGCGCTTGTGCGCCGGCGCGATCTCCGCGATGTAGGAGTTCGCGGTCGCGGACTCACCGCCGTGGGCGAAGCCCTGGATGATGCGGGCCAGCAGCAGGAGGAGCGAGGCGGCGAGCCCGATCGATTCGAACGTCGGCAGCAGACCGATCGCCACGGACGCACCGGCCATCATGAGCATCGTCGTGACGAGGACGAACCGGCGGCCGCGGCGATCCGCGATGCGTCCGAACACGATGCCGCCCAGGGGTCGGAAGAGGAATCCGATCGCGAAGACGCCGAACGTGGCCAGCAGACCCGACACCGCATCGTCGGGATTGAAGAGGGCGAGTGCGATGAACGGCGCGAAGACCGCATAGGCGCTCCACTCGTACCACTCGAGGAGCTGGCCGACGATGCTCGCGATGAACGACTTCCGCTGGCGTCGCCGTCCGATGCGGGCGAGCTGGGCCTCCTCCGGAGTCGCCGCGACCGCGGTCTGCGCAGGTGTGGTCATGGTCGCGTCCTCCATCGGGTGCGTGCGGGGGCAGGCTCGGGTCACCTCTGGCCGGTCGCCTCTGGCCGGTTGGCCGTGGCCGTTTGGCTGTGACCAGCTGGCTGTGACCAGCTGGCTGTGGCCGGTGGGCTCTGCCCGGCCGACTCTGGCTTGATCGTGAGAAGGCATGGGGTGCCCCTGCCGGCTCAGGTGTTCGTGTGAAGCCTGCCGCTCTCGCACCTCCTCGATGACCGCAGCCGTCATCTCGAGTCACAGAGCGTCACACTCGGACGCACAGGCGCGCGCTGGCGTTGCGAGTGAGGCACGCCTTACCCTGGCGGAGGACTCTTCGTGTCCCACACCTCACTCTGCCCCTCAGGAGGCACCCCACCCATGGCACCTCGCTCCGCTTACCGCCCCTTCGCCGTCACCCTGGCCCGTCGGACACGGCTGAGCGACAACTTCTTCCGCCTCACCTTCACCGGTCCCGCACTGGACGAGTTCGCGGACACCTGCCTCGACCAGCGCATCAAGCTGGTGTTCGGCACGGACGCGCAGCTCGACGAGGCCGCCGCGACCGACGACTGGGCGACCTGGTGGCGCGAGCAGCCGAACGAATCCCGCCCTGTCATGCGCACCTACACGGCCCGGTACGTCCGTCGCGACGCCCGCGAGGTCGACGTCGACTTCGTCACGCACGGCTCCGAAGGCCCCGCCAGCCGCTTCGCGCTCAACGCCGAGCCCGGTGCTCCCCTCGTCATCGTCGGCGCGTATGCCGACCACCCGGAGGCGGACACGCAGGGCCTCGCCTGGCGTCGCGACGGCGCCCCCTCCGTCCTGCTGGTGGGCGACGAGACCGCGCAGCCCGCGATCGCGAACATCCTCCGCAGCCTGCCGGCCCACGTCACCGGCGCCGCCTTCGTCGAGGTCCCTTCCCCCGGCGATGCGATGGAGATGGACACCGCCGCCGAGGTCGCCGTCACCTACCTGCCCCGCTCCCGCTCCGATGTGCGCGGCTCCCTCCTCAGCGCAGCCGTCTTCGCCTGGGCCGACGAGCGGACGGGTGAGCAGGCCGACGGTTCGGCGACCGGCCCCTCGACGACGGGCACCTCGGCGACCGGCACCTCGGCGACCGGCACCGTCTCCGACGACGAGGACGCGACGACCACGGAGACCGGCATCCTCTGGGAGGAGGGTGCATCGGGTTCGGGTCTGCGGGTGTGGGTCGCCGCGGATGCGCAGACCGTCCGCGAGCTGCGACGCGGACTGCTGCGGGAGCGGGGCTTTGACCGGAAGTCCTGCTCGTTCATGGGGTACTGGAAGCAGGGTTCGCGCGAGGGCGAATGAATCTCCCGCCGGTCGAGATTCGAAAGGTACCCTGTTGTTGCCGAACAGCAACAGCAGACACCAGATGCGCACACCGATCCGCGCCTCGGGACTGTCACCGCTGGAAGCATGAAGGTGTACACAGACACAGTCACAGCGCCACGAGGAGATCACGATGCGCACAACCACACTCATGCGGGCCGCAGTCGCCACCGGCGGATTCGCCGCACTCATGACACTGTCCGCCTGCGATGGGATCACCATCAACTTCGGCGAGGAAGAGGGCCAGGAGCCCACCACGAGTGAGCCCGCCGCAGATCCGGACGCCGGCACCACCGAGACCCAGCCCGCGGGCGACACGGCTGGCGGAGACACGAGTGGTGGAGACAGCGCGGGCGGCGATACGGCCGGCACGGACACCTCGGGCGGGAGCGCTGACGGAGGAGACACGACCGGCGGGGACGGTTCCGGCTCGGACACCTCCGGCGGGGATTCCGGCGACGACACATCGAAGCAGGACGCAGGCTTCACCCTCGACGAGCATGGCAGCGGGGAGATCCCCGAGGCAGTCCTCGAAGAGGACATCAAGCAGGCCTACTCGGACCAGGGCACCACGGTGGACTCGGTCGACTGCTCCAACCGAATGCTCGTGAACAACAAGCAGGGCTCGCAGACCTGCGACGTGACCGTGGGCGGCAAGGAGTACTACGGCGTCGTCAAGGTGACAGACGTCGTCGGCCAGAACGTCTACTACGAGCTCGAGTTCGCCGGCATCGACTTCTGAGTCGCCGGACGGCCGGGTCGACGTCTCGGACGGCCGATCCGCTTCCGTGCACGAGCAGTGCACACTCCACTCATCGAGGAGATCTCCATGCAACCGATCCGCACACGTGCGGCCCGCGCACTCACCGTGGCCGCCGGAACCGCGCTCGCACTGTCGCTCGGGGCCTGCGGCCTGCTGGGCGGCGACCAGGGCGACGAAGAGGCCCCACCGACAGAGACCCCGGAGGCTGCGCAGTCGGCCGACGCGGGAGGCGGCCCCGAGGGCATCTCGTCCGAAGGGGACGGACTGACGGTTCCCGGCGAGGGCTCATCCACTAAGAGCGCTGAGGGCAGCTCCGAAGGCGACCCTGAAGGCGACTCCGCGGACGATGAGTCAGGGGACGAATCGGGCGAAGGCTCCGACAACGGTCGGGAAGGCGTGGGCCCGGAGGACGGCGAACCGCGGACGGCATCTCTCGCGGGCGACGACTCGATCGAGATCGACGAGGACGGAAACGGGGTCGTGCCGAAGGAAGCGCTCGCCATCGACATCGAGGACCTGTTCGTCAACAAGTACGACATCCCCGTCGAAGAGGTCACCTGCAGCGACGACATGAAGATCGTCGCCGAACGCGGGTCGCAGAACTGCGAGATCGTCACGGCGGATCGGACGTACTTCGGCACGACCGCGATCGTGGGCTTCGACGGAGAGATGGTCGAGTACGAGCTCTACTTCCCCGGTCTCGACGAGGATGCGCTGGACCTCGCGGACGACTGAGTGCACGAGCACGAGGCGCCGACGTCGATGACGTCGGCGCCTCTGCTGTGTGCGGCGGCTGCGTGTGGTGCCGCTGTGTGCGGCGTGCGGTGTTGCTGATCAGTGTCCCGGCCAGCCGACTGACCAGTCCGCAGATCAGTCGGGCAGCACTGCCTCCGCCTCAGCGGAGTCGAGGCCCGCGCTCTCGTCGACCGCGGCCTCCTCCTCGAGCGAGAAGCCGTCGTCCTCGAGGAGTGCCTTCGACGTCGTCGCCGCCTTCTGCTCGTCCTCGACGACCGTGAACAGGATGGTCTCCGTGAACTCGCGGTCGTACCGGTCCGTGCCGGTCACCTCGGCGGTGTGCGTGCCCAGGTCGAGGTCGGACGGGATCTCTGCGCGCCACAGGTGCGAGCTCGTCTGGCCGACCCCGCCGGAGGTCCGCAGGTTCTGCGAGGCGGTGTACGGATCCGTGTACTCCCAGCCCTTGCGCAGCTCCTCGCCCTCACCGGGCTGCGTGTGCTCGGCGACGACGGGGCTCGTGCTGTCGAAGCTCACCTCGACGCTCGCGTCGCTCGTCCCGGCGAGGAAGCTCGATGTCAGCCAGGTGTCGCCCTCGGCCAGGTCGTCGCGGGTGACGACGCGCTCGGAGATCGCCTCCGGCTCTTCGCCCTCCTTGTCCGCGTCCTGCCAGTCCTGCGCCTCCTGCGCCCAGTCGCGCCACTCGGGGGAGTTCACGCCGAGCAGCAGCTGGTGGTCGTCGGACTCGTTGCGTACCGTGTAGCGCTCGCTGCGGTCGGCACCGTCGAACTCGAGGGTGAGGATGCCGGGCTCGGATGCGTCGGAGGTGAAGGCGTACGGGAGGCCGTCGGCGTTGAGTCCGCCCGAGTACCAGTCGCCGGAGACCGCGCCGGCGACGATCTGGGTGTGCGAGAGCTCGTCGATGCCCTCTGCGGCCCATTCGGCGCGCTGCTCGCCGGCGACCAGGTTCTCCTGCGTGTGCGTGTGGCCGCCCACTGTCACCGCGTTGGGGTAGTCCGCGATGATGTCGTAGAAATCAGTCGCGTTCTGGATGACCGCGCTGCGGTGTGTGACGACCGGCACGTGCGACGCGATGACGACGTGCGCGTTCTCCGGCACGTTGGCCAGGTCGTTCTCGAGCCATTCGAGCTGATCTTCGCTGAACCTCTCCGTGTACTTGTGCGTCGACTCGTCACCGGAGTAGTCGATGCCGTCCAGCACGACGAAGTGCGTCTCGCCCACGTCGTAGGAGAAGTGGGACGGACCGAACTGATCGCGGAACGTGTCGAGCGAGTGCGCGTCGTCCTCCGAGTCGAAGTCCATGTCGTGGTTGCCGGGAGCGGCGCGGACGGGACCGTTGACATCCGAGTAGATGTCGCGGAGGTCGTCGTTGAGGCTCAGGTCGTCGCCGACGTTGTCGCCCAGGAGGAGGACGCCGCACGCCCCATAGTCGTCGCGCTCGACGAGGTCGCGCACCGCACCGTCCCGTGCGTAGCCCATCTCCGTCTTGTCGTACGCCTGGGTGTCGGACGCGATCGCGCAGTCCTGCTCCGCCTGAGCGGTCCCCTGGGACTCGATCATCGGGAAGTTCACGGCCCGCGGCGTGTCGCCGGTGGGCTCGATGCCCCCGTACTTCAGATCCGGCGAGCCCTCCGGCATGTGGTTGTAGCTGAACTGCGCGAAGTTGTCCGAGTCGACGGGCACCTGCCAGCCGGGGGGCTGGGTGACGGAGACCGTCATGTTGTCGCGGACGGGCAGCTCGTACGTGCCCTCGCCGTCGGTCTGCACGACGTCGATGCCGTTGGACACCGCGACGCCGGGCACGCCGCGCTCGTCCTCGTCGAGCTTCGAGTTCTGGTTCACATCGTCGAACACCTGCCCCTCGAGGACCTCGGCGTCGTCGGCCTCACCGCGATCGACCTCGACGTGTCCCTCGTAGAGCTCTGCGGGCGGATCGGCGGCCTGGGCCGGTGCGAGCGGTGCCATCAGCGTGAGAGCGGCGACTGCGCTCACACCCGTCACCGCGGATGACAGGAATCGTCTCTGGTGCATGTTCTGGTCCTCTTCTCAGCAAGTTGGATGCGTGCCGAGAGAAGACGCTATGGAGGCTGAAAGACGATGGAGCGGAGATGCTCTGACCAGCGGATGAACGGTGATCATTCAGGAGTTGAGCAGATGTTGAAGGATCAGGCTTCCGGTTTTCCGAGCGTCTCGACCGATCCGCACGGCGGCAACGCTGCGGACGCTTCAGTGTGCGTCACCTCAGGGATTCGACCGCCGTATCGACGACGTGCTCCGCGATGGCCAGCGAGCTCGTGGCGCCCGGCGACGGCGCATTGCGCACCTGGGTGAGACGACCGCGGGAGGTGATGACGAAGTCGTCCACGAGCGTGCCGTCCGGATTCATCGCCTGGGCGCGCACGCCGCGGGGTCCCGGACTCACGGCGTCGGCATCCAGCGTCGGCACGAACTTCTGCGCCTCCGCGATGAACGCCTGCGGGCTCAGCGCGGTGCGCGCTTCGCGCGCCGCTGCGCGCAGGTTCTGCGACGCGAACTTCCAGAAGCCCTTGTAGCCCAGCGTCCGGCCCAGGTCGCCGAGGTCGATCCCGCCGATCGGGCCGATCTTCCGCTCGTACTTCTCACGGCCCAGCGAGAGGAACGCGTTCGGGCCCAGCATGAGCGACCCGTCGATGCCCCGCGTGAGGTGGACTCCCAGGAACGGGTACGCAGGATCCGGCACGGGGTAGATGAGGCCCTTGACGACCTCGGCGGCGGGGCCCTGCGCGACGAAGTAGTCGCCGTAGAAGGGGACGATCCGCGGCTCCTCCTCGAGTCCGCTCGCCACGGCGAGCCGGTCCGACTGGAGGCCCGCACAGGTGACGGCGAGGTCGAAGGTGCCGCCGTCCTCGGTGATCTTCGACCCCTGCGCGCCAGGCAGCGCGAGCATGACCCGGACCTCGGAGGACAGCGTGTCGAGGCGGGCGACCTCGGAGTCGAACCGGATCACGCCGCCGGCGGCCTCCAGGTCCCGTCCCAGCGATTGGGTGAGAGCGGCGTAGTCGATGATCGCGGTGTGCGGTGAGTGCAGGGCGAGGACGCCGCGGACGTTCGGTTCGACCTCGCGCATCCGGTGCCGGTCGAGCAGCTGCACGTGCGGCACGCCGTTGGCCTTCGCGCGCTCGAAGATCGCCTCGAGGCGGTCGACCTCGTCCGTGTCCTGCGCGACGACGAGCTTGCCGCACTCGTCGTAGGGGATGCCGTTCTCCACGGCGTAGCGGATGAGCTTCTCCACGCCCGTGCGGCACAGCCGTGCCTTGAGCGATCCGGGCTCGTAGTAGAGGCCCGCGTGCACGACGCCGGAGTTGTGTCCGGTCTGATGCGCGGCGAGGGTGGATTCCTTCTCGAACAGGGTCACGGTGGCGTCGTCGAAGCGGTGGGCGAGCTCGCGGGCGACGGCGGTGCCGATGATCCCGCCGCCCACCACGGCGATGCGCTGGGGCTGTCCTCTCATGTGGTCAGTCTTGCAGAGTGGCGGAGGATATGGCGGGGATTCAGCGAGCGGCGCTGACGGAGGGCACAGTGTCGTGTCAGCATGGAGGTGACGGGCGGCGGGCACGCCGTCCTGCACCGAGCCACACCGGAGGAGGAGCCATGACCGATACAGGCGAGGATCCGATGGACGCAGCGCACTCCGACGACCCCACCCTCGCGGAGCCGACGCCCGGCGAGATCCGCGACGCCGCCGCCGAGGCCGGAGAGACTCCGGGGATCGGCGAGGAGCTGGCGGATCGGGACACGGCAGACGGCCTCGGCGTGACCGAACCCGGTGCGGAGGGTCCTGAGGGCACGGGGATCGAGGGTGCGGACGACGCAATGGTGGACCTGGAGGACGACGCCGGGCCGATCGGTGACGCCTCCGGTTCCGTGAGCGACGCTTCCCCTGACCTCGAGACGGCCGCTGACCAGGGCAATCGCGAGGGCGACGAGATACTGGCGGAGGGCGACGACCCGGACGCACCGTGAGAGCGGCGTCCGGGATACTGGGAGCGTGACAGACCCGAACCCGGACAGCCTCGTCGTCGAAGGCGAGAACCTCGCCGTCCTGCGCGCCCTGCTCCCGGTGCACCGCGGCACGGTCAAGGTCGTCTACATCGACCCGCCGTACAACACCGGCAATGCGCACGTGTACCGCGACCGGTTCGGCGCATCCGGGCCGGCGACGGGCGCGGCGAGTCATGCCGCATGGCTGGCGTTCATGCGTCCGCGGCTCGAGCTCGCCCGTGAGTTCCTGCGCGAGGACGGCGTGCTGTTCCTCCACATCGACGACCGGGAATCGGCGTACGCGCAGATCCTCGGCCATGAGGTGTTCGGGGAGCACAACAGCCTGGGCACGCTCATCCATCAGCGGGCCAAGGGCGGCGGGAACGCCCGCATGTTCGTCCGCGGCCACGACTACATCCACCTCTGGGGGAAGGATGCGGAGCAGGTCGCGCCCTTCGTGACGGAAAAGAAGCCGCCCGCCCGCTACGAGACCATCGACGGCAGACGCATGCTCGTCGACGACGACTTCCTCCGCGTGAGCTTCGGCCGCTACCGGCGCGGCGAGGAGCGTCGCCTCATGTACGAGGACATCGAAGCCGTCCGCGGGATCGCGAAGAAGGTGGAGGTGGATGCGCACCTGGCCTCCGGCGACTACATGCTGCGGCCGTGGGGGGACCCCGATCCGGCCACGGGCGGGCGCAAGCATGCGGTGCTGCGCCTGACCCCCGCCGAGCAGGCGACGTCCAAGCTCTACTCGATCATCCGCGTCATGAACGCCGACGGGAGCGCCGACCTCGACTCCCTGGGGCTGGGCGGCGTCTTCGGCTACCCCAAGCCCGTCGAACTGCTGCGCATCCTCATCGAGTCGCAGACGTGGTCCGACCCGGATGCGATCGTTCTGGACTTCTTCGCGGGCTCCGGCACGACTGCAGAAGCAGTCATGCGTGCCAACCTGCGCGACGGCGGCCGTCGCCGTTTCCTCCTCGTCCAGGTCGCGGAACCGCTGCGGACCGCATACTCGTCGACGGGCGGACGCACGATGGCCGCGGCTCTGACCCGAGGACCCGAGGCGGCAGAGACGACAGCGAAGACAGGTGATGAGGGCGCGGGGGCCTCCGGAGCTTCTGCGGAGGACCCGGGTGCTGGGCACACCGGCACGTCGGCCACGGGGCCAGCCGGGGCCTCGGCGGCGTTCGCCACGATCTCCGCCTTCTGCGCGGAGAGGGTGCGGTGCGCGGCCGCGGCGCACGAGGAGGCGGGAGGTGCGCCCGTGGCAGTGCGATTCCTCGACCAGGAGGAGCTGTGACCTCTCGCACTTCCCACCGCTCCGGGGTTAGTCTTCCACCATGTGCATGACCTACACTGGCGCATGACCTGCACTGACGATGACGTCACGACCGGAGGAGCCCGCCATGAGCAAGCCGACCGACAGCCACTCCCCGCGCGCGGAGGTGAGCGGCACAGGCCTTGTGAAGGTTCTCAGCAGCTGGGATGCCCTGTTCGTGGGATTCGGGGCGATGATCGGCTTCGGCTGGATCGTGCTGACCTCCGGCTGGCTCCAGAGCGCCGGCACACTGGGTGCGATGCTCGCATTCGCCGCCGGCGGCGTCATCATGATCTTCGTCGGACTCGTGTACTCGGAGCTCGTGGCGGCGATGCCGTTCGCCGGCGGTGAGCACAACTACCTGCTGCGCGGCATGGGCCCACGGGCGGCGGTATTCGGATCCTGGGCGATCGCCGGCGGCTACATCTCCGTCGTGATGTTCGAAGCCGTGGCGATCCCGCAGACCGTCGAGTACATCTTCCCGAACCTCTCGCAGATCTACCTGTGGAACTTCGCGGGCTCCGACGTCTACCTCACGTGGGCGCTCGTCGGATCCGCAGCGGCACTCATCATCGGCCTGATCAACATCCGCGGCATCAAGACGGCCTCGCTGGTCCAGACGTTCGTCGTGAGCTTCCTGCTGATCGTCGGCCTCCTGCTGATCTTCGGCACCGCTGTGGGTGCCGAGCCGTCCAACGCACAGCCGCTCTTCACCGGCGGTGTGCCCGGCATGATCGCAGTGCTGGTCGCAGTGCCCTTCCTCTTCGTGGGCTTCGACGTCATTCCGCAGTCCGCGGAGGAGGTGAAGGTGCCACCACGGCGGATCGGCGCACTCGTCGTCGTCTCCGTCCTCATGGCGATCGTCTGGTACCTGCTCATCATCTTCACGTCGTCGATGGCGATCCCGTCGTCCGACCTCGCGAACTACGAACTCGTGACGGCGGATGCGCTGGCGATCCTGCTGGGCCACGAGATCTGGGGCACCATCGTCATCGCCGGCGGTCTCGCGGGCATCATCACCTCATGGAACGCCTTCCTGATCGGCGCGTCGCGCCTCATGTTCTCCATGGCGCGGGCGCGGATGATCCCACTGTGGTTCGGGAAGCTGCACCCGAAGTACCGCACCCCATCGAACGCGGTGATCTTCATCAGCGCGCTCGCATTCATCGCTCCGTTCCTGGGATCGGGGATGCTGGGCTGGATCGTCGACGCCGGATCGCCGGCGATCATCATCGCCTACTTCATGGTGTCGGTCGTGTTCCTGGTCCTCCGGAAGAACGAGCCGCGCATGGACCGTCCGATGCGGGTGGGCGGACGAGGGAACGCCGGCGGCACGGTGATCGGCGTCCTGTCCGTCGTCCTCACCGCGCTGCTGCTGTTCATCTACATCCCGGTCACGCCCTGGTCGGCGCAGCTGGGCTGGCCCTCGTGGGTGATGTTCGGTGCGTGGATGCTGCTGGGCATCTACTTCATCGCGCGCCTGCCGGGCGGCATCAAGCCGGGGGAGAAGGCGGAGGAGGATCTCATCGCCGCCGTGAAGGCGAAGCGCGGGGAGACATGAGGGCTGAGGGCGGCACGGGGGCTCGATCCCGCGTCCGCCGTCCCCGAGCGACCCAACGTGAGCCACTCACCAGAGCGACAACTTCCACGTGCCAGCCACCAAGCACCAAGCACCAGCTTTCATCAGACCGCACATCTTCTTTCATATGCGGTCTGATCAAAGCTGGTGGGTGGCGGGGAGAGTGGGTGGCGGGGAGGGTGCCTGCTGGAGGAGCGGGACCCTCTGCAGGGTCCTGACCAGCCTCACACTGAGCCCCCGCCCGGCCTCACACTCGACTTCGCACTCACCCCCGAACCGAGTCGAGGTCAGGCGGCGCCGGTCGATGCCTTCAGCGCCGTGATCTCGTCAGCGGTGAGTCCGGCCGAGGCCAGCAGCTCCTCCGTGTGCTCGCCCACGCGGGGTGCACGGGCCGGCTGCACATACGGTTCGCCGCCGCCGCGCACGGTGCCGGCCTCAGTCGCACCGGCCGCAGCCGTCTCGGTACTCGCACCAGTACCCGCCTCAGCACCAGCCTCTGCTCCCCCGGCCCACGACGCGCCGCCGAGGTCCGCGAAGCGCGGTGCCGGTGCAGGCTGGCGGACGTCCGCCTCATCCCGATAGAAGAGGTCACGGGCGACGTTGTGGGGGGCGGCCTCGGCCTCGGCCCACGACCGGATCCCCATCGTGCACGCGTCAGAGCCCGCGAACAGCTCGTCCAGCTCGGCACGCGTCCGCGCCGCGATGGCCTCGGTGAAGACGGCGCGCTGTGCGGCCCAGTGCTTCGGGTGCCGGTGCTCCCCCGGGCTCATCGCGGGCAGGCGGTCAGCGATCCCCATCTTCTCGACGAACTCCGCGTAGAACTGCGGTTCGATGCAGCCGACGCTCACGAAGTCGTCGTCGGCCGTGCGGTACACGTCGTAGAACGGGGCGCCGGAGTCCAGCAGGTTGCGGCCGCGACCCTCGCGCCACAGCCCCTGCGCCTCGAATCCGAACTGCATCGCCCACAGCAGGTTGGCCCCGTCGCCCATCGTGGCGTCGACGACTGCGCCGGTGCCGGACGTCCGTGCCCGCAGCAGCGCGGCGACGATGCCCAGTGCCAGCTGCATGCCGCCGCCCCCGAAGTCGCCGGCCAGGTTCGCAGGGAACTGCGGAGCCTCGTCGGCGCGTCCCAGCTGCGCGAGGAGTCCGGAACCCGCGATGTAGTTCATGTCGTGACCGGCTCGGTGGGAATCGGGGCCCGTCTGCCCCCAACCGGTGACGCGTCCGTAGACGAGTGCGGGGTTCTCCGTCATGAGGTCCTCGGGGCCCAGGCCCATCCGCTCGGCGACACCGGGCCGGAACCCTTCGACCACGCCGTCCGCCGTGCGCGCCAGGCGGCGCACCGCGTCGACGCCCTCAGGGGATTTGAGGTCGAGCACGATCGAGCGCTTCCCTCGGTCCAGCACCGGGTTCACCGGGTCCATGCCGACTCCGTTGCGGTTGCCGGCGGCTTCCTGGGGACGGTGGACGCGGATGAGCTCCGCGCCCAGGTCTGCGAGCACCATGCTGGCGAACGGACCCGGCCCGATCCCGCCGAGGTCGATGATGCGGATCCCGTCGAGCGGCAGCGGAGGGGTGGTGGGTTCAGTCATGACGACTCCTTCGTCGAGAGGCTGCGGGCGCAGCCCGTGACACGCACTGGGCGAACGATTGCTAAGTTGGACACTAGACTTCCGCTCAGCGGCGGGCAAGACGGCCGATGCCGATCCTCGCCCGTGCAATCCGACAGTCCATCCCAGCCAGCCCATCCGAACCAGCCGGCTCAGCCAGGCTGCGCCTCACCCCAGGAGACCCGACGCACCGTGACCGTTTTCCCCGCCTTCGTCGCCACCCCGCAGATCCGCTGGTCGGACCTCGACCTGCTGGGACATGTGAACAACGCCCGCATCGTCACGCTCATCGAGCAGGCCCGCATCGACTGGCTCAACACGATGCGCGACCGCGAGTCGATCGCCGCGCCCAAGCTGGTGGCCCGCGTCGAACTCAACTACCGCACGCCGGTCCTCTACGGCCCCGAACTCCAGGTGCAGCTGGGGATCGGCCGCGTGGGCGGATCCTCGTTCACCATCACGTGCCGCGGCATCCAGGATGAGACCGTCGTGTTCGACGGGCTCAACGTCATGGTCATCCTCGATCGTGAGACCCAGCGGCCGACGCGCATCCCTGACGTCGACAGGGAGTTCCTCTCCCAGTTCGGCACGTTCGACCCGGCACACGTCATGGATGTCTCCGCAGCACCGCTCGCCGCGGCTGCGGGCTGAGCATACGACTCACATCCCCAGCGACACTCCGTCGCGCATCCCGAACCGCTGCGCCAGCACGTCGCGGGCAGCATGGAACCCGGCCATCCCGTGGACGCCGGGCCCAGGCGTCGTCGCCGCGGAGCACAGGTACGCCGAGGTCCCGGCAAGCCTCTTCGTCTCCCACGCCCACCGCGGCCGTGCGACGAGTCGGGCGAGCCCCAGCCGCCCGCCGCTGATGTCCCCGCCGACGAGGTTCGCGTTGTGCTCCGCCATCCGGCTGGCGGGCGTGCCCCGCACCGCGACGATCCGCTCCCGGAAGCCGGGGGCGAACCGCTCGATCTGTGCGAGCACGAACCGCGTCGGGTCGATCGGGCAGTCGGCGGGCACGTGCGCGTAGGCCCACACGGGTCGCAGCCCGCCCACCACGCGTGACGGATCGAACCGCCCCGGATCGCTGACCAGGACCACGGGCCGGGCAGGCATCCGACCGGCGACGACCTGCGCCTCCGCCGCGGCCATCTCCGCACGCGTCCCGCCGACGTGCACGGTCCCCGCATCGCCGAGGCGCGGATCGCCCCACGGGATCGGCCCGTCGATCACCAGGTCGACCTTCGCCGCTCCCGGCCCGTGCCCCAGGCCCCGCAGCCCCTGGCGCACACGCGCAGGGAGAGCGTCGCCGAGGACGGCGGCAGCGGCCTCGGCGGTGGTGTCGAAGAGGACTGCACGGGCGGGCGGGAGGTCCTCGACGGACCGGACCCGGACATCGGTGCGGACCTCTCCGCCGTGGGCCGTGAGGTCTGCGACGAGCGCGTTGGTGATCACCTGCGAGCCACCCACGGGGATCGGCCACCCCTCGCCATGGGCGAGCGTGGCGAGCAGCAGGCCGGTGCCGGCCGTCGTGAGTGAGGGCTGGCGTCCGATCGCGTGGGTCGCGACCCCGGTGAGCAGGGCCTTCGCCGCCTCGGTGCGCCACGGCAGGTTCCACAGGGCAGTGCCCTCGCTCCCGACGCGGAGGCCGAAGGAGCCCAGCGCGCGGATCGCGGTGAGCCGATCGGCACTGCGCGGTCCGGCGGGGGCGTCGCGACGGACGCCGACGCCGCCCCGGCCACTCGAACCGCTCGTGAGCGGCAGCGAACGCTTGTCGCCCAGTGCTGCGGCGACGATCGCGTCCGGGGCGGCGAGCAGAGGGCGGAAGAACCGCTCCCATGCGCGGCCGTCGAGCCCCAGGCCGGCCGCCGTGCGCCCGAGGTCCCGGTGGGCGAGCGCTGCCGGTCCCGTACCGAACGGCTGGCCGTAGGAGACCTCCGGGGTGACGAGTTCGACGCCGCGGCCGCGAAGGTCGAACTCGCGGAAGAACGGGCTCGCGACGGCCAGGGGATGCACCGCGGAGCAGAGGTCGTGCGTGAGACCGGGCGCCAGTCCCAGATCGAGGGTGCGGGCGCCGCCGCCCAGCGTCGATTCGGCCTCGAGGACGAGTACGGACAGACCCGCCCGCGCCAGGACGACCGCGGCGGCGAGCCCATTGGGACCGGAACCGACGATGACCGCATCGACGTCACACGCAGGACCGGCACTCATGGCGTCATCGTAGTGCGGCCGTCGCGCACACCAGCGCTGCGGAGCCGCCGCATCTCGACCTCGCGGCTTCCACCTTCACGAAATCAGGTCATTGACGTAATTACGTAGTTTCGTACTATGGAGGCATGAGCACTCCCCCTGACGAGGCACTCCGCACTCGGATCTCCGAACTCGAGGCGCGCGTGGGTCGTCTCGAAGAAGAGGGCGAGCGCGCGGAGCGCCGCGAGGACAGCGAGCGCACGCCTCCGGATCCGGGCCCCGAACAGACGGGCCACACACCGGCAGAGACCGCTGAGTCGGAGACCGCTGCCATCGGCCCCGCGTCCCCCGATCCCGCCCGGCAGGCCGACGATGACGACCCCTACTGGGTGCTCGCGGGCCTGGAGGATCGCTACCCGGACGATGACGTCGTCCTCTACGGCGGCACGATGTCCACCGACGGCGGCGGCTACCGCTGGCAGTATGGCCTGCCGACGCAGACGGTGCTCGACGGCGACTTCGCCGACGCCGCGCCCGCCCTCAGCGCGCTGGCCCACCCCGTGCGCCTCGCGCTGCTGCAGGCCGTGCTCACCGGCACGCACGCGACCGCAGACCTCGCTGCTCTGCCGGGCCTGGGCACGAGCGGACAGGTCTACCACCACCTCAATCAGCTCTCCTCCGCCGGCTGGCTGCGATCGCCCCGCCGAGGCCGCTGGGAGGTCCCCGGCGAGCGCACCATCCCGCTCCTGGCCCTCGTCATGGCAGCGACCACGTAACAGTCACCACCTGCCCACCTGCCCATCCCGGCTACTCCACCTCTGCCCGCCTCTTCAGGAAGAGACGCACCATGCACACATCGCCCGCTCCCCCGAAGCCGGCGCCTCCACCGAGCGCACGACCTCCCCGCACAGCGCATCGCCCGTCTTCCCGACGCGTCGTCGCCGCGGGCGTCGCGGTCGCCTCGATGGTCGCCCTCGCGGCGTTCACCCCGTGGGAGCGCGGTCTCACCACCGCACCCTCAGGCGACGCGCACCTGGCGGCGGAGCTCGAACCGTTCCTGGACTCGGGTTACATGCGCGATGTCTCCGCCGCGGCGATCGAGCCCGACGGCACCGTCCGCTTCACCGGGTGGGGCGCCGATGAGCACGACCAGTTCGAGATCGGATCGATCACGAAGACCTTCACGGCCGCCCTGCTCTCCGACGCGATCGAGCGCGGCGAGCTGACGGCGGAGACCACGCTCGGCGAGGTGTTCGCGGAGCTGGAGGGGACCTCGGCGGGGGACCTCACGATGGAGCAGCTGGCGACCCAGCACACAGGGCTGCCGAAATCCGTCGACAGCGCCCCGATCACACAGATGTGGAAGGTCTACCTGCGACTGGACCCGTATTCCGAGGACCTGCCGTCGCTCCTCGAGCGCGCGCAGGGCTTCGACACGGACCCCGGCACGTACGTGTACTCGAACACCGGCGTCGCCCTGCTGGGGCACGCGGTCGCCCGCGCAGCCGGCACCGAGTATCCGCAGCTGGTCCACGACCGCCTCCTGGAACCTCTCGGCATGGAGGAGACGATCGTCCCGGAGTCGCCCGCGGACCTTCCGGCCGATGCTCCGGCGGGGTTCACGAACTCCGGGCTGCGCACCGGCCCGTGGACGCTGGGCGCCGAGGCGCCGTCCGGCTCCATCCGCTCCACTGCACATGACATGGCGATCTGGATGCAGGCAGTCGCCGACGGAGACGCTCCGGGCGCCGATGCCGTCGAACCGCGCACGGAGCTGGAGGACGGAGGGTCGATCTGCTACGCCTGGCACGTCACGCCCCTCGACGGCACGGACATCACGTGGCACAACGGCGGGACGGGCGGCTTCCGGTCCTATGCGGGGTACTCACCGGACGGCCGGGCGGTCGTCGTCCTGTCGAACACGGAGACGTCGGTCGACGGCGCAGCCGGGTACCTCACGACAGCTCCCGACGGCGCGGGCGGAGCGGGCGGAGCGGATGCGCAGGCCGCGCCCGAAGCCGTTCACGCAGCCGCCGACGACACGACCACGGAGGAGTGACCATGTTCCAGAGCCTCGTCATCCCGCTCATCGGCACGGTCGTCCTCCTGGGCTGGCTGGCACCCGTCGCGTGGGCGCTGCGCCCCGTCCGCACGCGTCCCGTGGAGGCCCTCCTCGGGGGCGGGCCTGCGGGTGGGTCCCAGTCGACAGCCGAGGCCGAGGTCCCACCGCAGCAGCACAGCTCCCTCGCCGCTGCGAAGGTCGCACGTGCCCTCACCCGCAACGGGCTGCTGGGGGTGCCGCTCGCAATCCTGACGGTCTTCCTCGTGGCCCGCCTGCTCTTCGACCTGCCCGGGTGGTTCCAGCTCACCTGGGTCGTGGGCATCCTCATCGCGGGCTACGCCATGTGGCGGTGCGCCCTGCTCTGGCCCGGCCCCGCGCGCGAGGAGGATCTGCGTGCGGTCGTGACGGCGCACGGGATGCGGCCGGTGGGGCTCCCCTGGGCCATGATCATCACAGCACTGGTCGTCCTCGCGGTCTGGTTCGTCCCGCCGCTCTTCTTCTGACTCCGGCCAGCCCCGACACAAGTCGGCTCCGACACCGGACGACCCTGACACACGTCGGCTCTGACACAAGTCAGCTCTGGCGCCGGACGACCGCACGCGTGCCGGATCACAGTCCTGACCGAGGAGTGGCCGGTAGTCTGGGAGTGTGAGTGGAACGGGCACGACCGAGGCGGCACGCGGCCACGCGACTCTGTTCCTCGACGTCGACGGCGTCCTCAACTCCTATCCCGTCGCAGGTCCGCGATACCTCCGGGAACGTCGCCGCACAGCACGCGCCTGGGCGTTCGAGCTCCACTACCGCCCGCAGATCGTCCGCGCGCTGGATCGCCTCGTGGAGACCCACGACGTCGACATCGTCTGGCTGTCGACGTGGTCGCATCGCTGCACCGGGGAGCTGGAGCCGGCGCTGAGATTCCGGCACTCGTTCGACGTGGTGCCGATGCCGGACGACTCCTTCAACCGGTTCGCGGGCGACCCGCAGGTGTGGTGGAAGGCGATCCACATGAGCGCGTGGCTCGATGACGATCCGGACCGCCGCGCCGTCTGGGTCGACGACGACCTCGCCGCGCCCGTCACCCGCGCGCACTTCGCCGAGCATTACCCCGACCGCCTCCTCATGGTCGCGCCGACGTTCTCCGAGGGGCTGCTGGCCTCCCACCTCCGCACGATCCGCGACTTCCTGGACCCGCGATCGCGCAGGGAGCGCCGCGCAGCCCGCCGGGCCGCCCGATCCGATCGCGCCCGCCTGCTCACGGGGAAGGCCACAGAGCCCGACACAGCGACCACCGAAGAACCCGCCGGTAGAACCGACCGGGAGGACCCGCAGTGACCATCACTCCTCCCCCACGGACGGACGATTCCCCTCTGCGCATCGGCTTCCTCGATTCCGGCCTCGGCCTGATCGGGTTCGCGGACGCACTGCTCACCCGCGCGCCGTCGACGGACCTGGTCCTCGGGATGGACCCCGCGAACAGGCCCTACGGGGCACTGACCGCGCAGCGGCTCACGGAGGTCGTCCTGGCATCCGCGAGCTCGCTCGCGCAGTGGGAACCGGACGCGATCGTCGTCGCCTGCAACACCGCCAGCGTGCACACACTCGGGGCGCTGCGCGCCCAGTTCGAACCGCGCATCCCCATCATCGGGACGGTCCCGGCGATCAAGCCGGCCGCCGCGACGAACCGCCCGTTCGCGGTGTGGGCGACGGATGCGACGACGGCCAGCGACTACCAGCGCCGCCTCATCGACGCCTTCGCCGCGGACCTGCCGGTCACGCGAGTGGCGGCGACGGGCCTCGCGGATGCGATCGATGCCGGCTCACCGGAGCGGATCGAGGCCGCCATCGCCGAGGCCGCCGCCCAGACCCCGACGGACGTCGCCTCCGTGGTGCTGGGCTGCACCCACTACGGACTGGTCGCGGATCGCATCCAGCATGCGCTGGCACTGCGCGGCATCACCGGCCTCACGCTGTTCGACTCGCCCGACGCCGTCGCCGCACAGACGCTGCGCCGCGTGCGGGCGACGCACGCCGCGGGTGTCGCGGCGGTGCCATTGGGCACCGCGACCGCACCCCTGCCCGTCCTCGCGTTGGGAGCAGACCGTGCAGCGGACGGTGGCGGACCGACCTCGGTGACGACGACCTCGGCGGCGGGGGGCTATGCGGCGGGAGGTACCGCGGCAGGCGGGTCCGGCCGCGTCCTCGCCACGTATCTGTCCGGGGAATCAGGTCGCCTGCCGGCGGTGTTGGACGGGTATACCGCGGGACGACGACTGCTTCAGAGGGAGACACCATGACGATGCCGATCGGCGGATTCCACTCCGCCGGAGACCCGGACGTGCTCACACGGATGCTGGGCCGGCTGCGGACGTCGTTCATGATCCAGGGCGGCTTCGCGATCGTCGCGGGACTGCTCTTCCTCGTCTGGCCGACAGAGTCCGCGACCGCGTTCGTCCTGGTGTTCGCGGTCTGGCTGCTGGCATCGGCGATCCTGTCGGCGATCTTCTCCGTCGTGCGCAAGCAGGGCAGTCTGCTGGGCACGCTGGTGCCGGCGGCGCTCGGCATCCTGCTCCTCTTCATCCCCGAGGCCGCGGGCGCGACGATCGTCTTCCTCACAGCCTTCGCGGCCCTGCTGGTGGGCGGACTGGCCGTCGCACTGTCGCTGAGTGTGCGGCGCATGGGCGTGAAGGGCTGGTGGA
The DNA here is from genome assembly GCF_900169375.1 of Brevibacterium sp. Mu109. Lineage (NCBI taxonomy): Bacteria > Bacillati > Actinomycetota > Actinomycetes > Micrococcales > Brevibacteriaceae > Brevibacterium > Brevibacterium sp. Mu109. The sequence continues at coordinate 30,373 of NZ_FXZF01000013.1, forward strand.
TCACTCTGCTGGCCGGCGTCCTGGCCGTCGCCTACGGCTTCCTCGCCCTGTTCAACGTCGACGCCGCGCTCACCGGGCTCCTGTGGGCGCTGGGCGTGCTGCTCATCGTCATCGGCGTCGCCATCATGATGCTCGGCTGGCGGATCGGGAAGCTGGCGATCCACACTCCGGGGGTCGGCGCACCCGGCGGCTCACCCGGCGGCACGGGGCAGGGCACGCCGGGAATGCCCGGATTCGGCGGTCCCGGTGCAAGCGGTCCGGGTCGGGGCGCTCCCGGTCACGGCGGTCCTGGGCGCGGTGGACGCGACGACGACGTCATCCCCGGCGAAGAGGTCTGACTGCGCCTGGTCGGCGAGTGCTCCGGCGACCGGCGAGTGCTCCGGCGACCGGCGAGTGCTCCGGCGACCGGCGAACGCACCGGTGTCGTCACAGGACTTCACAGGACGCTCGCAGAGCGAATGAGGAATAGAACATCTGACGAGCACGTTGTTCCTGGTGACGGACTGACCACAACCGATCGTCAGAAGCAAGGAGAGTCGATGAGCACGCAGCAGCAGAGTCCGGGGCTCGGCGCAGCACCCCTTCCCTACGACCAGTTGAGGAAGGGCGCGCGCACCGCCCTCATCGTCCAGGGCGTGCTCAGCATCCTCATGGGCGTCCTGTTCCTGCTCATGCCGATGGCCTCCGCGTTCGTGGTCGCGATCTTCTTCGCCGCGTGGCTCGTGGTCAACGGCATCGTCTCGCTCATCAGCCACTTCCAGCGCGACAAGGAGCACCGCAGCGCATGGGTGCTGGTCGCCGCGATCCTCTCGATCGTCGTCGGCATCATCGCGATCTTCCTCCCCAGCAGCACGGTGCTGGCACTCGCACTGCTCGTGGGGGCATGGGCCTTCGTCGTCGGTGCCTTCGCCATCGCCGGCGCGTTCTCCCTCAAGAAGATGGGCGCCAAGCACTGGTGGGTCATGCTCCTCAACGGCATCGTCGGGATCATCGTGGGCATCGTCTTCGTCGTAAGCCCGGCGAGCGCCTTCCTCGGCTTCATCTGGGCGCTGGGCATCTTCGCCGTGGCGGACGGCATCGCAGAGATCGTCCTCGGCATCCGCATGCGCCGCGCGAAGACTGCGTGATCCTCACCTGACCCGGGAGATCGGCCGCGAGCCGCAGTCCGGTGTGATGCCGACCCTGTGCGAGGCCCTCACCGCAGACGTGCGGTGAGGGCCTCGGCCGTCCGGCGGACGGACTGGACGGACGACAGCACAGCGCCGGTGTACGGATCCGCAGCGCTGACGGCGGCGTGTGCTCGGTCCGTCTCCACCGCCTCGGCGGCAGTCGCCTTCGCTGTCCCGTCAGCCTTCGCCGTCCCATCCGCCTTCGCCGTCCCGTCCACCTCCGTGGCCACGCTCACGCCGACCGCAGCGATGGGCCTCTCCAGCACGTCGAACACCGGAACCGCGATGGTCAGGACGCCGGGAGTGACCTCGCCGTCCTCCTCGGCGTACCCGCGCCGGCGGGTCAGCGACAGCTCGGCGCTCAGCTGCGAGAACGTCCGCGGCCCGCGCCCCGTCCGGTTCACGAACTCGGCCTCGCCCTGCAGCGCGGCGAGCAGCTCCGGCTTGGGCAGATGGGCCATGATCGCGCGCCCCGTGGCCGTGAGGTAGCCGGGCAGCCGGACGCCGGCCGCGGTGATGAGGGCCAGGGACTTAGACGAGCTCTCCTTCAGCAGGTACACCGTCTCCCACCCGCGCAGGACGGCCAGCTGCGCCGTGCCGCCGGTCTCCTCCGCAAGCCGCCGCACCAGGGGCGCCGCGAGGTTCTGCAGCGGGTTCGTCCGCAGGTAGGAGGCACCCAGCTCGTGGACGCCCGGACCCAGGACGTAGCCGGCCTCGACCCGGTGGACCATGCCGAGTTCCTCGAGCACGCCCAGCAGGTCGTACACCGTGGACCGCGGCAGATCGAGCAGCCGCACGAGCGTCCCGGCGCTCACTGCCCGGTTGGACGCGGACAGCTGCCGCAGGATGGCGACACCGCGGCGCAGCGCGGGGACCTCGGCGCTCATGTGTCCAGCCCCAGTGCTGCGTACGCGTCGCGGTAGAGCGCACCGATGTCGCCGAGCGTCGTGTGGTGGCCGTCGCGCACCCGCACCTGCCCGGCGGTGACGACCGTGCGGACATCCGCCGAGGTCCCCGCCAGCACCACCTGCTCCCCCACCGACCCGTGGGTCCGAGAGCTGGCCGGGTCCACCGCGACGAGGTCGCACACACGGCCCACCTCGAACGATCCTGCGGGGAGGTCCAGGCTGCGTGCGCCCCCGGTCGTCAGCGCGTCGATCAGCTGGGCGGGGGTGAAGCGGCCGCGCTGTCCGGAGCGCAGCCTCTCGCCCGCCTCCAGGCCCTGCAGCTCCCGCAGCGCGTCGAGCACCACGTGTTGGTCGGATCCCAGAGCGATCGTGGCGCCTGCGCGCGCGAGGTCGAGCGCGGGGCCGATCCCATCCGCCAGGTCCGCCTCCGTGGAGGGGCACATGACGATCGTCGTGCCCGCTGCACCGAGCGCCGCGATGTCGCCGTCCGTCAGGTGCGTGGCGTGGACGGGCGACAGGGCGGGGCTCAGGACGCCGGCGTCCTCCAGCACTCCGGTGGGCGTGCGGCCGCATGCGGCGAGGCTCGCGTCGTTCTCCGCGGGCTGCTCGGAGAGGTGGATGTGGATGGGACCGCCAAGGTCGCGGAAGCGGGCGATGTCCGCTGCCGGCACGGCGCGCACGGAGTGGATCGCGGCCCCGAGGGTGACGAGGCGGGTAGCCGACCCCGCGTGGGCGGTGTCGTCACCTGCGTGGGCGGTGTCGTTACCTGCGTGGGCGGCATCCTCACCCATGTGGGCGACACTCTCCCCCACGTGGCCGGCGCCCTCCCCTGCGAAACGCCGGTTACCGGTTCGAAACACCGCGCTGTGCACCGGTGTTTCATACCGGTAACCGGTGTCTCGGGGATCTGCGGGGTCGCGAGCGGAGAGGGCGGCCGCGAGGTCGGCGTGCCTGCGGAGGTAGCCGTCGATGTCGCAGTCGCCGAACCGGGCCTGCTCGTCGGAGAGCTCCTCCCCGATCGCGCCGGTGAGGTAGCAGGTGTCGAGGAGGCGCATGCGGATGCCGACGTCGTCCGCGGCTGCGGCGAGCGCCAGCTCCATCGCGTGTGCGCCCCCTGCGTGGCCAGAGCCTCCACCATGACCGACGGCTCCCTCACTCGAGGCCCCCGTCTCCTGCTGTTCACCCGTCCGCTCAGATGCCGCGCCGGTTGAGTCTCCCTGCCCGTACGGCTCGCCGTCCGGGGCGTGGTGGACGTAGTGGAATTCGCCCACGCTCGTCCATCCGCCGGCGAGCATCTCCGCGAACACCGCCCGCGCCACCACGCGATACGACTCCGGAGTGAGCCGCTCGGCCACGTCGTACATGACCTCGCGCCATGTCCAGAAGGTCCCGCCGTCCGCGTGGGTGCGGCCCCGCAGCATCCGGTGGAACGCATGGGAGTGCGCGTTCACCCCACCCGGGAACACGACCCCGGACAGGTGGTGGACGGACGCACCGGAATCATCCGCGGTGATCCCAGAACCGGTGCCCCCTGCGGAAGCGACTCCGTCCGGAGGCTCTCCGTTCGGAGACCCTCCGTCCAGAAACCCTCCGTTCGGAGGCCCTCCGTCCGGAGACCCCTCTGCGGCCTCGGCGGTGGTGACCCCGACCCGCACCTCCGTGAGCACTCCCGCCTCATCGACCCGCAGCAGCACTCCGTCGCGGACAGCGCCGTCCACCCAGGCGCGCTCGCACCAGAAGGCCGAGGCCCCGGCCGGCACCGAGGCTTCCCCCAGTACCGAGATCTCACGCCGTGCCGACGTCACGACCGGCCCTCGACTCCCTTGGCCTCGGGCGCCGGCTCCTCCACTCCCGGCTCCTCCACTCCCAGCTCCATCGCGAGTGCGTCGGCGAGGGCGCGCACGCCGGCGCGCGCGTCGTCGTCCTCGCAGGCCTCCTCCGCCGCGTGGGACACCCCGGTGGGGTTGCGGACGAACAGCATCGCGGACGGCACGTGCGCGGCGAGGATGCCCGCGTCATGACCCGCACCCGTCGACTGCAGCGGCGCCTCCGGGAGCAGCGCGGACAGCCTCCGGGTGAAGTCCGCGTGGAAGTGGGTCGTCGGCGAATACGACTCCTGGTCGACGGTGAGCGAGACCTCCTGGCCCCGGTATCCGGCGCCGGAGGCTCGGTCGCGGGCGCGCGCGGCGATCTCCTCGAGGACGTCCTGCACGACCTCGTCATCGGGGTGGCGGATATCGAGCCACACGTCCATCGCGGAGGCGATGGCGTTCGTCCCGCCCGGGTGCACCCGCGTACGGCCGACCGTCGCCACCGCCCCGTCGAAGCGGCTGACGATCGTCGGGATGTCTCCGATGATGCGTGCCGCAGCGACGACCGGGTCCGCTCGGCGCGCCATGGGGGTCGTGCCCGCATGGTTGCCCTGCCCCTCGAAGCGGATGTGCCAGCGGCCGTGCCCGAGGATCGACGACCCCACCGCGACCGGCTGATCCGTGTTGATCAGTCCCACGCCCTGCTCGACGTGCAGTTCGAGGAACGAGCCGATGCGCCTCAGTCTCTCGTGGTCCCTGCCGACCCTCTGGGGGTCCAGGCCGTGGCGGGTGAGGACCTCGGCGAACGTGTCGCCGCGGTCGTCGGTCATCGCGAGCGCGCGCTTCGGCCCGACAGCCCCCGTGAGCAGGCGCGATCCGAGGCAGGAGATGCCGAACCTGGACCCCTCCTCCTCCGGGAACACCGCGATCGCGAGCGGACGGCCGGCCCGTGCGAGCCTGCCCGACTCGCGCAGCTCGTCGATGGCCGCGAGCGCCGAGGCCACACCCAGCGGGCCGTCGAACTCACCGCCGCCGGGCACCGAGTCCAGGTGGGAGCCGGTCACGACCGCGTTCTCGCCCGGCGGGGTCGCCCACGCCCACGTGATGCCGTTGTGGTCCACCTCCACGTCGAGTCCGCGGGACTCCGCCTCCGCGACGAACCATTCGCGCAGATCGTGCTCCACACGACTGAAGCCGGGGCGCAGGTAGCCGGGGCCGCGGGGGTCTCGGCCGGTGTCCGTGATCTGGGCCAGCAGGGAGACGACGTCCGTCATGGTGATCCTCCTCCAGTGCGGTGAAGCGGGTGTGCGGGTCGGGTCGGGTCGGGTCGGTGGTCCTCAGGGGGTGGTCGGGGATGCGGACGTGGTCGGGCCATCCGGTACGGCGAATTCGGGGAGCACACGCACGAGGTGGGCCGCAGCATCAGCCGCGGCGAGGATCTCACCGGATCTGACCAGCGCGATCGTCGCCTCGAGCTCCGGGCTGAGGAAGCGGTCCGGGCCCGGCCCGGGGACTTCGGGCCGCAGCCGCTCGAGCACGGCGGTGGAGACCGGCGACGGATCCTCGTCGCGCAGCTCCACTCCGCGGGAGGCGGCGTAGAGCTCGATCCCGACGACGTTCGCGAACGCGTCGACAGAGCGGCGCAGCTTGCGTGCCGCGGCCCAGCCCATCGACACGTGGTCCTCCTGCATCGCCGAGGACGGGATCGAGTCGACGCTCGCGGGCGCGGCGAGGCGCTTCATCTCCGACACGGCTCCGGCCTGCGTGTAGTGCGCGATCATGAGTCCGGAGTCCACGCCGGGGTCGTCCGCGAGGAACGGGGTCAGATCCTGGTTGCGGGACGTATCCATGAAGCGGTCGGTGCGGCGCTCAGCCATCGAGGCGACATCGGCCAGCACGACCGCCAGGAAGTCGAGCGCGTATGCAAGGGGCGCACCGTGGAAGTTCCCGTTGGAGGACACCGTGCCGTCGGGCAGGACGACGGGGTTGTCGATCGCCGCGCGCAGTTCGCGGGAAGCCGTCTGCGCAGCGAAGGACACCGCGTCACGGGCGGCTCCGTTGACCTGCGGAGCGCAGCGCAGGGAGTACGCGTCCTGGACGAGGTGCGTCGAGTCGCGGTGGCTCGCGACGATGCCGGAGTCCGTGAGCGTCGTGAGCATGTTCGCCGCGGCCTCGGCCTGCCCCGGATGGGGGCGCAGCGGGTGGTGGAGGTCCGGCTGGAAGACACGGTCCGTGCCGAGCAGCCCTTCGACGCTCATGGCGGCGGTGACGTCGACCGTCGTGAGGACGACGTCGATGTCGTGCAGGGCGAGGATCAGCATGCCGAGCATCCCGTCGGTGCCGTTGACCAGCGCGAGGCCCTCCTTCTCCCGAAGTTCGACGGGGGCGATCCCGGCAGCCGCCAGGGCCTCGGCGGCGGGGACGGGCGCGGTGGGGGTGCCGTCGTCGGCCGGCGGCCCGTGGACCTCGCCCTCGCCCATGAGGACCAGCGCGCAGGCGGACAGCGGCGCGAGGTCCCCCGAGCAGCCCAGCGACCCGTACTCGTGGACCACGGGGGTGATGCCCGCGTTGAGCAGGGCGACGTAGGTCTCGAACGTCTCCGTGCGCACGCCGGTGCGGCCGGTCGCGAGCGTGCGGGCGCGCAGGAGCATGAGGGCGCGGACGACCTCGGGCTCGACGGGTGCGCCGACACCGGCGGCATGCGAGCGGATGAGCGACTTCTGCAGCTGCGTGCGCAGGTCGTGGGGGATGTGGCGCTGGGCGAGCGCGCCGAACCCGGTGGACACGCCGTAGACCGGACGATCCGCGGTGGCGAGGGCGTCTACGGCGTCACGGGCGTCGGCGACGGAGTCCAGCACCTCGGTCGGGATCTTTACGCGTGCGCCATGGCGCGCGACGGCGACGACATCCGCGAAGCTCAGCGCCTCCGGGTCCAGTGCGACGGCTGCCGGCGCCGAGGTGCCGGTCCGGTCGCGGGGACCGGTCCCGGCGGCGGCGCGGGTGCGAGGGGTGGGAGTGTCGGTCATGGAGCCTCCTTGCGGCGGATGGGGATCCCCTCAGGTCCATCGTCGCCCATGTGGACGCGGAACGGGAGGGGTGCGAGGTGGAGAAGATCTGGGCGGTGGTCAGTGCGGTGCGGTCACTGCGCCTCTTCGCCGGCGACGAAGACGCGCTGCACCAGTGGGACTCCGGGCCGGTACATCAGCTGCACGTAGGACGGAGCGTCGAGGATCGCGAAGTCTGCGCGGGCGCCCGGGGCCAGGTGGCCGACGTCCGTGCGGTGGAGTGCGCGGGCGCCGCCCGCCGTCGCCGCGTGCAGTGCCTGGGCGGGGGTGAAGTGCATGTCGCGGACGGCGACGGCGAGGCAGAACGGCATGGAGTTCGTGAAGCTCGACCCGGGGTTGCAGTCGGTGGCCAGTGCCAGGTGCACGCCGGCCGCGACGAAGCGGCGGGCGTCCGGGTAGACCGCTCTGGTGGAGAATTCCGCGCCGGGCAGCAGGGTGGCGACGGTGCCGGCGTCGGCGAGTGCGGCGAGGTCCTCGTCCGTCGCGTGCGTCGCGTGGTCGGCGGAGGCGCAGCCGGTCCGGGCGGCGAGCTGCAGTCCGTCACCGTGGTCGAGCTGGTTCGCGTGGACGCGCGGCAGGAGGCCCGCGGTCTTCCCGGCGGTGAGGATGCGCTCCGTCTGCTTAAGCGTGAAGGCCCCGCGGTCGCAGAAGACGTCGATCCACTTCGCCGCGTCTGCCCGCGGAATGATCTCCTCGACGATGAGGTCGACGTACCCGTCCGGGTCGTCCTCGTATTCGGGCGGGACGATGTGGGCGGCGAGCAGGGTGGCCTCGCTGGTGTGGCGGGCGATGATCTCCAGGCCGCGCAGCTCGTCGGAGACCGTGAGCCCGTAGCCGGTCTTGATCTCCAGTGTGGTCGTGCCCTGGCGCCGCGCCTGGTCGACGAGGTGGACGAGGTTCGCTTCGAGCTGTGCGTCGGTGGCTGCACGCGTGGCGTTCATCGTCGTGCGGATGCCGCCGGCGGAGTAGGACTGTCCGGACATCCGGGCGGCGAACTCCTCCGTCCTGTCGCCGGCGAAGACGAGGTGGTTGTGGCTGTCGACGAAGCCGGGGATGACGGAACGGCCCGCGACGTCGACGGTGAGGTCGTCCGATGAGGCGGACGGGGCATCGGCGGCGAGGCCTGCGAAGACGACGTGACCGTCCGCGACGATGAGGACGGCGTCGTGCACGATGCCCAGCCGATCGCCTGGGTCCGTATGGTGCGCGTGGGCGGGGTCGTTCGTGACCAGCTCTGCGATGCCGGTGATGCGGGTGTTCATCGTGGCTCCTCCTGGCTGTGTGCAGGGCGGTGGGCGGGGCGGTGCACGGCGGCGGGCGCGATCGCCGACGTGATGTGAAGCCAGTATGCGCGCGTAGGAGCCGGCTGGAACGGGATCCGAGGAAAGCGCTGTCCGATATTTCGGACGAGACGTCGCGTCGTTCCGTCGGCTTCGCCCTCAACGCTCCACACCCAGACCCTTTGCGTGCGCTCCACACTCAGCACCCTCCAGCTTCACTTTCGGGTAACCCTCAGGAAACTCCGTCCCCATAGCGTCGTGCGGGCACAGCCCCACTTCCGTGAAGGACCCCCATGAAGCATCTGACCAGGTTGTTCGCCGCCACGGCAGCACTCACACTCCTGAGCCCGGCGGCCGCCACCTCCGCCTTCGCCTCACCGTCCGATACCGTCTCCCCGACGAACCTGCTGGTGAGCGGCGAGGCCGAGTGGAGCTACCTGGACGACGACACGGACCCCGCCGACGGCCTGCCCGAGCGCACAGACTGGACCGACGCGTCCTTCGACGACTCAGCATGGGAGTCCGCTACCGGGTCGTTCGGTGCACTCCGCGGCGAACTCGACGAGCTCAACGGCGGCTTCACTCCGGACAACCTGCTCCAGCAGTACAAGGACGGCGAGGGCGCGCCGAATACTGAGGCCTTCTTCTTCCGCACGAACATCACGGTCGATGCCGAGGACCTGCAGGACGCCGGCCAGCTCGCCGGGGCCCTGCAGTCCGACGACGCGGCGACCGTCTACGTCAACGGCGAGCGCGTCGCAGGCTTCGACGATGACGGAATCGACTACCCGTCCGAGGGCGAGCGCCGGAACATGCAGTACGGCGGGTCGAACCGGTCCGCTCCGCAGGAAGGCACCTTCGCGATCGACCCGGAGGTCCTGGAGCCCGGCGAGAACACGATCGCCGTCCAGCTGCACCAGGGCCGGGCCACGAGCTCCGACCTGTACTTCGATTTCAAGGACCTCGCGCTCGAACCGGAGCCGGGGAAGGTCGGCCAGTCGTCGATCCTCCTGGGTGTGGGATCGGATCAGTCCGAGCGGAACCTGTCCTGGTTCACCGATTCCGGCGTCGACGAGTCCGTCCAGATCGCTGCGGGGCAGCACGAGACCCTGCCGGGCAACGCGCAGACCTTCGAGCAGACGGAGCGCGGCACCGCCGACGACGGCGCGAACGACTACGTGCACTCCACCGTGACCGGCCTTGAGCCCAGCACCTGGTACTCGTACCGCGTGGGCAGTGAGGAGGGCGGCTGGTCCGACGTCCAGCAGTTCCAGAACCACGACGCGGACCTCGAGCACGAATTCACTTTCATCGGCGATGCGCAGATCGGCTCCTCGGGCAACATCGAGAGCGACGGCGCCGGCTGGCAGACCACGCTCGACCGTACGAATGAGATGTTCCCCGACTCGCACTTCCTCTTGTCCGCCGGCGATCAGATCGAGACGGGCTCCGGCAATCCGGACGAGTACCAGGCCTACCTCGAGCCGGAGCAGATGCGCACGCAGACGTCGGCGCAGACGCTGGGCAACCACGACTACGACGGCAACCAGCCGCAGGCGCTGTTCGGCCAGCACTTCAACCTGCCCAACCAGTGGGAGGGCGACCCCACCGGCGGCAACTACTGGTTCACGCAGAACGACGTCCTGCACCTCAACATATCGACGGAGAACCGCGACTTCGAGTCGCACCGCGAGTTCATCGAGCAGACGATCGCGGAGCAGGGTGACGAGACCAGCTGGACGATCCTCACCTTCCACCGCTCGATCTACAGCGCCGGCATCCACGCGCACACGGACGGGCGGGAGATCCGCGAGGAGTTCGCGCCGGTCCTCGCGGATATCGAGGGCATCGACATGGTGCTCGCCGGTCACGACCACACGTACGCGCGCACGCACCTGATGGACGGCACGGAGGTGTCCAGCGAGGAGACGACGCAGGCGCCGGAGGGCCATGACCAGGTCCATCCTGAGGGCAACGAGCTGATGTACATCACTGCGAACTCGTCGTCCGGCAGCAAGTACTACGACCTCGTGCCGGAGTCGACCACCCCCTGGACGGCGGTGCGCGACCAGTCCCGCACACCCACGACGGCGAACGTCGAGGTGGGCGAGTGCTCGATCACGACGACGTCCGTGCGTGTGGACAACGGCGAGGAGATCGACAAGGTCGAGCTGGTCAAGGACCGGACGGCGCCGGAGATCGAGACCCCGGGCGACACGGAGCTGACGGTGGGAGACGAGTTCGATCCGATGGAGGGCGTCGAGGCGTCCGACGAGTGCGGAGAGCTGACGGACGAGGGCATCACGGTCGACGGAACGGTCGACACCGGTGCCGCCGGGACGTACGAGCTCACCTACAGCGCGACGGACACCGCCGGGAACGAGGGAACTGCGACCCGGACCATCACCGTCGCCGAGGCCCCCGCACCGGAGCCGACCGACGACCCGACCGAGGATCCCTCGGGAGACCCCTCCGAGGACCCGACGGGTGAGCCCACGGGCGATCCCACCGACGGGCCCTCGGATGGCCCGTCCGACGATCCGCGCGACGACGACTCAGACGAGGACCGGGATGACGACGGCCAGGGGGACGGCGGTCAGGATGACGACGGCCGGGGCGATGACGGCGATGACGCTCCCCGCGGCGGCCAGGACGACGAGTACGACCGGGGCGACGACGGGAAGCTCCCGCGCACCGGTACGACCCTTGCGGGCCTCGGCGCCGGCGTGACCCTGCTGGGCGCGGGCATTGCAGCGCTCGTCGCCTCGCGCCGCAGGAAGGCATGATCCGGCACTGAGCGCCGGCTGAGCCCCCGCCTCTGTGTGCGCCCGCGAAGCCTGCTCCTGCATGCGGTTGCAGAACTGAAACACGGATGCGGTGCAGGTCGAGGGTTCTCGCGTCGTACGCTAGTCCCATGAACAAGTCCTACCTCGTCACCTGGGCCCTCGCACAGTTCCTGGGCACCCTCGGCATCGACCGCTTCTACCTGGGCAAGATCGGCACCGGAATCCTCAAGCTCATCACCGCCGGCGGATTCGGGATCTGGGCGCTCATCGACCTCATCATGGTCCTCACCGGCAACACGCGGGACAAGGAGGGCCGACCGCTCGAAGGCTTCGAGGAGCACAAGAAGGTCACTCGCATCGTCACGATCGTCCTCATCGTCCTCGGTCTGCTGTCCGGCGGCTGCTCCGCAGCTCTCACCGCAGGGAACGTCACTGAACTGATGTGACACGAACCGGCTGAGAACCGCTCCAGGAAGAACCGTCCCCGCGTGCTCACGCGGGGACGGTTCTTCTGTGTGCTGCGTCCCATCACGCTGGGATACACGGTTCCAGTGGGGGTCCCACCTGCGATCGGGGCTAGGGTGTACCGCGCCGTGAACAGCGAAACGGCTCAGACCGTCCGCCCCGCATGCAGTGCCTCCGGCCGCCCCTGCCCGCGCGGACCCCCTCTTCAGCAGACCTAAGGAACCATGGACCATTCTGACGGCAGTACGACCAGCGAACCCCCCGAACCCCCTCCGGCTGACCCGGCACCCGCACGGACCGGCCCGATAGGCGCTGTGTTCTGGGGGTCGCTCTCCATCATCGCCCTCTTCGTCGTCTGGGCATCGATCTCCGCCACGTCACTCAACGACGCCATGACGTCGGCGATGGACGCAACGGCGAGCAGCGTGGGCTGGCTGTACCTCCTCGTCCCGCTCGGCTGCATCGCGCTCCTCATCTATCTGGCACTCAGCCGCTACGGCACGATCCGCCTGGGTTCCGACGACGCACGCCCGGAGTACAGCACCTGGGCATGGCTCGCGATGATCCTCTCCGCCGTGATGGGCATCGGCCTCATCAGCTACGCGGTCGCAGAACCCATCTCCCACTTCGCCGCGCCTCCCCACGGGCGCGCGGAAGCGGGGACGATCGAGGCGGCAGTCACCGCCATGCAGTTCTCGTACTTCGACTGGGGGCCTCACGCCTGGGGCGTGTTCGGCGTCTTCGGACTCGCCATCGCGTACTCGACGCACCGGAGGAACCGACCGGGCCTCGTCTCGCCGATGCTCCGTCCGGTCTTCGGCGATCGTGTCGACGGATGGCTCGGGAAGGTCATCGACATCTTCGCCGTCATCGCCACCCTCTTCGGCACGACGACGTCGCTGGGCCTCGGCGCGGCCCAGATCGCAGAAGGTCTGGACGGGGTCTTCGGCATCCCGTCCTCGCTCGTCGGACAGATCGTCATCATCGCCGTCATCACGGTGCTCTTCACTCTGTCCGCTCTGTCCGGTGTCCACCGCGGCATCAAGTACCTCAGCCAGATCACCATGCTGCTGTCCGCCGGGCTGGGCGTCTACGTCCTGATCGTCGGCCCCACGAACTTCCTCTCGAACCTGTTCTTCCGGTCTGTGGGCCAGTACCTGAGCGAGTTCTTCGCCGTCAGCCTCACCACTCCGAGCACTCCGGAAGACGTCCAGTGGATGCAGTGGTGGACCTTCTTCATGATGGCGTGGTGGCTGAGCTGGGGAGCCTTCGTCGGCGTGTTCCTCGCGAAGATCTCCAAGGGGCGCACCGTCCGCGGGTTCGTCGCAGGGGTGGTCGGGATCCCCAGTCTCGTCTTCTTCCTCTGGTTCACGATCTTCGGCGGCACCGCCATCAGCATCGACATGAACGACGGCGGTGAGATCGGAGCCGCAGCGCTCGAGGACATCAATTCCGCGTTCTTCGCCACGCTGGAACACCTCCCGCTCGTGACGGTGACCTCGATCATCGCGATCATCCTCGTCGTGCTGTACTTCGTCTCCGGTGCCGACGCGAACACGTTCGTGCTCAGCATGCTGTCCTCGCAGGGCTCCCTGAATCCGCGCCGAACCGTGCTCCTCGTCTGGGGACTCGTCACCGGCCTGACCGCCGTCGTGCTCCTGCTGGTCGGAGGCCTCGCCGCACTCCAGCAGGCCGCGATGCTCTCCGCACTGCCGTTCACGTTGATCGTGGCGCTGCTCGGCATCTCACTGGTGCTCGAGCTGCGGGGCGATGACGAGTTCAACGCCGCGCAGAAGGCGTCTCGCAGCAGCGAGTCCGCGTCTGTACCCGACGCCTCGGGCGCCGCACTCGGCTGATCGCCTGGCCTCGGAGGCACGACCGGACCACCCGCTCACACGCCGACCGACAGCTGACGAGCCGCGCGCCTGCGTTCACGACGGGAGCGCGGCTCGTCCGTGTCGACGCCGATCTCCGTTGTGAGAGCGGGGCGTTCGACCGCCGTCGGATCGCTGTCTGCATCCAAGTGCTCCGCCAGCGCAGTGAGAGTGCTCGCCTCGAACAGGTCCAGCACGTCCACGCTCATACCCTCTTCTGCGAGTCTGCGTTGGAAGCGGATGAGCCCGATCGAATCCACGCCCAGCGCGAAGAACCTCGCGTCGGGGTCGAGTTCGGCAGCATTCCGGCCGATCGTCTCTGCCAGCAGGTCGCGGAGGCGATTCCGGAGTCCGGTGGTTCCCTCCGCGTGGTCCTTCAGTCCAGGAGATCGCGAGGCTGTGCTCCGCTCAACAACTGAAGTCGGTGTGCCTCCGCCGATGTCGAGAGTTCCGCCGGCTGTTTCCGTCCATCCGCCCGCCCCTGCGAGGCCTCGCACGGTGCGTTCGACCTCTGCGAGCACGGTCGCGGCCCATCTCGGAGGCAGGAGGGAGTCCACGGCATCAATGCGCACCACGAGTCCGTCGGTGTCTTCGAACACCTGCACATCGGCCAGGACGCCCGGTGTCTGGCTGATGGCGTACTCGGTCGTCCCCCAGGAGTCCAGCAGTCTCCCGGCGTCCACGGGTCGGCCGCTCGTCGCGCTGACGCTCCCCAGTCCGCTGGAGAACACGATCGGCACCCGCTGTGGACCACCCGACCGTGCCCACATGCGGAGCACCTCGTTGCCGTGCACTCCCAGCGGCCCCACGGAGTGCTCGAGGTCCTCCGCGAGGCGATCCCGCATCCTGCGCGCCCGCTCGGCGAAGGTCCCGACGGACGCGGGCAGACCGACGACGAGAGTCGACGTGAAGTCGCCGATCACTCCGCGGTGATCGGCAGGGCGATCGAACAGCGTGAGGATGATGCTCGTCCCGCTCTTCCCGTCCTCGGCCCCCAGTGCACCGGCCAGCGCCGTCAGCACGACAGCGGTGGGCGAGACTCCGTTCGAACCCGCCGTTCGGACGATCCGGGACCACAGCGCGCCGTGCACACGTTCCTCATGCCTGACCACCACGGGCCCGGCGGCGGATTCTCCGCCGGTGACCGGTCCAGTGAGGGCGGGCGAAGGCATCTCCTCGAGTCGGGCCCTCCAGTGCGCCAGCTGGGGCTCCCTTCCCTCCCGCAGGCGGCGCTGCGACACCGCAGTCGCCCATCCGCGGAAGTCTGCCTGCGGAGCCCGCACCTCATCTCCCGCCACTGCATCGTCGAGAGCCTCGACGATCGTCACGGCACTCGCAGCGTCGACGAACAGCAGATCCATGCTCAGGCCTACAACCCAAGATCCGTCGGGGAAGGCGATGACGTCGAAGCTGAGGGAGGGGTCGGAGACCGGGTCGATCACTTCGTGGGACCGCAGTTCTCGGACAGCGCTCACCGCGGCTTCCGCGGCCTTCCGGCTTCCAGCCGAATGGTCGTGGACGCGCAGCGGGATGCGAGCGTCCGGATCCTCGACCGGCAGCACGATCTGTCGCGCATCGTGGGTGATCCGGGCTCGCAGCATGGGATGGGCCGCGCTCACGGCTTCCAGGGCCGCACGCAGCCGATGAGGATCGAGAGCCGCGACCCTCACCTCCGTGTAGTAGTGAGGTGCGAACCGGACTCCGACCGCGTCATCCCTGCGACCCAGCAGGTAGGCCATCTGCATCTCCGTGAGCTCGAAGGGACCGTCCAGAGACGATCCGACTTCGTCGTGATCCTGGGCTGACCGGACGCGATCAGAGCCGATCGCGACCTGATCGGAACCGTGCCTGCCTCGATCGGGACGAGCCGCCGCCGGCGACCCCGCGCCCGCCTTCGTCGCCACCGCTCCCGGCGAGGGTCGCTCGTGGGCGACGGTGTCGCCGCCGAGAGGAAGGATGAGCAGGCAGTCCGTGCCCCAGCGCAACTGCTCACCGAGGCCGCCCAGAGCATCCGCCCAATCCGCAAGCTCTCGCAAGTGGTCAGCGCTGGGCGCGGCAGGGCGTTCGATCCGCAGCTCTCCGGCCAGGGGCGGCAGCGGCAGAGGAGAAGCGTGCGGCAGAGCGGGAGCGCTGGGGCCGGCTGCTGCGCCGGTGAAGGCGGGAGCCGGGGCCCGGGTGTCTTCCATCCGGGAGTCGGAGTCCCCCGCGCCCACGGCCTCGGATTCAGCCTCAGGAGCCCCAGCCCCGGCCAGCACTTCCGCCAACGGGCGATCCGACAGGAGGGAGCGCACAGACGGACGGTGCCCCCAGCGCTCCTCCACCACATTCGCGATGCGCACAGCATCCAACGACGTGCCTCCCTGCTCGAGGAGCGACCGGGCCGAGTCGGGTGCTCTGCCCATGAGTTCGGTCACCACACGGCGCACGGCATCGGTGTGCGGCGTCGATGCTGAGGCTGCCCGGTTGCCTGCATCGGAGACGGAGTCGGCAGGCTTCGCCCGCGCGAACGGGTCGGGCAGTGCACGATGATCGATCTTGCCGTTGTCCGTGACGGGCAGGGATCGCAGGATCGTGAGGACCGAGGGGACCATGTAGGCGGGCAGCCGGTCAGCTGCTTCGCTGCGCACGCGGTCCGCGTCGAGGCCGTCCCCACCCACCCAGGCGACGAGCCGTAGCCGGCCGTCCGGCCCGTCGACCGCAGCTGCCACGGCTCCACGAACGCCGGTCACCCGTGTGAGCGCTGCGTCGATCTCACCCAGCTCGATGCGGAACCCGTTGATCTTGACCTGCCGATCGACCCGACCGCGGAACTCGATGTCCCCCGAGCGCAGCCACCGCCCGCGATCGCCCGTCCGATAGACGCGCCGCCCCACGGCAGGGAGTTCGACGAATCTCTCATCGGTCTGCTCGGGGTCGTCCAGGTATCCTTCGGCCACTCCCTCACCGCCGATGAAGAGCTCGCCCTCGTCTCCCACGGCCGCAGGAGCACCGTCGTCGGTCAGCACGAAGAAGCTCTGACCGGGCAGCGCGCGCCCGTACGGAATGCTCGGCGCGCTCGGGTCCACCTCGCCCACCGCGTGGGCGATCGACCAGATCGCGGCCTCCGTCGCGCCTCCCAGCGAGTGCACGTCTGCGTGCGGCACCAGTGCGCGGAATCGGTCGGGCAGGGTCACCGGGATCCAGTCTCCGGACAGCATCACCGTCCTCAGGCTGCACAGCTGCGCAGAGGCCCGGTCGTCGTGCTCCGCGTACTCCACCAGCATCTCCAGCAGAGGCGGTGCCGAGTTCCACACCGTCACCGCGTGCTCCTCGATCAGGTCGCACCAGGCCGACGGATCCCGCAGCTGAGTCTCGTCCGGCAGCACGAGCGCACCGCCGGCCCCCAGCATGCCGAAGACATCGAACACGGACAGATCGAACGTCAATGCCGAGACACCCAGGACTCGGTCGTCCGGGCCGAAGCGGAAGCGGTCGACCACCGCATCGATCGTCGTCCGCGCCTGATCGTGCGTGATCGCCACACCCTTGGGCTCGCCTGTGGAGCCCGAGGTGAAGATCGCATACGCTCGATGCTCGGCGAGCGGATGGCGATCGGCACCGGTCTCGTCCCCGCATCTCCTCGCACCTGGAGAGCGAACCTGGTTGGGGCGCCCTTCGTCGTCCAGCTCCATGACGTCGAAGAGGTCACTGATCGCCTCACCCTCAGAGCCTGCGAGGACCAGTGCCATCGAGGCGCCGGATCTTCTCCGCACCTCCTCCAGCCGCCGCAGCGGCCACCCCGGGTCGACGGGCACGTACCACGCACCGCTTCTCATCACTCCGAGCACGGCGACGACCTGGGCTGTTGATTTCGGGATGGCGATCACGACGGGTCGACCCGGCTCGATGCCCCGGCGCACCAGCTCTTCTGCCACCGCCGCTGCACCGCGTGCCGCTGCTCCATGAGACAGCGCAGCACCCCCGGCCAGAACTGCAGGGGCCTGCCTCTCCTCCACCATCCGCAGCGGGTCGTCGATCCGACTGCCCGCACCGCTGAAGGGCGACGGAACTCGCGGCAGCGGCAGGTCGCCAGTGGGATCGCCGCCCCACGCCGGATCCAGCCAGCCGTCGGGGTCGGCGAGACCGTTCAGCAGGCCGACCGTACTCCGGCACAGGGCAGCCGCGAACCCCGGTTCGAGAGCCTCGTCCACTGCGTCGAGGCACAGGAGCAGGCGCCCGTCCTCCTCGCGGACGATGTGGTCGATGAGCACCTGCGGAGTCTGCGAGACACGGTGGACGCATTCGCCCAGCCACTCATCATCCGTGGCTCCGTCGTCGCCCAGGGCGGACGTGAAGACGACCGGCAGAGCGGGCACACCTTCCATCGCTCCGTCCCAGGCGCGCTGTCGCCTGCCGACCTCGATGGCGCTCTCTCCCGTGTCGACCGCGGAGCCCAGGGCATCCGCGACTCGTCGTGCATAGTCCGCTGCCGTCTCCCCTCGTGACCATCGACGCAGCGGGGGTTCCATCGCGACCAGGCGCGCAAAATCGCCCACGACGGTCGCCCGGGTCTCGTACTCGCCGCGGCCGTCGACCGTGAGCGCCAGGGAGCCGGGACCGGCATGCAGAGCGAGCGCGGTGGCGAAGGCGGTCAGGACGACACCGGTAGGCGTCAGTCCGCGTTCACCCGCGTGCTCGCGCACCCGTCGCCACACCGCTGCGTCGAGCACTCCCTCGTGGCTGACGAAGCGATGCCCGTCGCGGGGAATCTCCGTGAGTGGGAGCGGGGGCGTGCGATGGACCCAAGCGACATCCGCAGCGCGCGTCGGATCGTCTGAGCCGAACTGTCCTGGCGGCTCCACCGCCAGCTGCTGGCAGAAGTCGAACTGCGGTGCGGGGATCCGACACCCCGGGTCCGCGGTGAGCCTCCCCCACTGGTGCATCAGCAGTCGCCAGCTGCGAAGGTCCACGGCGATCGCGTCGAAGCCCACCTGCACCCGCACCGAACCGGGCAGCAGGACGGCCCGGACGAAGAACGGCGGCCCACCTGCCTCGGTGAGGTTCCGGTGATCAGCCTCTGTCCGCAGACGGATCGCGAGGTCGTGGTGCGACGGCTCTGATCGCAGATCGATCCGCTGCAGGGACCAGTCGGACTCCGGGATGATCTGCTGTCGTCCCGCTGCCGTGACTCGCATCCGCAGCATGGGGTGGACGTCGATGAGTGTCCGCCAGGCGTTCTCAAGTGCATCGAGGAAGTGTCCCGGGCGGTCCGGGGTGCTCTCGTACTCGTGGTACCAGTAGGTGGCGACCCCGCCAAGGGGAAGCTCGGGATCACGTCCCGCCCAGTACGCCGCCTGCACTGCGGTCAGCGGCGCCTCGTCCGCCGCTCCTGGTCGAGGACCGGAGGTACTGCGCCCCCGCTGCCGGCCCCCGGTGTCGCCAGCACTCGTCGCACCGTCGGGCAGCTCGCAGAGCGCCTCCTCGATCCGCGTCACGACCTCACCGATGCTGTGCTGCGGGGAGAACGCGACGAACGGCAGCCGCACACCGAAGTCCTGCTCGATCCGACGCCTCACGGAGATCGAATCCAACGACGTCAGACCGGAATCCCCGATCCTCGTGTCGTCATTCAGATTCTCGAGAGCGATTCCGCAGGTTTCGGAGATGATTTCTGACAGGGATCGGACATTCATATAAACCATCACCTATGCTATTACCTGCCGCTTATTTTTCGGACCTGATTTTCCTCTATACGCTCTTCAACTGTGGGGAATTCGACAGAGAACGACAAATCAAAGGGTCGTAATATAGCCGTTTCTCCGCGGCGGATTCGTTCATTGCTGGCGGCCGCCGTGGCCGTCCAGGCGCTGGCGTCGGCCTGCGCCGCGCTGCCGCTCATCTCTCTGGCTCTCCTCATCGAGGCGGTCGCGACAGGTGGTGCGCTGCTCCCCTGGGTCCTGCTGGCCGCGGTCTCCGCACCAGCTCGCGCTGCGCTCGACTCGCTGGCGCTGACCCTCGCCCACCATGCGGACGCGCGACTTCAGCTGCATCTGCGCAGAGAGACATCTCAGTCGGTGCGCCGTCGTCCGCTCGCCGATGTGGAGGCGCTGTCGCCGGCCGCGGTGAGACGCGTGGTCCTCGACGACGTGGGCGCGCTGCATCACCTCGTCGGGCACACCGTCCTCGATCTCACCGCGTGCGTGGTCGGGCCGCTCACCGGGTTCGTCGCGCTTCTGATGCTGGCACCGCCGCTCGCACTCCCCGCAGTCGTTCCCCTGGTCGTGGGCACTCTTCTCCACAGGAGATCGCTGGCGCAGATCCGAGCCTCCATGCCCCACTACATCGCCGCATCGGCTGCGCTCGACGAATCCGTCGTGGAGTACGTCGAGGGCTTCCGGGTGGCTCGAGTGTTCGGCGATCCCCGGCAGGCCCATTCCGGCTACGTGCGCGCAGCGAATGACTACGGCGGCTTCGTCCGCCGCTGGTCGGCCTCCCTGACACCCCGCATCGGCGCGTCTCAGATCTGCTTCTCCGCTCCCACCAGCGTCGTCGTGACGGTGCTGGTGGGCGCAGCACTCGTGGTCGCCGGCACCCTCGACCTCAGTCAGGTCGCAGCAGGAGCGCTGCTCGCACCGACGCTCACGGCACCCGCACAGTCACTCGCCTTCTCGCTCCAGGAGGCGGCCCAGGGCCGCCACTCTCTGCAGCGCATCCGTGAGTTCCTCGATGAGGCGCCCCCTGAGACACGCACAGAGGCGCCCGCTGAGTCCTCACTGCGGCCGCGAGACGAGGAGGACCTCATCCCGATCCGGCGCGCGACCGAGCAGGTGGTCCTGGACGGCGTCGGCTATTCCTACGGGGCCAGGCAGGTGCTCGTCGATGTCGGGCTCACGCTCGTGCCGGGCCGCACGGTCGGAGTGATCGGCCGATCGGGATCCGGGAAGTCCACCCTGGCGGAGATCCTCGCAGGGCTGCGTGAGCCGCATGCCGGCCGCGTGCTGATCCACGGTCACGACACCCGCGACCTGTCCGAGGACCAGCTGCTGGCGCGAGCCGCGTACGTCCCCCAGGACACCCGGCTCATGCGCGGGACGATCGCGGAGAACATCCGACTGGCGTCTCCCGGCACGGACGACGACCGGATCGAGGAAGCGCTGCGGGTGGCGGGCCTGGGACCGCTGCTCGCCCGACTGCCCGACGGCATCGACACAGCGCTGGGCGACGGGGTCGACCTGTCGGGAGGCGAACGGCAGAGGGTGGGAATCGTGCGGGCGCTGCTGAGCGACCATGATGTGCTCGTGCTCGACGAGGTGACCTCTGCTCTCGACGAGGAGGCTCAGGAGCGCGTTCTCGCGGCGATCCGAGCGCAGGGCCGCGCACGATCCGTCCTCCTCGTCTCGCACCGGATCAGTGCAGTCGCGCAGGCGGACGAGGTGCTGGTGATGGACGAGGGCCGCATCGTCGAGCGGGGGACTCCCGCACAGCTGGACGACCGGGACGGGATCTACGCGCACTACTCCCGGCTGCAGACGGCGGTTCCTCGTGAGGATGCGCGGTGAACCCCCTGCTGCGGCTGCGCCGCCTCGCCCCTGCCTCGCACCGACGCCGCATCGACGCGGCGATTCTCCTCCTGGTCGTGGCGGCCGCGGCACCAGCAGGCGTCTATGCACTGCTGCTTCCGCTGCTCCGCTCCATCAGCACGGCACCGGCAGAGTTCCCGTGGTGGCCCGCTTTCGCGCTGACGACAGCCTGGGCGGTCTGCTCC
This sequence comes from Brevibacterium sp. Mu109, assembly GCF_900169375.1. NCBI lineage: Bacteria > Bacillati > Actinomycetota > Actinomycetes > Micrococcales > Brevibacteriaceae > Brevibacterium > Brevibacterium sp. Mu109. The sequence goes on from NZ_FXZF01000013.1 coordinate 51,475, forward strand.
GCGCTTCAGCATGCTGCGCTCCGGCGGGCCCGCTCCAGCGGGTACGCCCTGACGGAGCCGCTTCACGAGGCTGTGGGCCAGGCTCTTCGCACCGCCGCTCCCGCGAACGTGACGAGCGGTGCGACCGGCCCGATCAGCCGGTTGGCGGGAGCCGACGTCATGAGCACGGTGACCCTGCCCGCGCACCTCGCCGAGCCGTGGACGCGGGCCTTCATCACCCCAGCGGCTCTCATCACGGTCATGGCGGCGATCGATCCCCCGTCGGGCATCGTCCTGCTTCTGCTCTTCCCCCTGCTGGTCCTGGCCCACCGCGTCTGCGGCGACCTCGTGGTGCGCACGGATGCGCAGGTGCAGGCGTCCGCAGCCGAGGCCTCCTCTCGGGTCATCGAGTTCGTCCAGCTCCAGCACCTCATCCGCTCCGCCGGAGCCGGGTCGAGGGCCGAGTCCTCACTCGACCGTGCGCTCCGGGTCATGCACGACCGCCACCGGGGGCTGCTGCGCCTGGCCATGCCGGGCCTCGCAGGCTACGGCGCTGCGGTGCAGCTGGCGCTCGCGGTCACGGTGGTGACGCTCGCCTGGCGACTGGGAGACGCCACCGGTCCCGAGGCGGTCGTCCTGGCGGTGCTCGCCGCCAGACTCGTCGAACTGGCCACCGCCGCCGGCGAGCTGTCCGGCGCCTGGCGACTCTCCGACGCAGCGCTGAGCCGGGTCGAAGCGCACCTCTCGCAGCCGAGCCTCACGGAACCTGACACACCGGCTCAGGCGCCGGCCGCTTCGGACGTCCGGGTCGCGGACGTCGTGGCGGCGCATCGCGCCCGGGAGGTGCTCAGCGGACTCGACTTCGCGGCGCCCGAAGGCACGATCACGGCGGTGACGGGGCCATCGGGGTCCGGGAAATCGACCCTGCTGGCGCTGTGCGCCCGCCATCTGGATCCGATCGGCGGAGCCGTGCTGATCGGCGGTGTCGACACGCGCGCCCTGGGCAGCGACAGCACGTCGACGATGGTCTCCGCAGTGTTCCAGGACAGCTACCTCTTCCGCGGAACGCTCCGCGGAGCGGTTCTGGCCGGCCGCCCCGACGCCCATCCCGAGGACATCGATCGGGTCATGCGCGCATGCCTCGTCGACCGCATCGCCGATCGCCTGCCGGACGGATTCGAGTCCGACGTGGGGCCCGGAGGACACGCACTCAGCGGCGGTGAGCGTCAGCGCGTGGCACTCGCACGTGCACTGCTCAAGGATGCGCCGATCCTGCTCCTCGACGAGCCGACCGCTGCGCTGGATGCGATCACGGAGGCCGAAGTGGTGGAAGCGATGCTGCCCGTGCTGCGCGGGCGCACCGTGCTCATCGCCTCGCATCACCCGTGGATCCTCGACCGGGCCGACCGAGTCGTCCGGTTGTCCGGTGACCTGTCTGACGACCTGCCCGCCGACAAGCACCCTCGAACGCAGACGAACGACGACCGCAACTCACCAGGAGGGAACGAGAATGACCGACACTGGAACCGATGAGCAGCCCGAGGTCTACGACGCGGCAGTGCTGGGAGGCGGGGCTGCGGGCCTCAACGCCGCGATGCTCCTGGGGCGCCAGCGACGCTCCGTCCTGCTCGCCGATGACGGCAGGCCGCGGAATGCACCCGCCCGTGAGATGCACATGTTCCTCTCCCGCGACGGCTTCGATCCTGCCGAGCTGCGCCGCCTGGGCCGCCAGGAGCTCGCGGCCTACCCCTCCATCACCACGGTGCCGGTCCGGGCTGAGAGCGCGTCCGGCGTGAGCGGCGACTTCACGCTCACCTTCTCCGACGGGACCATGCGCCGGGCCCGTCGGCTGCTTCTGGCCACCGGGCTGCGGGATCACCTGCCGGCGATCCCCGGCCTCATGGAGCGGTTCGGGCGCACGGTCTTCCACTGCCCGTTCTGCCACGGCTGGGAATCGCGCGACACCGCTCTGGCCGTGATCGGCACAGGGAAGTTCGGCCCCGTGCAGGCCGCGTACATCGCAGACAGGTTCTCCACCGATGTGCACGTCCTCACCAACGGGCCCTTCGAAGCGGGGGCGGATGTGCGATCCGCGCTCGAGGCGCTGGGCGCCCGCATCGACGAGACGCCTCTCGAGGCGATCGAGGGTGAGGACGAGGTCCTCATCCGATTCGCGGACGGCAGGATGCTGGATCGGGACGGTGTCTTCGCCTTCCCCACCACGACCGCCGGATCCACGATCGGCGCGGATCTGGGTGCGGAGTCGCTGCTGGACGGATGCCTGGCCGTCGACGCCTTCGGCCGGACGACCGTTCCCGGGGTGTATGCAGCCGGCGACGCGGGACGCAGCCGGGACCTGCCGGGCCCCGCCTCCTCGGTGATCGGGTCCGCCGGCTCCGGCGCACAGACCGCCATGTGGCTGGAGCAGGACCTGTTCAGGTCATCGGGCGCAGTGCCCCTTCCCTGACTCACACGCGCCGCAGCACCGCCACCGAGCAGGTCTGGCCGCCTCCCACCCCGACCAGAACCACGAGGGCACCGGGGCTCGAGGCGCCCGCGGACTCGAGGTGGTCGAGGGCCACGAGAGCGTCCGCCCCGCCCAGGTGGCCCGTGGTGCGCCCGAGGACCGACGTGGACGCAGCCTCGTCGATGCCCAGGGGCTCGAGGTACCCCACCTGCAGCGCGAGCCGCCCCACGAACGGCAGCGCCCAGCGATCCACGCGTGAGCGGTCGACGCCCGCCTCCGCCAGCGCTCGATCGACGGTCGACGTCAGCATCGCTGCGTGCTGGGCTTTCAGCCCCGCGACGTCCACGTTGCGCCGAGCGCACGCCTGCGACAGCAGCTCCCGGTACCGCATCGGGGCAGGCCGTTCACGGCCCGGCTCCGCATCACCGCGCTGCAGGTATTCGAGACCGGCGTGTGCACCCTCGCTGACCGACAGCAGGGCCCACGAACCGAGCTGGGCGCTGGGGTCCCTCCCCTGTCGGCCGAGCACCGCGGCCCCGGCGCCGTCGCCCAGTGTGACGCCGCCGTCGAACGCCCACCGGTCAGCGCCCATGGCCTCGGCCGTGTCGCTCGAGACGATGAGCGCGCTGTCCATGTGCGGCTCCGTGGTGAGCAGACGAGCGGCGGCAGCCAGCGCATGGACACTGCCGGCGCAGAGGGCATTCACGGTCCCGCAGTGGGTGAGTCGATCGTGTCCCACTGTCTGCGCGCCCAGCCAGGACGCCGCGGACCAGAGAGGGTGGCCCATGCGGCTGGAGCTCGCGAGGATCAGTGCAGTGGCGGTGTCGTCGCGGCGTTCGGGGTGACGTGCCCACGCAAGCCGTGCCGCCTCGGCAGCGGATTCGTGAGGAGGACGGCCCCCGCGGCAGACGGAGGCCAGCTCTTGAGCGTCGAGGTCCGCGACTGCAGGATGACCGGCACGGATCGCGGCGTCCAGGGGGATGCGATCCCCCAGCACCGCCGCGGCCGACGTCAGTCCCAGTCCTTCACATCGCATGTTCATGCTCCTCGATCTGTCCGGGATGTTCCATGTGGATGGCTCGGTGAGCGAGCGAGACGAGGTCGGGGTCATGGGTCGCGACCAGTACGCAGCCGCCGGCGGCCGCGACAGACTCGAGCTCCGCGCGCACTCGAAGAGCCGAGGCCGCGTCGAGCGACGCGGTGGGCTCATCGGCGAGCAGGACAGTGGGAGCCGACGCGAGTGCGCGAGCGAGCACCGCTCGCTGTCGCTGCCCGCCGGAGCATCTGCCCGGCCGTCTGCGCATCGCCCCGGTGGGGACGTGCAGCCGTGCCAGGATGCGGGCCGCGCGTCGTCTGTCGCTGCCCGCCGCCTGCGCGACGGAGGACACCAGCGAGCGCAGCGGCCCCAGCTCCGCAACAGGATCCTGCCCGGCATACGCCACCAGAGCCCGCTGCGCAGGATCTCGCGGCGGGATCCACGACCAGTCCTCCATGCTCGCCGTTCGTCCGTCCACCCGGAGGCGGCCCGATCCGGCGCTCACTCCGGCCAGCACCCGGAGCAGGGTCGACTTCCCGATGCCGCTGGGCCCGGTGAGGGCGACGATCTCACCGGAGCGGAGCGAGACGACCGGTCCGCGGGAGGGATCAGACGACTCGGAGGGGCCCTCCCACCGCAGCAGTTCCCGGCCGGTGCCGCTCGTGGAGACTCGTGGAGGGCGACCGCCCGCAGGACCGGGAAGGACGGTACCGTCCACCGGCCCTGCAGGGCTCCCCGGAGCGGCGAGATCCACCGTGCGAGACGCCAGTTCGTCGACGAGAACGGAATCGTGGGACACCACGAGCGTGATGCGGCCCCGCTCGCTGCGGTCGCGCACCATCCCGACGACGAGGTCGCGGGATGCGGCGTCGAGTGCATTGGTCGGCTCGTCCAGCGCGAGCACCGGAGGATCGTCGAGGACCGCTCGCGCAATCGCCACTCGCGCGGCTTCGCCGCCGGACAGCTCCCACGGCTGCCGATCGAGGAACTCCTCCGCGAGGCCCACCTGAGCGAGCGCCTCGCACAGCGCGGCCCGCGAGAATCCGCGGCGGCCGTCGCGGATCGCGCGGCCGACCCTCCTCTGCGGGCTGAGCGTCGATCCTGGATCCTGAGTGACCATGCGGACTCTGCCCGGTACGCGCAGCCGCCCGCTCACCCGGAAACCGGGGACGGGACGTCCCGCCAGCACGCGGAGGAGGGTCGTCTTGCCGGAGCCGGAGGCGCCGCGCACCGCGAGCACCTCACCCGGCACCACGCTCAGATGAGTGAGGGCGACCACGGTCCTCCCACGCAGCGTGGAGACGCGCAGAGTGCCAGCCTCCACGCCGTCCTCCTGCGCACCGCGGTGTCTCCTGAGCTGCTCGTCCGTCACTCGCACCCGAACGCCGTCCTGTCGCGACCGTGCCGCCCTTCCCGCACCGGGGTGCTCCCGGCCCCTGATGATGCGGTCGCTCAGCGCGTCGAAGCCCACCGCCATCGCCGCCCCGATGAGGGCGATCGCGAAGGCAGGGCCCAGCGTCGCCCACGGGTTGAGCCGGATGCCCGACATCCCCTGCGCGATCATCGTCGCCCAGGAGAGGCCGCTCGGCAGGATGACGCCCACCGCCACAGTCAGCTGGAGTGCGGCGATGACGCGCATCGCCGCGTCCCCGATGACGGTCTCCGCCGCTGACGGCAGCACCTCCCGCAGCAGCACCGCGGTCGGGGGTGCGCCGCGCAGCTGAGCGTGACGCACATATCCGGAGCGACGCTGCGCCGCGAGGCTGCTGCCGACGACCCGCACGGACAGCGGGACGCCCAGGAGCGCCATCGTCAGCGCGACCGCGACCCAGGCCGGCAGGAAGATGCCCGCGAGGAGGACGACGAGGATTCCGGGCAGCGCCAGCGCCGTGCGCGTGACAGCGCTCACCGCGGCCTCCACGCGCAGGCTGCGCCAGGCCAGCAGCGCCAGACCCGTGCCGCACACGGTCGTCGCCGTCCCCGCGGCCGCGGCCAGCAGGATGAGCCACCAGCCGCCGTGCGCCAGGCGGGCGAGCACGTCTCGCCCCTGGCGATCCAGACCCAGCGGGTGCGCTGTGCTGGCCGCCTCCCAGGGGCGGCCCACCACTGCCGCGGGATCCGGCACTCCGGGGAGCAGGGGTGCGAGCAGGCCCACCACCACGACGAGCACGGTCACGACGATCCGGAGGTCTCGGATGTCACGCATAGGCGCCACTCCTGCTCCGCGCCGCGCGCGTCAGTTCGTCCCCGCAGGCCAGCAGCAGAGACGTGACGCCCGCGATGACGATCGACGTCCCCATCACGACGGGAAGATCCCGCGCGGATACTGCGGCGGCCAGCATCGCTCCGACGCCGGGATAGGCGAGCAGCTCCTCGACCACGACCGCACCTGCCAGGGTGCTCGCCGCCAGCAGCGCCGCCACCTGGACGATCGTGGGGGCGAGCGCGGGGACGGCGAACGCCAGCAGCGTGCTGTGCAGTCCCCTCCCCCGGTCCTGGGCGTCCCGCACGTCGGGACGTCGCGCGACGTCCGCCGCCGGTCCGCGCAGCATGCGCGCCATCCAGGCGGCGGAGGGGACCGCGAGCGCGATGATCGGGAGCACGAGCACGCGAGGATCCGACAGCGGACTCTCCCCGAGGGGCACCAGCGAGATCGCGGGGAGCACGTGCAGCCACACCCCCAGGAGGATCACGAGGCCGATGACCACGACGGCCTCGGGGATCCCGCAGACTGCCACGGTCACGGCAGACACCCACCGGGGCCGGCCGAGAGCGGCGATCCCTGCGATCCATGTCCCGACGACGACGGAGATCACCCAGGCCGGCAGTGCGATGAGGAAGGAGTTGGCCACTCGTGCACTCAGCGTGTCGATGACGGGACGACCGGTCATCAGCGACGTGCCGAGGTCTCCGACCAGCGCGCTGCTCGCCCATTCCCACCATGCGACTGGCGCGGGCCGGTCCAGGCCCATCTGCGCGCGCAGGTCGTCCACCGCTTCGGGGTCCGCCGCGGGTCCGGCGATCACCGATGCCGCATCTCCGGGCAGCAGCGCCACCAGGACGTGCACCAGCAGGGAGACGGCCACGAGACCGCCGACGACGCGGCCCAGGACCCGCATCGCAGTGCGGATCATGGGCACACTCAGCGCGTCACCCCGACCAGCCGCACGCGCGCCATCCCTGCCGCGTCGGAGACGCCCTCCACTCCGTCGCGCACGATCGACAGTCCGTCTCCGTGGCCCCATGCCACAAGACCGCCCTCCTCTGCGAACCGTGTCTGCAGCTCACCCAGGATCTCGTTGCGCTCGGCCTCGTCGACCGTCGCCAGCGCACGGGCGAAGTCCTCATCGAACAGCTCGTCCTGCCAGCCGGTCTCGTTGAATGCCGACGTGCTCAGGGCCGTCTGCCTGGCCCACACGGGGTAGGGCATGTATGCGTTGTAGCCGATGCTGAACGGAACCTGCGTGTAGGTCTCCGACCAGTACGTCTGCGGATCGTGCTCGACCACCTCGACGGAGAGGCCGATCTCGCCGAGCTGCTCGGCGATCGCCTCCGCGGCGACAGGCATCGACGGGTAGGCGGACGTCGTGTGCAGATCGACGGTGGTGTCCTCGTCCACGCCCGCCCCCGCGAGCAGGTCCCGGGCCCTGTCCACGTCGCGCTCGGGGGCCTGGAGATCGGGCGCGGAGGGATCGGCTGGCTGCGGCAGGTCCGCCCCCACCGTGCCGTAGCCCAGGTGCACCGTCTCCACGAGCTCCTCGCGGTCCAGCCCGATCTTCACGGCCTCACGGACCTCAGGTGAGTCGAAGGGCTCCTCGTCGAGGCGCATGAGCAGCGGGGTGGTCGTCTCGTTCTCCCTCTGCACGACGGTGAACTCCTCCGCCGCAGCCGCGGCGGTCGTCGGATCCACGCCCATGGCGATGTCGATCTCCGCGGATTCGATCGCAGAGCTCATCGCCTGGGGGCTCTCGAACCCACGGATCTCCAGGGCATCGACGCGCTCCTCGGAGCCCCACCATTCGCCGTTCCGCTCGAGCTCCGCGCCCTGATCGGCCCTCGCCGTCAGATTGAAGGGACCGGAGCCGATCGGATCGGAGAAGTCCTCGGTGCCGTCGGGGACGATGAAGGCGGATCCCGCGAGGGTGCGCGGCAGGTCGGCGTCGGGCATCGTCGTGGACAGGACGACGGTGTGGTCATCCGGAGCGGAGCTCTCCCCGACGGACACAGTGCCCAGACGCTGTCCGTTCTCCGCCGACAGAGCATCCATCCGCTCGAGGGAGTGCATGACATCCGCGGAGGTCACAGGGACGCCGTCGGAGAACACCGCATCGTCGCGCAGAGTGAGAGTCCAGGTCGTGGCGTCGTCCGAAGCCGTCCACTCCTCTGCGATTCCGGGTGCGGGGTCACCGGCCGTGTCCACCCCGATGAGCGTGTCGTACAGTGCGCTGAGGCGCAGCCAGTCGGACTCGTTGAAGAGCGAGCCGTGGGGGTCGTCGACTGTCTGACCCGCAGCTTCGACCGCACCGACGCGGAGCGGTTCGCCGGTGTCGGAGCCGTGCGCTGCTGCGCCGCCCTCCCCGTCGACGGCGCATCCGGTGGTCAGCAGTGCCAGAGCCGTCGCGATGCCGGTCAGCGGCATCGCCCTCGAGGTGCTCGTCCTGTTCATCGGTGTGTCCCTTCATCGGTGAGAAAACTGCTGAGCGCATCTGCGATGCGCACTGCGGAACGTCCGCGCAGGACGCTGTAGTGGTGGCCGGGGATCCGCTCGACCGTGACCGGCCCGTCGATGTACGGCTCCCAGCCGAGCAGCGGCTGCTCGGCGCCGTCGTCGACGCCCATGCCCTCTCCGCTGTTGACCGGCGCCCGGTCGTCGGCGATGAGCAGGAGCACCGGCACGGACGAATCGAGACGCGCCGCCCGGTGTTCGGACAGCCCGTTCAAGTGGCGGTCGAACACCGCGCAGCGATCCTCGAAGGACTCCCGGGACTCGAAGGCTCCAGCCTCGACGAACCTGTCGCGCAGCTGCGAGACGTCCTCGCAGTCACGGCTCAGCCCCAGGTCCAGGAAGCTGTCGACCGTCAGCGCGAATCGACGGCGCGGGTCTGCCTCACCGACGGTCCCCGGGCGCACGTCGATCAGTTCCGGGCAGGTCGAATCGATCATCGCGAGGCCGTCGATGCTCCGTCCCCATGAGCGGAGCTGTCGGGCGACCTCGTGGGCGAGGGTTCCGCCCATCGACCATCCGCCGATGCGGACCGGGCCGTCGGGAAAGCGTCTGTCGATCTCCGCCGCGTACCGTGCGCACACCTCCCGCAGGTCCTGCGGCCAGTGATGGCCGAGGATCCCGGGATCGGAGATCGACACGATCGGACCGGTCGACCGCAGGTGCCGGACGATCTCCGCGCACGCCAGACCATCTCCCCCCGACGGGTGGATGAGGACCAGCGGCGTACCCGCACCGCGCCGCAGCGTGTGCACCGATTCCGCTGGCACTCCGATGGGAGCGGCGGGGTGCACCTCCCAGCCGCTGCCGGTCCTCAGCGCGTGCACCGTGGTGAGGAAGTGCGCCATGAGCGCGTCGAGATCCGACTCGTCCAGCACTCCGGCGACCGCGCTCAGGTCAGCTCGGAGCGACCCCTCCACCTCGTAGACCCGCATCTCGCACTCCACATGGGGCGTGCGCACGTCCTGGCGGTGGCTCTCCACCTCGACGACGCCCAGCGGACCCGCTGCAGCGGGCCGGCTCGCGCCCATCCCGAGCGTCGACTGGAAGACGAACGGCGAGGGATTGGTGTGATCGCTGTGGCCGCCCACGGCGCGCGCCACGTCGGCCGCGCTGACGCCCGGGTGCTCCGCGGCTCCGGACAGCCGACGGCCAGTCTCCTCCGCAGTGCGCAGGAGAGACCGTCCCGCTGGCGCGGCCATCGGGATGAGGGCCGTGGTCGAGAGGGACCCGACAACGGTCTCTGCGCCCGGGACGGATCCTGGGCGCCCCGCCAGCAGGACGGTGAGGAGCACCTCGTCCTGCCCCGTGCGGCTGCAGATCGAGTGCGCCCACGTCGCCAGCAGCGCTGCGCTGGGGGTGATCCCGCGAGCGGCGCACTCGCGCTTGAGTGCGCGCGCTCCCTCCGGATCGAGGGCCGCGGTTCGGCGCAGCACGCGCGTGATGCTCCTGGGTGTGGGCCCCTTCCGGAGAGCAGGGGGGTCGGGCAGACGAGTGATCTCCTCGCGCCACCACTCCGCATCCGCTGCGGCGCGCTCGTCGCGGGCGGCGAGCACGCCCGCAGGGGTCGCGGTGACGGGGGGCAGATCCGCTGCCGGGTCGGCCAGGAGCTGCAGCAGCTCCCATTCGACGATCCCGATCGACCACCCGTCCACGGCCAGCAGGGAGAAGGCGGTGATGAGCGTGCCCCGTCCTTCCGGCTGGAGGCACAGGCGCAGCTTCCAGGGCCTGCCTCGGGCCGCGTCAGCGCCCTGCAGCAGCATCTCCCGATGAGCGGCCTCGGCCTCCCGCTCGGCCTCGAGGGATGTGAGCGAGCGGAGGTCGACGACGTCGACCGGTTCCCCGCCTGCGGCAGGGGTCGGATCGATGTGGGGTGCCCCATCGTCGTCCACCCTCAGCCTCAGCATGGGGTGGCGCCTGCACAGCGCGAGGACCGCGGAGCGCAGCTGCTGCTCCGGGTCGTCGGAGCGTCTGCGGAGCGGGACTGATGTGACGACCTGCGCAGCATCCACGGATAAGTCCCACACGCCCTGCTGGCCGACGAAGTACGACCGTTGGAGAGCGGTCAGCTCGCCCGCAGCGACGTGCTGCTCCGCTTCCGGACCAGTGCTGGACGCGGTGGTCGGGTCCTCGCCGTCGGAAGCCGGCGCGTCCGCAGGCTCGTCATCCGCCTGCTGCAGCAGCATCTGGATGTCCTCGACTGTCATGTCGGCGCGGATCGCGCCCAGCGGGACCGTACGTCCGAACGCGTCTCGCAGCAGTGCCGCCGTGCGGACTGCCAGCAGCGAATCGCCGCCCAGCTCGACGAACCGCACGCCGGGCTCGATTCGCTCGACCGGGACGGAGAGCACCTGCGACCAGACCGCCCTGATGCCGTCGGCCGGCACCTCTGGTGACGAATCCGCGGCCCGTGACCGGGCCTCGGCATCGCCGAATGCCAGGATTGCGCGCTGCTCGGCCTCGAACGCCGCGCGGGCGTCCTCGAGATCGACGACGGTCGTGTTCACGTCCCACTGCAGGATGAGGTCATCACGGTGCTCGAAGGCCTGATGATCGAGCCAGACCTGCGGCGTCTGGCTCACTCCGCCCACGACGGGGCCCAGCCATGCATGGTCGTGGCGGCTCCCGTCGGAGCGCTGGTCGAGTCCGAACATGCTGGTGAACACCACAGGGATGCCGCCGAAGTCCGTCCCGACCCCACGGCGCGACGCGATCTCCAGCGCGGAGACGGTCCGATGGTCGTAGTCCTCGAGGAGCCGGCGGTGCATGGACCGGGCACGATGCGCGGCTGTCGGCCCCGGACCCTCGCGCTCGGTGAGGAGCAGCGTGGAGAACTCACCCACCACCTCGGCGACATCGGGGAGGTCCGGACGGTCGAATACCGTCGTGGTCACGCAGAAGCGCTCCTCGCCCGACCACTGCGCGAGCGCATCGGTGTAGGAGGCGAGCACGGCCGCCGTGGAGGTGATCCGCTCCTGCGCCGCAGCCCTGCGCACCTGCTGCCAGCGGGCTGCGGGGATGCGCGCGGAGAGCCGCACGAATCGTGACGGACCGCTCGGCTCCTCCGCTGCGATGGGTGGGGGGCCCGGGAGGTTCGGGAGCCGGCCCTCCCAGTACGCGAGGTCCTCGGCTCGGACGTCCGCGTCCGCGGACTGCTCCAGCATCGCGACGCAGTCGCGGAACGTGCTGCCCGGCAGGGCCAGATCCACGTCCGGGTCCTCGTAGAAGCGGGAGATCTCGCGGTCGACGATCATCCAGCTCGCGGAATCGCAGACGAGCACGTCGACCGAGATCAGCAGCCGTGAGCCGCCGTCCGGCAGGAGCACCGCCACAGGCTGCACCATCGGCCCGGTGTGGGGGTCGACGATGCGTGCGGACAGCGCCGAGCGCAGTTCCTCCAGTCGCAGCTCGGCCTCGGCCGCCGGCAGCCCGCGCACGTCCTCGACGACGAGCTCAGGGCCTCGTCCCACGGGCAGCGGGAGGTTCCGGCCCACGTCGTCGATGACCGTCCGCAGCATCGCGTGGCGCGCCACCACGCGCCGGAACGCCTGCGCATAGCGATCGACGTCGAGATCCTCCGGCTCGATCTCCAGGAAGAAGTGGCACGCCACGCCGCCCAACGGGTATTCCGGTCGACGTCCCAGGAGGTACGCGTTCTGCACACGTGTGAGGGGGAATGCTCCGTCCGATCGCGTGTTCGAGGCGGGTGGTCGAGGTGCGGGCGGACTGGACTCGGATCGGGCGGCCGACGGCGCTGTGGCGGGCGTGGACTCCTCGGCGTCGACGGTCGAGTCAGTACGTGACCCGCTGGCGCGGCGAGCGGACAGCTCCGCCGCCAGCCCTCCCACAGTGGGGGCGTTGAGCAGAGTGCGGAGCCGCAGCCTCACACCCGTGTGCTCGGCCAGCAGGGCGAGCACACGGGTCGCCAGCAGAGAATGACCGCCCAATGCGAAGAAGTCATCGTCGGCGCTCTCCACAGGAAGCCCCAGCACGTCCGACCAGCTGCGCGCGACAGTGCGCTCGTCCTCGGACCCGAGGTCGGAGCCGCCGAGGTCCCCGCTCCTGCCCCGCGATCGGGTCTCGAGTTCGATCGAACGGGCCTCGAGCGAGCCTGGAGAGACTGCGACCTGGGGAAGCAGAGTGCCCCCGTGGTCGATGAGCCGGTCCAGCGCCGCCAGCGCGTCATCGATGTCCATCGCGTAGCGCATCGTGAGTTCGGAGACCGCGTCCGCCTCCGCCTGCGTGCCCAAGCGGAAGCGGTCCCAGTCCACGCTCACCCAGCCCGGCAGCCTCCGCGCACACGCGTCGAGGTAGCGGCTGGCGACCACGTAGGAGAGGAGGCCGAACCCGCCGATGGTCCCTGCCGCCGACGACATGAGGACGACGCGACGCGGGCGGGCGCCCTCATCCAACCTCTCGCAGGCCCGGGCCAGGGCATCCGTCCCGGCGACCTTGGCGCGGAGGCTCTTCGCGATCGCTCCTTCCTCGAGCTCGTGGAGAGGCGCGAGGTCCAGGTCCACGGGAGCGTGGACGACGAGGTCGAGCGGTCCGTGGAGAGCGGCGAGGTCACCGATCAGGTCGCCGACCGCGGCCTCGTCCGCCACATCCAGGCCCCGCACCTCGACAGCCTGACCCATCGCCCTCACGGCATCGCGGACCTCGGGCGGCAGGGAATCGGGGTCGCTGCCGCTGCGCGAGGCGAGCACGACGCGGGCTCCACGGGCGGAGATCCAGTGAGCGGCCGCCGCACGCCCCACAGCGCCCAACCCGCCCGTGATGAGAATCGTCGGACGACGACCGGAGGCGCCGCCTGGTTCTCCCGCGCGCTCGGGCCGATGCACAGGGGCCGGCGTCCAGTGCCGCCACCGGCGGACTGTCCGCACGCCTGGACCCAGTCGCATCTCCCATGCAGTGCGCCCTGTCCGGACGAGGTCGGCGAGCTCGTCCGCGATCAGTCGCGGGGCATCGGCGGAGTCGTCGACCTCCGCCAGTCGCCACACGAGTCCCGGGACTTCCTGGGCGAGGACCCGCACGGCTCCGGTCAGCGCCTCCCGGGCCGGGTCGTCACGATCTCTCGTCAGCACCGCCAGCACTGCCAGAGGTGCGTCATCGGTGCGCTCTGGGGAGCCGCCGGAGGAGTGGGCGCGCAGCACGTCCGATGCATCCCGCAGAGACAGGAGCGCCTGGGTGATCCGTTCGGTCGAGCTTCCGGCGTCCGGCGGGTCGATGCACAGCACGCAGCCCGTCAGCAGTCCGTCGGGCGCACGTCCATCGGGCGCACGTCCATCGGGACCGATTCCCTTCGCAGCGGCCGTGAAGTCGGGGCATCCGATGCCGCGCAGGCGCCGAGCGATCCGCCCTGCACCGAGCACTGGAGCGAGGATCGAGCCCGCTGGGTCCGGCGGAGGAAGCTCCTCCCACAGCGGGAGCTGGAAGGGCTCCCTCCGCGTGATGTCATGGGTCCGACCAGCCCCGGACCTCTCCGCCGGCGGCGCGCTGAGCTCGCGCCGCTCATAGGGGTAGCCGGGCAGGGGGACCCTCCGCGGGGGTCGGGCGTTCGGCTCCTCATCCACGGAGCCGGACGGGCCCTGAGGACGGATCGGCAGCAGCGGATCGATGCCGAGCCCCGTGCAGAACAGCCGGGCGAGCGCTTCACCGAATGCGGGGTCCTGCTCCTCTGCCCCGGCGTGCGTGGGGACGGTGAGCGCGAGCCGCGCCGAGCCGACGGCACGCGCCGTGTACTCGGGCGTTGACCCCGGTCCGCACACGACCAGCGCAGAAGGGCCGTCGCCCAGCGCGGCGTCCACCGCCTCGTCGAACCTCACGGTGCTGCGGAGGTGGCGGACCCAGTGCTGAGGATCCGTGATCTCCGCGTCCGTCACCCGCCGTCCGTGCAGGGTGGAGAACATCGGTGTCTGCGGGGGGCCGGGCCGCAGGATCGCACACCGCCGCGTGAGGATCGGCGCCACGGAGTCGACCATCCGGGAATGGGCCGCGACATCGACGGCGACGCGCGAGCAGCGCACACCGGAGTCGGTGAGCAGAGCGACGAGCTGAGCGCACGCATCGCTCGGGCCCGCGATCACATGCGACCGCGGACCGTTGACGACAGCGAGATCGAGGTCGGGATGGCTGACCAGCAGGTCCTCGACACCGTCCCGGTCGAGGTCGACGACGAGCATCGAGCCGCTCTCCGTCCTGCTCATCGCCTCCGACCGAGCGACCACCAGGGCGGCGGCTTCGTCCACCGTGAGCACGCCGGACATCACCGCGGCAGCGTATTCTCCGGCGCTGTGGCCCACGGTGGCGTCGGGTGCGAGGCCCAGTTCCACCAGGCGCAGCGCCGTCGCCAGAGAGCAGGCGAAGAGGGCCGGCAGTCCGACGGCCGGGTCCTCCACGTCCTGCCCGCAGTCCGCATCGAGCAGGACGTCGGTGAGAGCGGGGCCTCCGGCTGCGGCGACCGAGTCGATGACGCGGGTGAGATGGGGCTTCATCCCTGGGTCGGTCGCGAGCGCATCCGCGGCCATCCCGCAATGCTGGGCGCCGGCGCCCGGGAAGGCCAGGACGGTGCGAAGCTCCTGTCGGCGCGCAAGGGCCCGGCCGTGCGCAATCCCATCCTGGTCGATCAGCACAGCGGCGCGCACAGGCCCGTCAGCCCGACCGCTCAGCGCGGTGTGGACGATGTCCTCGAGGGCAGCGACCGGTGCGACACGCGATCCGTTCCGCTCCGCGCGCGGATCGAGCACCGACAGATAGGAGTCGAGCAGCGTCTCTGCGGCAGCCTCGCTGTGTGCTGCGGCGGCGAGCAGCCGAGGAGTGCGTCCGTGTGCGGGAGAGCTGCTCTTCGGAGTCGGGGGGGTCGAATCCTGTTCGTGGTCTGGTGAGGATGCCAGCACGACGTGGGCATTGGTGCCGCCGATGCCGAACGAGCTCACTCCGGCTCTGCGCACAGAGTCGCTCCATGAGCGGGCCCGGGTCGGGAGATTGAACGGGGAGGAATCGAGGTCGTCCACGGGGTCGGCGTGCAGTGAGGGCACGAGGATCCCGTCGCGCACGCACAGAACGGCCTTGAGGAACCCGGCGATGCCGGCTGCGGACCCGGTATGGCCGATGTTCGTCTTCACCGATCCGAGAGCGATGCCCTCCCCTGTCCGCTGGTCTCCGAAGATCCGCTTGAGGGCCGCGATCTCGATCCGGTCGCCCAGCGCAGTGGCAGTGCCGTGCCCCTCGATCATCCCCAGATCGCTGGGACTGCAGTCTGCCATCGCGAGCGCCTGGGCGATCGTCGCGGCCTGCCCTGACTCGCTGGGAGCAGTGAAGCCGATCCGGTCGGCACCGTCGTTGGAGACGGCGCTGCCGAGCACGACGGCGTGGATCGTGTCGCCCGCGGCGACCGCGTCGTCCAGGCGCCTGAGCACGGCGACCCCGGCGCCGTCGGTGAACACAGTCCCGTCGCCGCGCTGCGAGTACGCGCGGGTGACACCGTCCGAGCTGAATGGTCCGTCGGGGACACTCACATAGCCGTGGGACTCCGGGATGGTGACGGTGACTCCCCCGGCGACAGCGGTATCGCACTCTCCGGCCAGCAGCGACTGAACCGCCTGGTGCACAGCGACGAGCGACGTGGCGCAGGTTGCGCCGATCGATACGGCGGGGCCGTCGAGGTCGAGTGCGTGCGCGGCTCTCAGAGGCATGTACTCCGCGACGTTCGCGGAGTGCAGCGCCAGATTGGAAACAGGGTCGTCACCTCCGGTCGGGTCGAAGCGATCCCCGAAACGGCTGGTGAGGTAGCTGGAGAGGCCTGTACCCGCGTACACGCCGACCGCTCCCCGTGCGCCCGGACGCCCGTGCCCGGCGTGATCGAGGCCGTCCGCGACGCACTCCAGGAAGATCCGGTGCTGGGGATCGAGCATGCGTGCTTCTGCGTCGCCCAGGCCGAAGGGTGCGGGGTCGAATGCGAGCGCGCTGTCGAGAGTGCCGACGACACCCACCCGGCCGGGCGCCGTCTCGACGGTGCGCAGGCCGGAGCGGCCGTCGCGCAGCAGCGAGAAGTAGGAGTCTGCGTCTGCGGCTCCCGGGAATCGGCAGGCGAAGCCGACGACTGCGATCTCATCATTCATGTGATGTCATCCTTCCGATGGCCACGGCGCGCAACGAGGACGAACTGCGCCGAGGGACTGAGCGAGTGATCGTCGCCGGGAGCGCGAGCGAGAACCTGTGCGCCTGCTCGTTCGAACGCGCGCTCCCATTCGTCCGCACGGAGGAGCATCCTCGCGTCGTGGCGACGCTGGTCCCGGATCCGGGACTCCGGCTGTTCGACGGACTGCGACATGAGGAACGCCATCGACAGCAGCAGGGGGCGGTGCTCGCGCCCGGTCTCGATCATGACGATGTGACCGCCGTCCTCCACGAGGTCCACGCACGCGGCTGCAGCGTCGTCGATGTCCCACGCATTGTGGAGGACGTTCCCGGCCACCACTGCCTGGTACGGGGGAAGCTGCTCCGATCGATTGATGTCCATGAGGCGAGTGCGTACCTCGACGCGATCGGACAGCTGTGCAGCGCTGTCGAAGAAATAGGGGGTCACATCCGTGAAGAGGTACTCCGCCCCGTCCGGCAGGGCGTTCAGGATCGATCGGGTCGTGGCTCCGGTGCCGGCGCCCACCTCGATCACTCGAGTAGGAGCGATCTGCTGGATGGCCGCTGCCGCGGCGGCATTGGTCCCCCGGGAGACGGCGTTCGTCCGATAGATCCCGTCGAGCACGTCCTCCCGCTGGAACAGCAGCGGCTGGACGGTCAGCTCGTCGCGCATCAGCTCCGGCAGCCGGTCGGCGCAGTCTCGATAGAAGTCCCACAGCGAGTCGCCGCAGATGGGGCCGGGATGCACGGAGCGCTCCAGCTGATCCGACGGCGGGAGCGGCGTACCCACTCCCCATGTCCGCGCGTCGGGATCGAAGAGGAGAGCTCCGCGGGCGGTGAGGACGTCCAGCCACCTCCGCAGCAACCATCGGTGGCGCGGGTGGGCGGACAGTGCCTGAGCGAATTCTTCGAGGCTCCACCGACTGGGAGAGGAGAAGGACGCTTCGATGCGGAGCGTGTGGAAGAGGACGGATTCCGCCCATTCATCGAGGGCATCGAGGTCCTTGCGAATACGTCGATGGTCGTCGTTTCCCACTTCCCTTTCCAGGGCATTCAACACACCATCCAGCATTCTCTTCCCGACCCTTCCGTGGCGCCGTATTCGGCATGGAAAGACTAGGAGAGTTCGCGCACAGAATATAATGATCGATTGCGCATATCTATATATCCGCATATGCATTTTCCGGGGCGCCGCACCACTGCCCCGCCCCTCTGCGATGTCCGGCGAGGGATCAGCTGTACGCCACGGCTCCGACCAGCCCTCCTGGCCACTGCAGATCGCGAACGGTCAAGCCGCCGTAGGGGTGAGCCGGAGACTCAGGCCAGTCGAGAGCCGCGGCGAGCGCGGAGTCGAGGTCCATCGCGCCGACTTTGACGAGAGCCTCCGCCCGGACGAAGTGGCGACCGGTGACCGTCGACCCGACGGCGATCGGCATCCACGGTTCCAGGTGATCGATGTCCACACCGACTCGATCACCGCGGTGGGCCGCCGCCACCACCCAGCCACGGGCGTGCGCCCAGGACACCGACAGGCGCATGCCCGGGACCTCGGGCCGGCCGTGTGCGCCTCCGCATTCATCGCAGCGCTGCCGGAAGTGCAGCGGCGTCCTCAGCGCGTCCGCCTCGGGGCACAGCCGTCGCACGACGGAGTCCGCGGCGATCCGCGCCGCGAGGAAGTCGTCCCGGTCCTGGGCGCGCAGCAGACGCGACCACCGCACGTACTGGTCACGATCCAGCCAGCGCTCGGCCATCGTCCGGTCTGCGCCGCCAGCGCCGTCAGCAGCGCCGGCGTCAGGGGGTGCCGGGACGTCCGCGGCGGCAAGGAGATCGACGCTGGCAGCTGCGAGTACGACGGGTTCCTCGACGGTCACCGTTCCGAGTGTGCCATGCGCGGGACCGCGATGATCAGGGGAGCGTCTTGAACGGACGCAGCAGGGATGCCGCGTCAGGGCCGGAGCTGATCCAGCGTCGGGTCGCTCGGCACCCAGGCGCCGCGCTCCTGTGCGACCTCGCGCGCCCGGTCGTAGCCCGCGTCCACATGCCGCAGCACGCCCATGCCGGGATCGTTCGTCAGCAGGCGCTCCAGCTTCCGCGCGGCCAGATCCGTCCCGTCGGCCACGGAGACCTGTCCCGCGTGGATGGACCTGCCCATGCCGACTCCGCCGCCGTGGTGCAGCGACACCCACGTCGCCCCCGATGAGGTGTTGACCAGCGCATTGAGCAGCGGCCAGTCCGCCACCGCGTCGCTGCCGTCGGCCATCTCCTCCGTCTCCCGGTAAGGCGAGGCCACGGATCCGGAGTCCAGGTGGTCGCGCCCGATGACGATGGGTGCGGACACCTTCCCCTCGGCCACCAGGCGGTTGAAGAGGAGACCCGCCTGGTGGCGCTCTTTGTAGCCCAGCCAGCAGATGCGGGCCGGCAGCCCCTCGAACTCGACGAACTCGTTCGCCGCATCGAGCCACGTGTGCAGGTGCTCGTTGTCCGGGAACAGATCCTTGAGGGCCGCGTCCGTCACGGCGATGTCCTGCGGGTCCCCGGACAGCGCCACCCAGCGGAAGGGGCCCATCCCCTCGCAGAACAGCGGGCGGATGTAGGCGGGAACGAAGCCGGGGAACGCGAACGCACGGTCGTAGCCGGCGGTGCGGGCCTCGTCGCGGATCGAGTTCCCGTAGTCGAACACCTCTGCACCGCGGTCCTGGAACTCGACCATCGCACGGACGTGACCCGCCATGGATTCCTGCGCCCGCAGGGTGAACTTCTCCGAATCCTGTGCGGCTTCCTCGTGCCAGTCGTCCAGGCTCACACCCACCGGCAGGTAGGACAGGGGGTCGTGCGCGGACGTCTGGTCGGTGACGATGTCCACCTGCGCGGACTCGGGACGGTCCAGCAGGGCGGGCAGGACCTCGGCGGCGTTGCCCACGAGTCCCACGGACAGCGGACGCCTCTCCGCCTTCGCAGCCAGCACCTTCGCGAGTGCCGCGTCCAGGTCCGTCTCGACCTCATCGAGGTAGCGCTTGGACCGGCGGCGGCGCAGGCACGACTCGTTCACATCGATGATGAGGCAGGCGCCGCCGTTGAGTGTGACGGACAGCGGCTGCGCGCCGCCCATCCCGCCGCAGCCGGCGGTGACGGTCAGAGTGCCGGCGAGCGTCCCGCCGAAGCGCTTGTCCGCGACCGCGCCGAACGTCTCGTACGTGCCCTGCAGGATCCCCTGCGTCGCGATGTAGATCCAGGACCCGGCGGTCATCTGGCCGTACATCATGAGGCCCTCCGCCTCGAGCTCGCGGAAGTGTTCCCAGTTCGCCCAGTCGCCCACGAGGTTCGAGTTGGCCAGCAGGACGCGCGGGGCCCACTCGTGGGTGCGCAGGACGCCGACGGGCTTGCCGGACTGGACGAGCAGAGTCTCGTCGTCCTCGAGCTCGTCGAGGGTGCGGACGATCGCGTCGTACGCCTCCCACGACCGAGCGGCCCGGCCCGTGCCGCCGTAGACGACGAGGTCTTCGGGGCGCTCCGCGACCTCGGGGTCGAGGTTGTTCATGAGCATCCGCTTGGGCGCCTCGGTCTGCCAGGACTTGGCGGTGATCGTCGTGCCGCGTGGGGCGCGGATCGTGCGGGAGGGGTCGTGGGTGGTGCGGGTGGGAGTGGTGCTGGTGGTGCGGGGGCGGGGCGCAGAGTTGGTCGGCTGCGCAGAGTTGGTCGGCTGTGACATGGGAACTCCTCCGGTGCGGACGGCGGCGAACACGATCGGATGCGTTGTTCACCATCGTGAGGCCCGCAGCCTCGGCGGAGAAGGGGTCAGCACGCTCCCGCTGTCCGAGATCTCGGACTCGGAGGAGCGGAGCCTCAGGCCTCGGTGGCCCTCTTCTGGCGTCCGTCCGCATGCTCCGCGGCAGTGTCGGGTCTCGTGAGCAGGGAGAACACGACGAAGGCGATGAGCGATGCCACGCCCCCGACCACGACCTCGGGGACGGCGCCGTAGTCGAACAGGCCGAACACCCCCGCGAGTCCGCCAACGGACCCGGCGATGATCGCTGCGAGGGCTCCGGCGCGGGTTGCACGCCGCCAGAGCAGACCGCCGATCACGGGCACGAAGACACCGGAGGCGTACATCGTGTAGGCGAGGGAGAGGACGGTGATGATCCCCGGCACGCTGAGTGCGAACACCAGCGCACCGACCCCCAGGATGAGGGTCCAGACGCGAGCGACGGCGAGCGTCCGCGGGCTGTCGTCCTCCGGATCGCGCCCCATGATCTCGCGGTAGAAGTCGTTCGTGATGTGCGTGCTGCCGGCGATCAGCAGCGAATCCGCGGTGGACATGACGGCCGCGAGGATCGCGGCGACGATGACGGCGGCGACGCCGATGGGAAGTACCTCGGAGATGAGGGTCGGCAGGGCCGACGACGAGTGCTCCAGGTCTCCGAACAGCGCACGCGCGCTCATGCCGCCGATGACCGGGAAGATCGCGAAGACCAGGAGGAGCAGGCCGGCGGAGATCGCGGAGATCCGCGCGACGGCCGCACTGCGCGCGGAGAAGAGGCGCTGGTAGAAGTCCTGACCGATGAGGTCGTACATGATCACCGGAGTGATGATGCCGAGCATCGCCATGACGCCCATGCCGACCGGGGAGAAGTAGTCGGCGCTCACGATGTCTCCGCTGGTCTCCGCGAACGTCCGCAGCCCGTCGAGTCCGCCTGCCGCACGCAGACCGGCGATCGCGGCGATGGGCACTCCGATGACGACGATGATGACCTGCACGGCGTCAGTGAGCGCCACGCCCCACATTCCCGCGAAGACCGTGTAGGCGATGAACAGCAGCACTGCGACGATGGCGCCGATCGTCGGATCGATGCCCAGGATGGCCAAGGCTCCGCCGGCGGCGTTGACCTGGGCGGCCACGATGCCGGTCACGGCGATGATGGAGAGGCCCGAGGCCAGACCGCGCACCATCTTCGAGTTGTAGCGAAGCGCGAGGTAGTCGGTGATGGTCCGCAGGGAGAGACTCCGCAGCCTCTCCGCTGACAGCACGCCCAGCAGGATGAGGCCCAGTGCGGTGCCGACGCTGTACGCGACGCCGCTGACGCCGTAGACGTAGCTGTCCTCGCTCACCCCCATGACCGCGCCGCCGCCGATGTGGGTGGCGGTCAGGCCCGCGATCACCATGAAGGGACCGAGCTTGCGGCCCGCCAGCATGAAGTCGTCCGAGCCCTTGATGAGCTTGGTCCCTGCGAGTCCGATCACCGCGACGATCACCAGGTACGCGATGATGATGAGGGTCATGATCGTCGTATCAGTCATTCCCGTTCCCCGTTCCGCAGGCATGGACCGACAGCAGGGAGATGAGACCTCTCCGTGGTGCCTCTCAGAGAGTACTGGGCCGCACGGAGCGAAGATCCACCGGGTGGGAAGCGCGATCCGGCCTCATCCCGTGCACGCAGAGGGCGATGCTATGCGGAGAGGCCGACGCCCCACTGGCGGCGGAAGACTGCCGCTCCCGTATCGGTCACCCGGACACCTCGACTGCCGGGTCGCCGCACGACCCACTCCGACTCGACGCACAGTGCGGCGACGGCGGCGCCGAGTGCCCCTGCCAGATGCGGCCGTCGCTCGGTCCAGTCCAGGCAGGCCCGCGTGGTGGGTCGACGCAGCGCGTCGAGACCGATGACGTCCACACCCAGATCGGCGAACCCGTCGCGTCCGGCTGAGGTGAGCTGCAGGTGGTCGGGGTCGTCGAGCCACCCGGCGGCGACCCACCCCCTGGTGAGCCCGACTCCGAGGCGGCCGGCCAGATGGTCGTAGCAGAAGCGACCCGAGGCCAGTCTCTCAGCGGCACGCACCCCCGTGTATCCGGTGGCGGGCGCAGCGGGCGCGATGTGCCCCAGCGTCTCGAGTGCGTGAGCCACCTCTGGGCCCCTCAGCCGGTAGTAGCGGCCTCGGCCCCGTGCCGTGCACGTGACGAGCCTGGCGTCGACGAGGACGGAGAGATGTTCGGATGCCGTCGAGGCGGACACCCCGGCTGCCCGCGCCAGTTCCCCGGCGGGTCTCACCGTGCCGTCCATGAGGAGCGACAGCATGACGGAGCGAGTGGGTGAGGCCAAGGCCTTCCCGAGCCCGGAGAAATCGCGATCCCGCCGGCGGGATCCGGACTCCGTGGTGCTCGGGTCCAGACTGCGGCTGTCCATGGTCCCAGGCTACGCCCAGATACTTCGGCCATCGCCGAACGATCGCCCGCGCACACTGGGACCATGGCTTCGCACTCGTATGAGACACACACCCGATGGAGCGGTACCACTGCTGGAGGCATCCGCTCCTACTCACGCAACCATGTCATCGCGTCGCCGCCGGCCGCGGTGGACCTCGACCTCAGCGCCGATCCGTCGTTCCGCGGCGACCCCGCCAGATGGAACCCCGAACAGCTCATCGTGGCGGCCGCCGCCTCGTGCCAGATGCTCTCCTTCCTCGGGGCTGCGGCCCGGGCCGGGGTGACGATCCTCGGGTACGAGGACACAGCGGCTTCGCGTCTGCTGCTCGAGGCAGAGCCGGCTCGACTCGACACCGTGTCGCTCGACGTCATCGTCACAGTCCCCGCTGGGACGGATCACGGGGAGATCGAGCAGCTCGCGCATACCGCCCATGAGCACTGCTACGTCGCGAACTCACTGGCAGTTCCCGTCGAGGTGACGACCACCGTCGTCGACGAGGAGTGACGGCATGCAGGAGGAGACGGTCGGTCTGCGAGAACGGCCGGGTTCAGCACAGGAGCGGCTGATTCCGACGCTGAAGGATCGGGCCGCTGCCGATGACGCCTCGCCGACGCCTCAGGACCTCGAGGTCCAGGTTCCGAGCACCCCTCACGCACTCGCGGATCTGGCCCGAGCGATCGGGGACGCAGGTGTGAGTCTCGAAGGAGGCGGGATGTTCGCTCCTGGCACGGCGCACTACCTTGTCTCGGTGCCCGACGCTTCTGCAAGCGCTTCAGTCATCGACGCCGTCCGCCGTGCGGGGGCGCGATCGGTGCGGATGAACCGCGTGGTCCTCGCGCCCCTGGATCAGGAGACGCCGGGACAGCTGGGGGCCCTCCTCACACGCCTTGCCGATGCGGGAGTGTGGGTGCGCACGCAGTACAGCGACCATGCAGGTGCTCTCGTGCTCGTCGTCGATGCCGCGGACTTCGATGCGGCGCACTCGATCGTGGCGTCGTGGGAGTCGCTGCGCTGACGGGCCACCCCTCACCGTCGTCGAGTGAGTGCAACCTGGTCCAGGAATCGTCGCGAAGGACCAGGTTGCACTCACTCGATGACAGGGAAAGAGGGTGAGCTCGCCTCACTCCCCCGTGAAGGTCGCGTCCCGCTTGTCGAGGAACGCCCCGATCGCCTCTGCGTGGTCCGGTGCGCTGTGGGCCAGCGGCTGCATCGCGGCGGACAGCTCCAGCAGCGACGACAGGTTCGACCCGTCCGACTCCTTCAGCAGCTTCTTCGCCATACGCACGGCGTGCGGCGGGTTGACCGCGACGCGATCGGCCAGCGCACGCGCCTCCGACATGAGGTCCTCCGGCGCCACGACGCGGCTGACCAGACCCCACTCCAGCGCCGTCTTCGCGTCGACCCGGTCACCGGTGAGCGTCATCTCCGCAGCGCGCGCCGGCCCCACGAGGCGGGGCAGGAACCATGCGCCGCCGTCGCCGGGGATGATGCCGAGCTTCACGAAGGACTCTGCGAACCACGCCGTCTCCGACGCGATGCGCATGTCCGCCATCGCGGTGAGATCGCAGCCGGCGCCCACTGCCGGCCCGTTGACCGCGGCGATGAGCGGCACGTCGAGGCGCTGCAGCGCCAGCGGGATCTGCTGGATGCCGTAGCGGTAGCCGTTGCGCATCTGGTGCGGGTGCCCGCCGAACATGCCGGACTGGTCCCGCATCTTCTTCACGTCGCCGCCGGCGGAGAACGCCTTGCCCGCACCGGTGAGGATGACGACGCGGACCTCGGGGTTCGCATTCGCGGCATCGACCGCGTCGACAATCGCCGCGACCATGTCGTCGTCGGAGATCGGGTTGCGGCTGTCGGGGCGGTTCAGCGTCCACGTCTCCACGTGCCCGTCCAGCTCGACCAGCAGCGCGACGTCGTTCCCGCCGTCCTGCGGTGTCGTATCCTGCGATGTCTCTGTCATGGTGTGCTCCTCATTCGTCAGTGTGCTGCGTCGTGTGCGGACATCAGGTCCGGATACGAACCGGATCAGTCAGCGGGCGTCGGCACCCGCGGGCTCCCCCGCCGTGACGACGGTGCCGTCGGCCTCGAACCCGGCGATCCGCTGGTCGTCGAAGCCGTGCCGCTCGAGGACCGCACGCGTGTCGGCTCCCTTCGCCCGAGGTGCCCACCGGTACCCGGCAGGCGTCCGTCCCAGCTTCACCGGGTTGGCGATCCCGCGGTAGTCACCGTCCTCGAGCACCATGCCGCGGTGGCGAACCTGCGGATCGGCGAGAGCCTGCGACATCGTGTGGACCGGCCCACCGGGGACTCCGCGTGCCAGCAGGGACGCTCCGAGTGCCTCGCGCGCGAACCCTGCCAGGGCCTCGGCGAGTACGGCGCGCAGCTGAGGATAGTTCGTCACCCGGTCGCCGTTCGTGGCGAACCGGGGGTCGTCGACGAGCTCAGGCAGGCCGATCACCTCAGCGAACGAGCGGAACTGCCGGTCATTGCCGACGGCCAGGAAGAACTGCCCGTCGGCGACGTCGAACACGTCGTAGGGGGCGACGTTGCTGTGAGCGGATCCCATGCGCACCGGCTCGTCCCCGCCGTTGAGCAGGTTCGCCGAATGGGGGTGGAGCATCGCGATCGCGGAATCCAGCAGAGCAGCATCGACCAGCTGGCCGCGCCCCGACGCGTCGCGCTCCCGCAGCGCCAGCAGGATCCCGGAGAACGACAGGTAGCCCGTCATCATGTCCACGATCGGCACGCCGACCCGGGTGGGCGGCCCGCCGGCCTCGCCGTTGATGCTCATCACAGCGCCATAGGCCTGCAGCACCGCGTCGTACCCGGGCGCTCCGCCCATCGGTCCGTCGGTTCCGAAGCCGGTGATCCGGCAGTGGATCAGCCGCGGATAGCGCTGCGCGATCGTATCGTCCGACAGTCCCCACTTCTCCAGGGTGCCTGCCTTGAAGTTCTCGATGACGACGTCCGCGTCCGCGAGCAGGCGGTCGAGCACCTCCATCCCGGCCTCGGTACGGAGGTCCAGCGCGATGTTGTGCTTGTTCCGGTTGAGCCCGGTGAAGTACGCACCGGTGCCGTCGGGCAGGAACGGCGGGCCCCAGGTGCGCGTGTCGTCGCCCGCGGGCGGCTCCACCTTGATGACCTCGGCACCGTGGTCCGCGAGCATCTGCCCGCACAGCGGTCCCGCGAGCACGCGCGACAGATCGACGACCGTCACTCCGTCCAAGGGGCGCGCCGCACCCTCGACCCCGTTCGGGTGGTCGGCCCCGCTCATGCCGTCACCAGCTCCCACAGGTCCGCGTCACCGTCGAGGACCAGCTCCTCGATCCGCGTCTCCCATTCCGCCGTGGAGCCGAACTCGCGGCGCCACCCCATGACGGGGCGCGTGCGCCGCTGCAGAGAGTGCTCGAGCGTCGTGCCGATCGCCCCGTGGATCTGGTGGGCGTTGCGCACGATCGTCTCCGCCGCTCCCCCGGCGCACGCCTTCGCGGCGGCGACGAAGAAGCGGGACCGGGCGTCCTGCATGCCGTGCTCCGCGACGGTCAGCACCGCGCGATCCACGATGGTCCGCGTGAGTGCCGCCTCGCTCGCGACGTCCGTGACCAGCTGCTGCACGGCCTGGAACTTCCCGATCGGTCGGCCGAACTGCACGCGGGTCGTCACGTGCTCCACGCACAGCTGGGAGATCGCCTCGCCGGCTCCCGCCATCTGCACCGCGCGGCCCAGCGCCCCGCGGTACCGGAACTCGTCGGCGACCTCCGCGGAGACCTCGACCGCGCCGGCGACTCCCGTCGGCAGCACGACGACGGCCTGCGGCTCGCCGCTCACGGAGGTGCGCTCGTCGAACACGAGGTCGCTCGCCGCGATCTCGTAGACCTGCGGACGCTCGCCGCTCGAGTCGAGCACCACGACCGAGGCCGCAGCCGGCAGCCACGGCACCGTCACCGGACGGCCGGTCGCCACTGCCTCGGCGGCGGTGGAGATGGCCGGAGTGCTCCCGGCGGCATCGGCCGGCGAACCGGTCGGGGCCTCGGCAGAAGCGGGCGGCCCAGCCGCATCGCGCAGCCAGCCGGCCAGCAGATCGTGCTCGAGCAGGGGCAGCGGCACGCCCGCGGAGGCGGCCTCGCCGAGCACGGCGGCGGCCTCGAGCCAGCCGGCATCGCTGCCGCCGGAGTCCTCGGAGCCGGTGAGGCGGGCGAGCCCGGTCTCCTCGAGCGTCGCCCACACCTGGGCGTCGAGGGTGCGGGCGACGGTGTCCGCGAGTCGGTCCGCCGCGTCCGTGAAGATGTCGGCGGCGACTGTGCGGAGTTCGGCTGCGACCTCGGCCGCGTCGGTGAGCTGTTCGTTCGTCATCGTGTGTTCCTCTCTCACCGCAGGCCCAGGCTGCGCGCGACCACGCCGCGGAGCACTTCGTTCGTCCCGCCGCGCAGGGTGAAGCCGGGACGCTGCGCGATCGCGGCGTCGACCAGGTCCTGCAGGCGGGGTTTGTCTGCGGCGACGTCGCCGACCAGCCGATCGACGGTCTCCGCGATGTCGCCTTCCTCAGTGGTGCCGAGCACCTTGACCAGCGCGGCGGCGGTGTCCGCGTTCTCGCCGGCCTGCAGGCTGGAGGCGACCGACAGCGACATGTGGTGCAGCGCGGTCACGCGCGCGACGTGGCGGCCCAGCGCTCCGCCGGTGGCGGGGCTGCCGCTCCCGGGAACGGCTGGCGCCGCGGCCGAGGCGGTGGTCGCGGTCGAGGACAGCGATCCGACCGAGGCCGACCGGGCTGGAGGCTGCGGGCCGCCGCTGGCGGTGCCGCCGGCCTCGGGCGCGGTCTCGAGGGGTGCCTGTGTGCGAGTCGCGCGCAGGTGACCGAAGGCCTCCTCGAGCAGGGCGAAGGTCGACAGGAAGCGCTCCGGGCCGCTGCGCTCGAAGGCGAGTTCGGATGTGACCTGGTGCCACCCCTCCCCCGGCTCGCCGAGCACGCGGTCGTCCGGGATGAAGACGTCGTCGAGGGTGACCTCGTTGAAGTGGTGGCCGCCGTTCATCGAGACGATCGGGTCGATGCTCACGCCGTCGGCGCGCAGATCGACGATGAACTGCGAGAGCCCCGCGTGGCGGTGGGCGGGGTCGAGCGGCTCCGTGCGGACGAGCGCGAAGAAGCCGTCCGCCACATGACCGCCGGACGTCCACGTCTTGCGGCCGGTGATGCGCCAGCCGCCCTCGACGCGGCGTCCCTTCGTCTGGACGCTCGCGAGGTCGGAGCCGGATTCGGGTTCGGACATGCCGATGCCGAAGCACAGGTCCCCGGAGGCGATCTTGGGCAGGAAGGCCTGCTTCTGCTCCTCCGTGCCGAACCGCAGCAGCGACGGGGCGATCTGGCGGTCCGCCACCCACTGCGCGGCGACGGGGGCGCCCATGGCTAGCAGCTCCTCCGTCACCGCGAAGCGCTCGAGGAACGTCCGCCCGTGTCCGCCGTACTCCGTGGGGATCGTCATGCCGACCCAGCCGCGGGCGGCGAGCTTCCTCGTGAAGTCGTTGTCCCAGCGGGTCAGCCACGTGTCGACCCACGGGGTGAAGGTGCCGGCTGCGGCCTCCCGGCGGAGGAAGCTGCGGACCTCCAGTCTCAGTGCGCGGGTCTGCTCGTCCTCTGTGACGAGCTGCGGGACGAGTTGTCCGCCCATCCGGGTGTCACCTCAATCGTCGTCGGAGCCGCGGGACTGTCTGTGCACCGCGACTGACCTCACACATTAATACGTGATCCTGTACTTGTCTACTTAATTGCGGTGGACGATGGGACGAATCTACACTGTGGCGAAGACCGCTGACCCTCTGGAGACCCCGTGCACACTCCCCCCTCGCCCGACGGGGCGAAGCCGCGACCGCGCCACCGGATGATCGACCGGGTCGCGGAGATCCTCGACCTCGTGGCCAGGCGCCCTCATGGGGCGAGCCTCACGGAGCTGGCGCGGATCCTCGACGCGCCGCTGAGCTCTGTCCAGGGGCTGGCGAACGGTCTGGTCGCGACCGGGTACCTGGAGGAGCGCGACAGGCTCTACACCCTGGGACCGGCTCCCCACTTCCTCACGCGGCTGGCCGGCACGCCGGATTCGGACGTCGTGACGCATGAGGACCTCGAGGAGATCTACGAGCAGACCGGCATGACGACCGTGCTGGGGATCATCGTGGGATCCGATCTCTACTACGTCGACCACGCCTCGACCAGCCCGACGTACGGCTATCTGGCGGAGAACTACGTGAAGCGATCGCTGCTGCGGTGCTCGAGCGGCTGGGTGCTGCTCGCAGGCATGGAGCGGCGCGACCTGTGGGCTCGGCTCAGCACAGCGCGAGAGCAGGACCAGCCCTTGGTCGAGCGCTTCCTCCAAGAGCTGCCCGCCATCGAGCGCGACGGGTTCGTGGTGACACCGGACGTGTCCGAGGTGGAGATCGAGGGGATCGCGACCGCTGTGACGGTGGACGAACGGACCGTCGCGGCAGTCGCCTGCATCGGCGACCATGCCGAGGTGACCACGCGCGCGGACGCCATCGTCGACTTCCTGCGGGGCAAGCGGGAGAGGTGGGGCGCGGGACGGTGAGGGGGCCGCGGGGCCGGATCACCGTCGGTTGCGATGCGGAGCAGTGGCAGAATAGCGGGGCACGTTCGCCCGATCGAAGGAATCCATGTCCTCCACGTACCGCTCCCGTCTCCTCACCGCGATCCGCACCTCCGCCGCCGTCGGTGCGACCGCCTCACTCCTCGTCGTGGCGGGCTGCTCGAGCTCGACGGATGCCGGGACGAGTGACGGCGACGCGTCGCGCGACGACGGAGCGAGCGGTGCGGGCGAGGACGAGCAGGCGGGAAGCGGCACCGAGGACGACGCCGCGGACACCGCGGCCGGCGATTCCGCGACCAGCGCCGAATGGGCCGCCGCGGAGTACGGCGAGTTCGAGACGTTCACCGCCTCCGGCAGCGGGGAGGAGGTCGTCGACGTGCCGGAGGGGATCGACTCCGGCATCATCACGGTCTCTCAGACGGAGATGATCCCGGCCTCCCCCGACGTCCTGGACGGCGCCGGGGAATCGATCTACGCGATCGACGTGGACCACCAGTCAGGGGACATGGAGCACGTCGCCGTCTACATGACCGACGGCGACGATTCGCGCGTCGCGTCGATCGAGATGTCCGACGACGCAGGCTGGACGGTGACGATCGAGCCGGTGTCAGCCCTGCCGGAGCTGCCCGAGGCGAACGAGACGGCGGGTGCGTTCTTCTTCGACGGACCCGCGGGCGACTACACGTTCGACGGCGACATGGACGTACTCTCCGTCAGGCAGACGGTGCCCGGGGACACCCTGGTGGTGTCCGACGAACCCGGCGTCCCCGGCCCGCTGGCGGACGGCCCGTCGATCGTCCGGGTGGTCGCGGATGCACCGTGGACGGCATCCCCGGCCTGAGCCGACCGGATCAGCCGTCAGCGACGGGAGAGGACCGCCACCACGAAGTCGTCCGACGCCGGCTTCATATCCCACGTGCCCAGTCGCAGGTCGAGGGTGAGCCCCGCGGCCTCGGCGTCTGCGAAGAACTCGTCGAACGAGTACCCGCGACCTGCTCCGAAACCGCAGACGAAGCGGCTGTCCGGGTACATGTGGTCGGCGATGCGCTCGAGCACCAGGCGGCGTTCGTCCGACGCGACGAACGTCATGACGTTGCCCGCCATGACGACCAGGTCGAACCGGATGCGGTCGCCGTACGGCTGGCGCAGATCCATCTGCCCCAGATCAGCAGCGTGCCATTCGGCGTCCGGATGATCGGTCTGCGCGACCTCGATCAGATAGGGGTCCAGGTCGACCCCGACCACGGTGTGTCCGCGCTGGGCGAGCCAGCCTCCCAGCCTGCCGGTGCCGCAGCCCGCGTCGAGGATCCGCGCGCCCCGCTCCGCCATCGCGTCGATGAGTCGGGCTTCGCCGTAGACGTCCTGGCCGGACGCCTCGATGCGCCGCCAGCGCTCCGCGTAGTTCTTCGAGTGCTCCGGATTGCGTTCGAGCGCTTCGGTCCACAGGTTCCCGCGGCGCTCAGGCTGCGCGGCACCGCCGATGGTCAGTCCTGCCACGCTTCAGTCCCGATCGACCAGCAGGTACGAGGCACCCGCTGCGACAGCCGTGACCGACAGGACCGCCGGCCACGGGCCGATCTTCTTGGCAAGCGGATGGGAGAGCCCGAAGCCCAGGAGGTATGCGGCGGACAGTCCGACGGTCGTCCCCGCTCCCCGCTTCTTCAGCCAGGTGCGTCCCGCATACGCTCCCGCAGCGGCCAGCACAGCGCCGCCCAGAGGACGGATCATCGTCTCCCGTGCTGTGAGGTAGCCGCCCAGCAGACCCAGTGCGACAACGGGTGCGGTCGAGACCTCGTGCGCGTCCTTGAAGATCGGTTCGTTGCTCATGTCTCGGAGTCTACGCACGGGCGCTGACACGCGCGCATGGCGATCCTGTTACACGGCGGATCCGCCGGAGGAGCGCGGACGTGTCAGACTTGTCACGACCCCACCTCGGGCGGGCCGCGCGGCATGCCGCGCGCATCCATGCATCGGTCCGCCCCCGCAGTCGAAGAGGAAGACCCCATGTCGCAACCGCCCTACGGAGCCTCCGGTTCCGGTTCCGCCGACAACGGCGAGCCCCAGTACAACCCGAACACGGGCCTGCCCCTGTCGTCCTACGGATCCCAAGACGACTACCGCGGCGACCAGAGCCAGTTCGCCGGTCAGTACGGCGGCGGACAGGACGGTGGCGGACAGTACGCTTCGCAGCCCGGCCACTACGGCGAGGACGCCGGACAGTACGGCGGCGCAGCACCCTACGGCGCCCAGCCCGACCAGTACGGCGGGCACTACGGCTCCCCTCCCGGTCAGTACGGCGCGGCTCCCGACCAGTTCTCGTCCGGACAGTACGGATCCGACCAGTACAGCAGCGGTCAGTACGGCACCGACCAGTACGGGTCGGAGCAGTCGGCCTTCGGCGGCTACGGAGCAGGCCCGGCACAGGGCGAATCGGACAAGTCCTTCGTCGTCACGTGGCTGCTGGGCTGGTTGTTGGGCGGCCTCGGTGCCGACCGCTTCTACCTGGGCAAGATCGGCACCGCGATCGCGAAGCTCGTGACCGCCGGCGGCTTCGGCATCTGGGCCCTCATCGACCTCATCATGCACCTGGTGGGCGCGTCCCGGGACAAGGAGGGGCGCCGCCTGGCCGGCTACGACCAGCACAAGAAGAAGGCGTGGATCATCACGATCGGCGTCTGGCT
Organism: Brevibacterium sp. Mu109; assembly: GCF_900169375.1. Classification (NCBI taxonomy): domain Bacteria; kingdom Bacillati; phylum Actinomycetota; class Actinomycetes; order Micrococcales; family Brevibacteriaceae; genus Brevibacterium; species Brevibacterium sp. Mu109. The sequence continues at coordinate 83,299 of NZ_FXZF01000013.1, forward strand.
GCTCCAGCTGGTCATCGGCATCATCATCGCGGTCATCATCGCCTTCACCGGCGGCTTCTCCGTCAGCGGCGGCGTGTCGACCGGATCCGGGCAGCAGCCCACCGATTCGTCGTCGCAGCCCGGTGACGACACTGGCGATAACCAGGGCGGCGACACCGGTGGCGACACGGGCGACCAGGGTGGCGACACCGGCCAGCAGGCCTCCGGCGACGCCAGGGCCTGGGCCGAGTCCACCTTCGGCACGTTCGACCCGGTCACCGTCCACGGCAACGGCGACGAGATCGTCCCGATGCCCGACGGCGTCGATGCCGCGTGGGTCACCCTCCAGGTGGTGGGCGATCGCGCACGCGCCACCCCGGTCGACGACGCGGGGGAGCTCGCGGGCAGCATGTACCTCTCGGGGCAGAGCAGTGACGTTCTGCAGGGCGATGTCGGCATCGACGACTACAAGGAGACCGCCGGGATCGACGTCTCGGGCTCGGGCAACTGGATGCTCACGTTCGCACCGATCTCGTCTGCTCCGCCCTTGCGGGAGTCCGACAGTGACTCGCGCATCCTCCTGTACGACGGAGACGGCGGACCCGTCACCTTCGACTACGTCGGCGATTCGAACTTCATCGTCCACCAGCTGGGCGACGGCGGCACCGTTCTCCTGGCCAACGAGATCGGCAGCTGGTCCGGTGATGCGGAGATGGTGCCCGGCCCCTCGATCGTCCGCGTCCAGGCATCCGGCAACTGGACGATCACGCCCGCTGATCGCGGCCTCGGCTGACGGCCGGCGGGCTGGCAGCCGGCGCTGGCAATCACCCGGCTGACGGCCTCGGCGGGTGATCGCACGAGGTGACCACGGCCCGGGGCGGCAGAATCACGATGATTCCGCCGCCCCGGGCCGTTGCTGTTCCCGCCCGCGCTGCCACACTGGTTCCCGCCCGCGCTCCCTCACGCCGACCGGTTCACCGTGCGGACCGTCGTCTGCCATACGGGCCTCAGCGCCTCCAGCACTCCGTCCTCCGTACGATGGTCCCGATCACATCGCGCACCGTGTGCGCACCCCCGCGACGAAGGAACTGATCATGACGACGCACTTCGGATGGAACGGCCGCTACTTCGAGGACTTCGTCGTGGGCGACCGCTTCGAGCACCCGCTGGGCCGCACTGTGACCACCACGGACAACTCCTGGTTCACACTGCTGACCCAGAACACCGCACCGCTGCACTTCGACCACGAGTACGCCGCGAACACGGAGTTCGGCCAGCCGCTCGTGAACTCCACGTTCACGCTGGCGCTGGTGACCGGCCAGACCGTCACGGACATCTCGCAGAACGTGTTCGCGAACCTCGCGTGGGAGAACATCAGCCTCCCGAAGCCCGTGTTCGAGGGCGACACGATCCGCTCCCGCTCCGAGGTCCTGGGCGTCCGCGAGTCGAAGTCGCGCCCCACGATGGGCATGGTGACCGTCCGCACGGAGGGCTACAACCAGCGCGATGAGGTCGTCTGCTCCTTCGAGCGCACGGCGATGGTCTACAAGACGGGCCACGGCCCCAACGCGGAGCGCATCGCGAAGCTCGAGGAGAAGTACGCGGCGAAGGACGCCGAGGCCGCCGGCACCGAGGGCTGACACCTCCCCGTCCCGCTTCGGCAGGCCCGGGCCCCTGAGGGGCTCGGGCCTGCCTCGTCTTCTTGAACAGGGGATCGTCCGCTGCCTCACCGATCACGCTGAAGTGATCCGAGCTCACAGCCGCACGCAGCCATCGCAGTGCGCTGGCGTGGCCGATCGGTCAGAAGAATTTCCGCAAGGTAGAGGAAAAACCCCCTATGAAGACGTCATCAGGCGTCCGGCGCACCGTGCTCGCCGTCTACGCGATCATCACTGATGTGGTGGTCGTGGCGGCGATGACGGTCTCCGTCAAGAAGGCGACGGCAGCGCCGGACATCACCGCCAACCTCACACTCATCGCACCGGCAGGCCCCGGCGGCGGGTGGGACGGGTTCGTCCGCGAACAGCAGCAGGCCATGCGCTCCGCCGGACTCGTCGGCAACGCCCAGGTCGTGAATATCCCCGGCGCCGGCGGCACGATCGGTCTGGGCCGCTTCACGACGATGGGCGACAGGTCCGACACCCTGCTCGCGACCGGCTCCGCGATGACCGGCGGCATCCTCATCAATGACTCCCCCGTGGGCTACGAGGACGTGCGGCCCATCGCGAAGATCGCAGAGGACTACGACGTCGTCATCGTTCCCGCGGATTCGCCCGTCGAATCGATCGACGACCTGCTCGCGGAATGGTCTGAGGATCCGAAGGGCCACCCGTGGACAGGCGGCTCCGCGGGATCGCTCGACCACCTCGTCGTGGCGGAGCTCGCGCTGGCGGGCGGCCTGGATGCCAGCGAGATCACCTTCATCCCCAAGTCGGGCGGTGGCGAAGCCATCCAGGCGCTCCTCAACGGCACCGCGGACTACGCTGCGACCGGCTACAACGAGGTCTCCGACCAGATCGAGGCCGGTCGCGTCCGTGCGGTCGGCGTGACGGGGCCGGAGCGGATCGAGGGCACCGACATCCCGACGATCATCGAGCAGGGGCACGACGTCGAGCTCTCGAACTGGCGCGGCATGCTCGCCACGGGAGACGTGCCTGAGGAGGAGTTCCAGCAGCAGCTCGACCTCCTCACCCAGATGCGGGAGACCCCCGAATGGCAGGACGCACTGGAGCGCAATGCGTGGGCCGATGCATGGGAGACGGGTGACGATCTGGACCGGTTCCTCGATGAGGACCGGGAGCAGACGGAGATGCTGCTCGAGGAGCTGGGACTGTGAACGAGGAACTGCAGGAAGTCGCCCCGGGTCAGTCGATCGACCCGGAGGTCGTCGGCACCGAACAGGTGAAGGAGCGCGGCTGGTGGACCGGCCGCGCGGGTCTCGCGATCCCGCTGCTCATGGTGGGCATCGCGACGTACATGCTCATCAACCAGTTCACGATGGAGGTCGCCCCGGATGCGGAGGGCCCCGGCCCCCGGTTCTTCCCCGGCGTCCTCATCGTCGCGCTGTTCGTCATCGCGATCGCACTGGCCGTGGACATCATCCGCAAGCCGCAGCCGCCGGAGATGGCAGTGCTCACCGACCCGGACAAGGTGGGCACGGTCCACGCCTGGTACACCGACTGGCCCCGGCTCGCCTGGGCGGTGGGCGGGATGGTCGTGTTCATCGCGCTGCTGCTGCCGCTGGGCTGGATCATCTCCGCCGCCGTGCTCTTCTGGTGCGTCGCCCGCTCGATGGGGTCGAAGCGCCCCGTCTTCGACATCTCCCTGGCGCTGCTGTTCGCGAGCGCCATCTATCTGATCTTCGGAGTTGCGCTGTCAGTCGATCTGCCCAGCGGTCTCATCTTCGGGGGAGGACGCTGATATGGATTCCCTGCTCTCACTGATGGACGGGTTCGGCTCTGCGCTGACCCCCATGAACATGCTGTGGGTCCTGGTCGGCTGCCTCCTGGGCACCGCCGTCGGCGTCCTGCCGGGCCTCGGCTCCTCGATGGCCGTGGCGCTGCTGCTGCCCATGACGTTCGCCCTCGACCCCACCGGCGCGTTCATCATGTTCGCCGGCGTCTACTTCGGCGGTCTGTTCGGCGATTCGACGATGGCGATCCTCATGAACACCCCTGGCCAGGGGTCCGCGATCGCGTCCACATTCGAAGGCCACAAGATGGCCCGTGCCGGACGAGCGCCCCAGGCCCTCGCTACTGCGGCGATCGGCGCGTTCACCGGTGGCATGATCTCCTCGATCGTCGTCGTCTTCCTGGCACCTGCCCTCGCCTCGCTGTCTGCAGTGTTCGGTCCCGCCGAGTACTTCGCGCTGGCCCTCTTCGCGTTCGTCGCGACGTCGTCCGTCGTCTCCGACTCCGTCCTCAAGGGCCTGGCATCGCTGGTGCTGGGCCTCGCCATCGCGGTCGTCGGCATCGACTCCGTCACCGGCACGGAGCGCTTCACCTCCGGTGTGCCGGAGCTGTTCGACGGCATCTCGCTGGTCACCGTCACGGTCGCGGTCCTCGCCCTGGGCGAGGTCTTCCGGGTCGCGTCGCGCCTGCGCCGGGATCCCGAGGCCATGGTCATGGTCTCGTCCGGCCGCCCCTTCCTGTCCGGCAGGGAGTTCCGCGAGGCGATCCCCGCATGGCTGCGCGGCGCCGGCATCGGTCTGCCGTTCGGCGTCGTCCCCGTAGGCGGCTCCGAGGTGCCCACGTTCATGGCCTACGGCCTGGAGCGCCGCCTCGACAAGCGGAGCGGTCGCAACAAGTTCGGCAAGGGCGCCATCCGCGGCCTCGCCGCACCGGAGGCCGCGGGCAACGCCACGACCGGCACCGCCATGGCGTCCCTGCTGGCACTGGGACTGCCGGTGTCCGCGACCGCGGCGATCATGCTGGCGGCCTTCCAGCAGTACGGTCTGCAGCCGGGACCTCTGCTGTTCGACCGCGCACCGGATCTGGTGTGGGGTCTGCTGGCCAGCTTCTTCATCGCGATGGTCGTGCTGCTGATCCTCAACCTGCCGTTCGCGCCGCTGTGGGCGAAGCTGCTGCTCATCCCCAAGCCGTACCTGTACGCGGGCATCACGGTGTTCTGTGCGCTGGGCATCTACGCCACGTCGAACAACATCTTCGACCTGGGGATGCTGCTGGGGATCGGGATCGTCGGCTTCATGATGCGCCGCTTCGACATCCCGCTGGCGCCGCTCATGATCGGCATGGTCCTGGGTCCGCTCGCGGAATCGAGCCTGCGCGATGCTCTGCTGAGCTCCAACGGGGACTACTCCATCCTGGTCAGCAGCTGGATCACGTCGATCCTCTACGTCGTGCTCGCAGGCGTCGTCTTCCTGTCGCTGTACGGGAAGCTCGCGCAGCGTCGCAAGGACCGCGGCAGCGCGATGACCGACGTCGACAGCTGAGGTCTCCCGACGCGGGGCCCTCCGGGCCCCGCGCAGCCGGGGGCGCTGTCACCGCGCGAGGATGTTCCCTGTCAGAGTTCGACGACCCCCAGCGGGTCCGAGGTCGGCTGCTCCGACCCTCCGGCCGGCTCCTCGGTCACGCCCACCAGCGCACCGTCAGCGAACTCGGACCCGTCGACCGTCACCGCACCATCGGCGAGGAAGCCGACGCTATGGGCTCCGGTATCATCGATGAGCCACAGCTGCATGACGCGGTCATCGGGCACCTCCGGTGTGCCGTGCGCACGGACCTGGAACACCTGCTCGGACATCGACGACACCACGGTCATACCTGCGTCGTCGCCCATGTCCACGGTGTCCGTGCGGACGTCCGGAGCAGCCAGCAGCTGCTCGGCGCGGTCCAGCTGCTCCTGGGACTGCGCGAGCGATTCGTCGAGCTCCCGCTGCTCCCCCGTCACGTGGAGAAGGGCGCCGCCGAGGCCCGCCACTGCCACGATGACCGCGGCGGCTGCCGCTCCCGCGACCACCCGCCACGTCCTCCGGGACGCGCGAAGATCACTCAGGGACACGGGCTCTTCCACAGGAGCCTCTGATCGAGAGCCGCTCGAGGAATCAGGGGCAGGCGCAGTGGCCGCAGCCGGCGCGTCGTCCGCACGCGGGATGGCGAGGATCGCGGCCTCCGCCTCGGCGCTCGGTGTGAGCGGCTCATCGGTCTCCGCCAGGCCCGCGAGCGAATCCTCGTACTCGGCGACCTCGCGGCGGAAGGACAGATCGGTCTCGAGGAGGCCGGACGCGACGGCGAGATCATCGTCGGAGAGGCCGCCCAGCGCATAGCCTGCGGCCAGGTAGTCGCGGTCGTCGCGGTCCATGCTCATCGCCCTCCCTCCATCATCGTCCTCAACCTCGTCATACCATCCCTGATGCGGGATTTCACGGTTCCCAGCGGGACGTCCATCTGCTGGGAGATCTGCGCGTGCGACATGTCCTGGAAGTAGGCGAGCGCGATGGTCGACGCGTGCGGCTCGCCCAGGTCCCGCAGTGCGGTCACCGTCCTCAGCGCTTCGTCCCGGGCCACCGCGGTGTCCTCCGCAGGCTCCCCGACGGCGGTCAGCTGGCCCACCCCCTGAGTCCAGTCCCTGTCACGCTGCGCCTGCACGGCCCGCACCCGGTCGATGGCCCGCCGCCTGCACAGCGTGATGACCCAGCCTCGCCCCGTTCCGCGGGACACGTCGAACGACGATGCCCGCCTCCAGATCTCCGTGAAGCAGTCCTGGAGGATCTCCTCCCCCAGCGACCGGTCCCTCACGATCCGGACGATCGCTGCGAGCATCACCGCGCCGTACTCACGGAAGAGGAGTTCGAAGGCCGCCTCGTCCGCCGTGCTGATGCGCCCCAGCAGACCGGCGCAGCGATCGCCGTCTCCGTCCCGCCCCGGCAGCGCCCCTCCGCGCACGGAGGCGGACCCGTTCTCGGAGGTACCGGGGACCTCGGGCGTGGCGGGCGTCATCCGCCCAGCTTCGCACGGGTGCTCCTCCCCCGCGTCCGTGACGCGCGGGCCGTCCATCTCCGGCGAACCTGCCCGTCCAAGTGCGGTTGCCGAGCCAGACGGACCGGCCCCTCCGGCGAAGTCGGGCAGATCGGGCTTACCTGCCAACCCTGGCGGGACTGCGCTGGCGCGACCGCGGGGCGGCCCGACCGAATCGTCGTCGGCCGGACCGCCCCGGGATCGTGCAGATGGGGAGGAGCGCTCCATCGTCACATCTGCGGCATGAGCACGCTGTCGACCATGTAGACCGTCGCGTTGGACGTCGTCACGCCACCGCACACCAGGCCGGCGTCGTCGAACATCATGTCCTCGCCCTCACCCTCGATGGTGACGGTGTCGCCCTGCACCGTCTCGTGCTCACCGACGATCTCGTCCGGGCTCAGCTGGCCGGGGATCACGTGGTAGGTCAGGACGTCCGTGAGCATGTCGGAATCTTCCGCCAGCGCACTGAGATCCTCCTCCGGCACTGCCTCGAACGCATCGTCGACCGGTGCGATCACCGTGAACTCGTCGCCGTTGAGCGTGTCGACCAGGTCCACGTCGGGGTTGAGCTCGCCGGACACGGCCGAGGTCAGCGTCGTGAGCATCGGGTTGTTCGACGCGGCCGTGGCGACCGGGTCCTGCGCCATGCCCTCGACGGAGCCGTCACCCTCCGGCACCTGCTCCGCGTAGGCCTCGCAGCCCGCGCCCACCAGGTCCATCGAGCCTCCCGATGAGCCTTCCTCCATGCCTTCTTCCGATGAGCCCTCGTCCATGGCCTCTTCGGACGAGCCGCCCTCTTCCATGCCGCCTGCCTCCTGCGACTGCTCGGCGCCGGATCCTTCGGACCCCTCGTCCATGGAGCCGCCGCATGCGCTCAGTCCCAGCAGACCGATCGCCGCAATGCCGACTGCGGCTGATGCCCTTGTTGCGATTGACGTCTTCATCGTCGTTCTCCTTCACGTCGTCCAGCGGGCGGGCGATGCACTGCACCGTGTGGTGGGCCACCGTCTCGCGGTCTGCGATGTCCCGCTGTGTACCCCTGGTTCGGAGCGGATCTGTCAGTGGATGGGTCGGATCGAAAGTTTTTCTGACGGATGCTCCCGCGGTCTTCGCACCGCGCGCTTCATTCCGCCCGGAACTCGACGCGGTGGTGGCCGGTCGCCGCATTGGGGATCGGATCGCGGCGCTCCTCCGTCTGCACCGTGCCGTCATGATCGACCGCCCGCACGGTGACCGAGTGGCGGCCCGCCTCCACATCCGGCAGCGCCGCCCTCCACTGCCGCCACGTGTCTGCGTTGGCCTCGGTCCCCAGGTCCGCGTCGATCCACTCCCCGTCGTCCAGCCTGACCTGCACCGCCGCGACGCCGGCCTGCTGGGCCCAGGCGGATCCGGCGACCACGACCTCGCCGGCGGGCACGGAGTCGAGCCCCCGCGGCACATCGATCCGCGAGGCGACGAGAATGGGCGCCTCCGCGTCCCACCCGCGCTGCGTCCAGTAGGCCTCCGCCTGGTCGAACCGTGTGACCTCGATGCGGGTCACCCATTTCGTCGCGGAGACGAAGCCGTAGAGCCCCGGAACGATGAGGCGCACCGGGTACCCGTGCTCCGGGGTGAGCGGCTCGCCGTTCATGCCGACGGCGACCAGCGACGCACGCTCGTCCGTCATCGCCTCCAGCGGCGTCGACGCGGTGAACCCGTCGATGGAGTGAGACAGGACCATGTCCGCCTCGGGCAGCGGTTTCGCCCGGGCCAGCAGCGTGCGCACGGGTACGCCGGTCCAGGTGCCGGTGCCCAGCAGGTCTCCGCCCACCGGGTTGGACACGCAGGTGAGTGTGATGCGGTGCTCCTCGAGCCGCATCGCCAGCAGCTCGTCGAACGTCAGTGTGAACGGCTCCTCCACGAGGCCGTCCACGCGCAGCTCCCACGCATCCGGGTCGACCGAGGGCGGCACCAGCGCCGTGTCGATCCGGTAGAGGTCCGCCTGCGCCGTGGTGAAGGGGGCGACTCCGTCGACTCCCACCTCGGCGCCCTCCGGGACGGCAGGTGCGCGCACGGCAGGGGTCGGGAGCACGAACCGGCGAGCGGCCTCCGCGGCACCGCGCCCCACGGCGACGACGGTCCGACCGGCGGCGATGCCCACGGCGCCCACCACCGCCGAGGCCCCCGCGAGCAGGAAGAACCCTCGCCTGCCGAGGCTGGGAGCGTCACCGCGACCGGAGGGTGTGCTGTCTGTCCCGTCCCCGGTCCGGCCGGGCACCCGGACGGCCCCCAGGAGCAGCGCGAACGCGAGCGCGCCCAGGACGGAACCGGCCAGAGCGGCGACGAAGTCCAGCGTCCCGGCCTCGGGACGGAGGCCCACGAGCAGGAGGAGGACGGCCTCGGCGGCGGTGAAGGTGAGCAGGGCGATCCGGGGCCGGGTGCATAGGATGCCGCCGATGAGACCGCCGATCGCCAGACCGGCGACGCCGACGGTGAGGATGAGGACGATCTTGTCGGCCTCCCCGAAGAGTGCGATCGCGAGCTTCACGAGTTCCGTGGGGAGGACGCGGATGACCAGCAGGCCGACCGCGGTGAGTGGGGAGGTCGACGCGCCCAGCAGCCGGGCGAGCGCGTCCGCGCTCCCGAGCAGGAGGAGGGTGGCGGCGACTCCGGCGAGGGCGCCGCGCGTGCGCAGCCCGGGCATGGTGCGGTTGAGGTGTCCCATACGGAGGGTTCGGAGCCGAGCGTCGATCGGATGGCACCGAGGCCCCATCGCCCGTGCACGCACCGCAGCGATACGCAGTGGGCCCCGACAGGTTACCGGCAGGTACTACTGTCGAGTAGGGTTCACGGAGTCGGCCCACCAGGCCACTTCATCTCCCGAGGACGCGCGATGACGACACCCTCGTCCGACCACTCCGCGACACCACCCTGTGCGCTCACTCTCACTGACGAGACGACCGACAGAACAGGAACACAGAGCAATGAGAACTCCCTCCACCACGCGCACCCGGCATCTGAGCAGGGCGACTGCCGCCGGCGCGGCCGCCTTCACCGGCCTCGTCCTGGCATTCGCCACGACCGCGGGCCCCGCGCAGGCCGTCAACGCCATCCCCGCGACCGATGCGGAGGCCAAGCAGTTCGTCGAGGACCGTCAGGCCGAGGACTCGTCCGCCCTCTCCGCGGACGAGGTGCCGAAGAGCGTGAGCCTCGACGAGGCCCGCGACGTCGTCGACGAGAGCGATGAGATCACGTCAGCGGACATCGAGTACGCCGCGGCGCTCGAGGACCTCCCCGAGGACGGATCCGCAGAGGACTTCTACGCGTCCCCCGCGCAGCTGCCCGAGGAGGACGGCGCACTCATCAAGCAGAAGTCCGCCTCCTTCTACCTCGACCCGGTCAAGCTCATCCGCCACGATGCGGAGACGACGACGTTCATGTATCGCACGACCGACGAGCACGGCGAGGCCCGTGCGGCGACGGCCACCCTCCTCACGCCCTCGGACAAGGTCGGCGAGCATGCGGAGAACGTGGTCGTCCACGCTCCGGGCACCCAGGGCATCGACGACTCGTGCGCTCCCAGCCGTCAGCTGGGCATGGGCACGGAGTACGAGGGCATCTCCGTGGCATCGGCTCTGGCCGCGGGGCACTCCGTGGTGATCGCCGATTACGTGGGACTGGGGACCGAGGGCCCCCACAGCTACCTCAACAGCACCGAGGAGGGCCGCTCGGTGCTCGACGCGGCGCGCGCGGCGCAGCAGGTCGAGGGAGGCGGCATCGACGAGGAGAGCCGGCTGCAGCTGCGTGGCTACTCGCAGGGCGGGCACACGACCACCGCTGCGCTGGAGATCGCCGATGAGTGGGCGCCGGAGCTCAACATCGTCTCCGCCTCCGCCGGAGCGGTTCCCACTGACCTGGAGGAAGTGGTCACCGGCGTCTCCGCCATGCAGACCGGCCTGCTGGTCCTGGGCCTGTCGTCCTTCGCGGAGCAGGCAGAGGTGGACCTGTCCGAACTCCTGAACGAGGAGGGCCTCGAGACGGTCGAGCGGACGTCCGGCCAGTGCACGATCGCCGCGCTGCTCTCCAATGCGTTCTCAGACACGACGGAGCTGACGAAGGACGGACGGTCCTTCGCCGAACTCGTGGGCGACGAGCGGTTCGCGGAGGTCCTGCGCGAGCAGAAGCTGGGCGACGGCCCCACCCCGGATGTGCCGGTGCTGGTCAACCACAGCCGCCTCGACGACGTCGTGCCCTTCGAGATGGGCCGTGGCTTGGCGGCGACCTGGTGCCGTGACGGCGCGGACGTCGCGTTCGAGGACAACATCGCGCCCACGCACATCGGCGGCTACATCGGCGCACTGCCGCGCGTGGAGATCTTCACCGCGCGGACGTTCGACGGCAAGAGGCCGCTGAACAGCTGCTGGAGGCTATGAGCGGGAACCCGTCTGAGTCTGCTCACGCTCGGGTCCTCCGCGATCCGAGCGTGAGCAGCTCGCGCGTGAGCGGTCCGAGCGTGAGCGACCTCGGAACCGGTGTTCGGCCGCTACGCTGAGCACATGCCCGTGTGCATTCCGGAAGACCCGGACTTCGCAGAGTCCCGCGCTGAGAAGGCGGTCTGGGACGCGCTCGTCGAGCAGCTGCCGGACAGCGCCGTCCTGCTGCACGGCCAGCGCCTGACCGACGACCGCGACGACATCGAACTGGACCTCCTCGTGCTGTGGCCGGGGTTGGGCGCCGCAGTCCTGGAGGTGAAGGGCGGCAGGGTCGGCATCACCGACGGTCGCTGGCACACGGACGGCGGGGGCCGCAGCAGCACGCTGCGGCGCTCACCCCTCGAACAGGCGATGGTCGGCAAGCACACCCTCTACAGGTACCTGCAGAAGCGGCTGTCCGTCGTGCTGACTCCGCTCGTGGATTCCGCGGTGCTCCCCTACACGATCCTCCCGGACGACTGGGACGTGCCCGATGCGCCGCGGGAGAAACTGCTGGACGGCGAGGACCTCCCCCGTCTGGCGGACCGGATCGCAGGTCTCCTCCGGCGGGCGCACGACCCGGACCGCGACGACCCGTTCGTCCCGCTGGAACCCACGCTGCGCATCCTGCGGCGCACCCACCAGGCACTGGAGAACGTGCGCCTGTGGGCCCGGCAGATCGAGGACAGCGGGAACGCGATGACGGTGGAGCAGGAGAAGCTTCTGCGCATCCTCCGTCACCAGCAGCGCGCTCAGATCAGCGGCGGGGCGGGCACCGGCAAGACGCACCTGGCGCTCATGAAGGCCAGGGCGCTCGTCCGGGAGGGCAGGAAGGTGGCGCTCATGTGCTACTCGCGCGGCCTCGGGCGCTACCTGCAGCTGGCGGTGGCGCAGTGGCCGGAGGAGGAGCGGCCGGCGTACACCGGCCTCTTCCACGACCTCGCCTTCGCGTGGGGCGCGGAACCCGGCGCGGACGACGACTCCGACTTCTGGGAGGAGCGGCTGCCGCGGGAGCTGAAGTCACTCGCCGATGATCGCCCTCGCCGTGAGCTCTTCGATGCGATCGTCATCGACGAGGCCCAGGACTTCTCCTCGCTGTGGTGGGAGGCGGTCCAGTCGGTGCTGCGCAATCAGGTGAAGGACACCCTCTACGCGTTCACGGACGAGCAGCAGCGCCTGTTCCCCCGCGACGGCACCGCTCCGATCACCATGAGCCCGTTCCAGCTGGACGAGAACCTGCGGAACTCCGCGCAGATCGCGGAGGTGCTGGGTCACCTGTCCACCGACCAGGCGATCGTGCGCAACGACCCGGCGTTCGACGTCGAATGGATCGAGTCCCCCGCAGACGACGCTGTCGCCACCGCAGATGAGGTCGTGGAGCGCCTCATGGACGAGGGGTGGAATCCGGGCGACATCGCGCTGCTCACGACCGGCCGGCGCCACCCCGTGCACAAGGAGCACGTCGACGAGTACGGCTGGGACGACTACTGGGAGCAGTGCTTCGCGGAGGAGGACGTGTTCTACGGTCACGTCCTGGGCTTCAAGGGGCTCGAGCGACCGGCCGTCGTCCTCAGCGTCAACGGGATCCGCGACGCCGCCCGCGCGCCGAAGATGCTCTACACCGGAATGTCACGCGCGACGACCCGGCTGGTCGTCGTGGGTGACCTGGAGAGGATCAGGGACCTGGGGCGGGACGCGCGGGCCGAGGGCTGACCGGAATTCCAGTCACGGAGTTCCAGACCTACCAGCTTTCATCGGACCGCACAGCTTCTTTCCTATGCGGTCTGATGAAAGCTGGTGGCTCGATCACCGGACGTCGATCACCGGACGCCGTGGTCACCGACCCACCGCGTAGCCCTGCGCACCGCGCGGATTCGCTCCCGCCGTCATGAGCCCGGTCGCCGGATCGCGAGTCACGGCGGACAGTCGGCCCAGCGCCCAGTCCCCCGCGCGCGTGACCACGTGGCCACGTGCTTCGAGCCCTGCGATGACGTCATCGCCCAGTCGGTCCTCGACGACCACGCCGGCAGGCGTCCACGTCCGCGGCCAGAACGACCCCGCCATCGCCGTCGTGTGCAGCGCCGGCGCATCGATCGCCTGCTGCGGCTCGTATCCGCCCACCAGCAGCCGGAGGACGAGCGCCAGCTGCCACTGGTCCTGCTGGTCGCCGCCGGGAGTGCCGAGCGCGATGACGGGCCTGCCGTCCTTGAGGATCAGGGTGGGCGACAGGGTCGTACGCGGGCGGCGCCCCGGCGTGAGCGGCTGGCCCGATGCCTCGTCCAGCCACGTCATCTGCAGGCGAGTGCCCAGGCTGAAGCCCAGGCCGGGGATCGTCGGCGACGACTGCAGCCAGCCGCCGGACGGCGTCGCGGAGATCATGTTCCCCCACCGATCCACGACGTCGATGTGGCACGTGTCCCCGCGGACGGCGCCGCTGCCATCGGCACCCGCCTCCGCCTCGGTGACGGCGAACATGTGGCCGGAGCCGCCGGCGAACGCCTTCGCGACGGAGGCAGCCCCGCCCGAGGCCCCGGGCACCGTGGGCTCCCCGCCGCCGGACGCCGTCGTGTCGCCGCCGAACTTCGCCGCGAACTCCTCCGCGGTGACCAGCGGCGGCAGGTGGCCCTCGCGTCCGCCCGGCGCCCCCGGTCGGAACTCCGCGGACGCGGTATCGCCGATGAGCGCACGGCGCTGCGCGATGTACTCATCGGACAGGAGGTCTGCGAGGTCGAGGTCGTTGTCGCCGAAGTGCACGTCGCGGTCCGCCATCGCAAGCTTGAGCGCTTCGATGATGGTGTGCGCACCGATCTCCGTCGAGGGATCGAGGCGCTCGTCGTCGAAGCCGTCGAGGATGCGCAGCGCCTCGAGGAGGATCGGACCCTGGCTCCATGCACCGACCTTCGCGATCGTGTACCCGCGGAACTCGATCGTCGCGGCCTCGTCGAACCGTGCGGACGACCCGGCGAAGTCCTCCTCCGTCATGACGCCCGCGTAGTCGCCGCCGTCGGAATGGCGGTGCGGCATGCGGATGAACTCCGCAGCGAGGCGAGCGACCCGACCGGTCCGCCACTCGTGCCGTGCCGCCTCGATCCGCTCCTCCCGAGTGGAGTCCGCGCCGCCGGCCGCCACGAGGTCACGCAGCACCTGCGCGTACTCGGGGTTGCGGATGAGCTCGCCGGGCTCCGGCACTCGCCCGTCCGGCATCCAGAGTTCCGCGCTGGTCGGCCAGTGCTCCACGAAGAGACCCTTGACCGCCTTGATCTGGCCGACCGTCCGCGCGAGGACCGGGTGGCCCGCTTCCGCGTAGTGGATCGCGAAGTCCAGCACATCGGCCAGCTCCCACGTACCGTGCTCCTGCAGGAGCAGCAGCCACGCGTCGACGGCGGCGGGGATCGCAGCGGCGAGCGCGCCGGCGCCGGGCACCAGCTCCAGGCCCAGGGAGGCGAAGTGCTCGATCGTCGCGCCTGCGGGTGCCGCCCCCTGCCCCATCATGACGACGGGGGTGCTCGGGTCCTCGGCTGTGGCGAAGAGTCCGGTCATGTCACCCGCGGGGCCGTTGAGGTGCGGTTCGACGACGTGCAGTACGAACGCGCTCGCGGTCGCCGCGTCGAAGGCGTTGCCCCCGCGCTCCAGCACCGCCTGCGATGTGGCCGTTGCGATCCAGTGGGTCGAGGCGGACATCCCGAAGGTGCCCTCGAGGGTCGGACGGGTCGTGAACTCTTCGGGTGCGACGAAAGCGGTCATCGATGATCTCCTTCTGCGGTGGAGCACGTGCGGCGGGTTCTGCGGCGCCAGGTTCAGCTGCAGATCCCAGGGGGCTGCCGGTGTATACGTTACTGACCCTTGCGAGGCCGCACACTCCAGCTGCGATGTCACCGGGACCGTCGACGAGTCCGGACATAGGATTCAGAACAGACGAAAGGGGCCCCGATGACCCGGACTGAGCAGTCCACCGCAGACACACCCACCACGACCGAGGTCCTGGCTGAGCTCTCCGACCTCGCCGACCCCCGCATCCTCGCGGTCAATGCACGCCGTGGCGACGACCACGCGGTGAACCTCACGAAGCTCCGGGCCGTCGCGAAGCGGCTGAAGACCCAGCACGACCTCGCGCGGGACCTCTGGTCGACCGGGGATACCGCCGCGAGGCTGCTCGCCCTGCTGGTGTGCCGCCCCAAGGCGTTCGATCGCGATGAGCTCGACACGATGATCCGGCAGGCCCGCACTCCCAAGGTCCACGACTGGTGCGTGAACTACGCCGTGAAGAAGAGCGCGCACGCTGAGGAGCTCCGCCGGATGTGGCACACCGATGCCGATCCGCTCGTCGAGACAGCCGGGTGGGCACTCACCGCAGACCGCGTCGCCAAGAAGCCGGACGGCCTGGACCTGTCCGCACTCCTCGATGAGATCGAAGAGCGGATGACCAGCGCCCCGGACCGCCTGCAGTGGGCGATGAACACGTGCCTCGCCCAGATCGGCATCAGTCACCCGGACCAGCGCGAGCGCGCGGTGCGGATCGGCGAGCGGCTCGAGGTCCTCAAGGACTATCCGACTCCTCCGCACTGCACGTCGCCGTACGCGCCGGAGTGGATCGCAGAGATGGTGCGACGGCAGGAGGCGCGGGGCTGATCCTCCGCCCTCGCGCCTCCCACAGGTCTTCCTCACGCCGCAGCAGGGCCCTCAGCCCTTGCTTACGCAGCAACCAGTTCGCGCTCCTCCTCGGTCCGCACATTCGCCGCAGCCATGACACCGGGGCGAAGAGCGAGGAACAGCAGGATCGTGCCCGCGGTGAGGAAGATATGGCCAAGGCCCGCGATGCCGGAGATCATCGCACCCGCTTCCTCGCCGAGCACCGTGAGCGTGCCGTGCCAGACCAGCAGGCCGGTGGTCACGACGACGCCTGCGTTGTAGAGCCAGAAGAACCACGGGAAGAGGCGTGAGCGCGACAGGCCGAACGCCTTGTCGAGCACCAGTGCGAGCAGCATCACGATGAAGCCGAGCACCAGCAGGTGGGTGTGAGCGACGCTCAGCTGCGTGTCGCCTCCGGATTCGAAGGCGGTGCCCTTCGTGAGCTCGCGGTAGTAGAGGCCCGCGAGGAGACCGGCGATCAGGTAGGCGAATGCGGCGTAGAACATCTTCTTCATGGAGACTCCTCATCAGGTGATCGGGATGTCTCCATTCCACCGTCTCCGCGGGCCCGTCACATCAGCGCGGAGGCTGACTCTCCGCTCATCCGATCGATGGATACGGACATGGTCCTCACGGTCAGCGCCACCCTGTTCACCACCACCCACAACCTTTCATCAGACCGCACACCTTCTTACCTGTGCGGTCTGATGAAAGTTGGTAGGTATGGCGGGAGCTGTGAGGGCGGGAGCTGCAGCGGGGACCGGTGTCTGGTCAGCGTCCGGCTGGGAAGGGTCCTGCGGCTGCGATTCCGGAGCCCGGCTCCTTGCCCAGGATCCCCGTGATCCAGCGGCCGGTGTCCAGGGCGGATTCCAGGTCGATGCCCGTCGTGCAGCCGTCACGCTCGAGCGCCCACACGAGGTCCTCCGTCGCCACATTGCCCGCGGCTCCGGGGGCGAACGGGCAACCGCCCAGACCGGCCACACTGCTGTCGAAACGCCTCACGCCAGCCGCACGAGCCGCCGCCACGTTGGCGATCGCGGTCCGCCGGGTGTCGTGGAAGTGGGCACGCAGAGGCACGTCGCTCAGCGCCCCCACCTGCTCGAAGAGGTTCTGCGCCTGGCCCGGGACGCCGCAGCCGATCGTGTCCGCGATCGCCAGCTCGTCCAGCGGCGCAGCGTCGAGCAGGGTGCCCGCGATGCGCACGACGTCGGCGATCGGCACCTCGCCCTGGTACGGGCAGCCGAACGCGACGGCCAGCGTCACGCTGAGCTTCTTGCCCGATCCCTCGAGGTCCGGCAGGGCGGTCTCGAGCTCTGCCAGCAGGCTGCCGGTCGACCCGCCCTGGTTCGCCTCGGCGAAGGCGTCCGTGATGGGGAGGACGAAGTTCACCTCGTCGACGGAGGTCTCCAGAGCGCGCAGGATCCCGCGGGTGTTGAGCGCCAGGCCGATGTAGGACACGTCCTCGCGCACCGGGACGCGATCCATCACCGCTTCCGCATCGGCCATCGTCGGGACACGGCGCGGGTGGACGAAGCTCACGGCCTCGATCCGGCGGGCGCCGGCGTCCGCGAGCCGGGTGATGAGCTCGACCTTGTCCTCGGTGGACACGACCTGCTTCTCGATCTGCAGACCGTCGCGCGGGGTGACGTCGATGATGTCGATGGCAGTGCTCATGATGTGCTCTCCTCTGTCTGTCCAGCGTCTGCAGGCCCTCCCCGTGCGGGCCCCACCTCTGCTGGCCCGTTCCAGCGGATGGAGCCCGGCGTCCGGGTGAGGCGGGGGACGATGCCGGGGTGCGTGACGGTGTCCTCGTCGTCGCTCACCTCGACGAGCATGTCGCGCTCGCGGAACAGCGGATCCTCGAAGACGTCCGCGATGTCGTTGACCTTCGAGGTCGGCACGCCGTGCTCCTCGAGGATCCGGCCGATCTCATCCGCGTCGCGTGCGGCGGCCCATTCTGCGATGAGGTCGTCCAGCTCGTCCTGGTGGGCGCCTCGGGCGAAGTGGTCGCGGAAGCGGGGGTCGTCCGCGAACTCGGGACGTCCCATCGCCCCCGCGAGCCTGCGGAACACCGTGTCCTGGTTCGCCGCGATGACGACCCACTTCCCCTCGCTGCTCTGGTAGATGTTCGACGGCGCGATGCCCTTCAGCCGCGATCCGCTGGGGCCGGGCACCACCTGACTGTGGGCGTACTCCGCGGTGGCTCCCTCGAGCAGGGAGAACGACGATTCGACGAGCGACACGTCGACGACCTGTCCTGTGCCGCCGCCGGCCGCATCCCGCCAGTAGAGCGCCATCATGACGCCCTGCACGGCGTAGAGCGACGCGACCGAATCGCCCAGGGAGATGCCGGTGCGCGGAGGCGGCTGATCCGGGTACCCATTCATGTGGCGGAGCCCGCTCGCGGCCTCGGCCACTGCCGCGTACCCGGCCTTGTGCGCCTTGCTGCCCGTCTGGCCGTAGCCCGACACCCGCGCGATCACGAGGCCGGGGTTCGTCCTCCACAGCTCGTCCGGGCCGAAGCCCAGCCGCTCCAGCGTGCCGGGCCGGAAGTTCTCGATGAGCACGTCCGCCTCGTCGAGCAGCTCGCGCAGGCGAGCGCTGCCCTCCTCCGACTTCAGGTCGAGGCCCACGCTCGTCTTGTTCCGCGATTGGACCGCCCACCACAGCGAGCGCCGCGCGCCCTGGACGCGCCCCCACGTGCGCATGGGGTCGGGGCTCGACGGGTTCTCGACCTTGATGACCGTCGCCCCGAAGTCCGCCATGATCCGGCCCGCGAAGGGCCCCGCGATCAGAGTCCCGAGCTCGACGACACGCACTCCGTCCAGAGCGTGGGGAGTCGGCCCGCCCGTCGTTCCGTGCTGCATGTGTGCGCCCTCCTCAGAGCCGTGATCACGTGTCGATCCGCGTGCTTCGCATGTGACGGATACTCTCCTGCATCGCGCCGCGGCAGGACAAGCGGGCTGCCCGGTTCTGAGACCGCCTGCGCTCGTCTGATCGACGACCGCATCCACCAGCTGCTCCACCACGTGTCCGCGCCGCACTCCCCACTGCATCCCGAGCACCCGTGACACGCAGTCGGTGAGAGGATGGTCGGAACACCATGTGAGTCGATCCCGCAGGAGGAACCGTGTACTTCATCGTCGTTCGTTTCGAGGTCAAGCCGGAGAGCGTCGAGGGCTTCCCGGAGGCAGTCCGCGCCTTCACCGAGGCCACCCGGGCTGAAGAGGGCAACCTCTTCTTCGACTGGTCCAAGAGCCTGGAGAACGACAACGAGTACGTACTCGTCGAGGGCTTCACCGATGAGGGTGCCGGCCCGCACGTCAGCAGCGACCACTTCAAGGCGGGCCTCGAGTCGATCCGCCCGCACCTCGCGAGGACTCCGCGCATCATCTCCCGTCAGGTCGACGGAAACGGGTGGGAGGAGATGGGCGAGCTGAAGCTCGACTGATCTCGTCCCCGCGGGGACGTCGTGCGGCAGAAACGTCCCCGCGGGGACGCCTCAGGTCTGGCCGGGTGAACTGATGACGAACTCCCCGCGCGGACCGCTGAGCACCGCTCGGAACCCAGATTCCATTGCGAGATCGGCCTTGACCCGTTCCCCTGTCAGGCCGTCGATCGCCCCGGCCAGACCGTCCGGGTCCGGTCCGAAGAACTCCTGACGCTCCAGCACGAGGACGACCTCGTCCGAGGCACCCTCCCGCAGGGTGTCTCCCGGGTGCGGGGACGTGCCCCAGTCGATGAGGAACGGCTGCGCACCGCCGTACGCCAGCGGCGCCCGGCGGGTGAGCCTCCACTCGAGGCGGCCGCCGTCCGGCGTCGAGCGCGCCATGTCGAAGACGCTCCCGTAGTCGACGCCTGCCGCGTCCGCCGCCTCGACCGTGCCGTCGAAATCGTCCGGGTGCACCGCCCACCGCTGGGCGCAGATCCCGGTCACCCCCGGCAGGGAGCGCGCGGCGAGCGCGGGGTCCTGCTCCGGATCGGGCCCCAGGATCTCCAGGTACGTCAGCGAGTCAGCACCCCATCCGCGGGGCACCATCGGCACGAGGTGGTTGGCCGTGCCGCGGCCGGGATGGCTGCCGCCGGGGATCGAGCGGACACCGGTCAGCTCCTCGAACTCGGCGACGCCCGCCGCGAGGTCCGGCACCGCGACGACGAGGTGGTCGAACGTGCGCGGCACGCCTGCGACAGCCTCGCCCACGAAGGCCTGGTCTGCCCCCATCTCAGAGTGTGACAGTGCCGTTGGGGGTGCCCAGCTGTGCGCTCATGCCCACTTCGGTGCCCTGGTCGACATCTGTGCCGTCGGCGCCGAGGATGCCCAGCGGCGGCCGCACCGCCGTCGCGTCCGAGTGGGTGAGGGTGAGCGACTCGAGGGTGAGGACGGGCATGTCCTTCGACGCCGGGTGCGGTGAGTCGCCCCAGTCGATGAGGAACGGCTGCAGTCCGCCGAACGGCAGCGCGCCGCGCACCGTGAGGCGCCATTCCAGGAGCTCGCCCTCCGGAGTGCGGCGCGACAGGTCCTGCACCTCCCCGAAGTCGACGCCCTCCTGCTGCGCGCGGGCGACGACCGCGTCGAAGCCGGCCGGGTGGATCGCCCACGTCTGCAGCCGCGGGGCATCGACCTCGTCGACGCCCAACGGACGCACCGCGCCCTCCTCGAGGTCCTGCTCCGGATCCGGCCCCAGGATCTCGAGGTAGGTGAGCGGACGCGGCTCCTCCGCCCAACCGGCCGGCTGCAGCCGCACGAGATAGTTGGCGGTCCCGCGCCCCTCGTGCGCACCGCCGAAGACGGGCTGCACACCGGTGGCCTCGGCAAAGTCCGCGACTCCGGCCTCCAGGTCGGGAACGACGTAGACGAGATGGTCGAGAGTCTGTGTGATCGTCATGTTCAGACCCTATCGACTCAGCCTGCACATGGGAGGTGGGTCAGCCCTCCCGCGGCAGGACGTCAGTCCTGCGCGACCCCGGGCGACAGCTGCTCGACACCGGCGCCGAGGCCGTCGTCGGAGCCCTTGTCGCCAGACTTCTCGTCCTTGTCCTTCTTGTCCTTGTCCTTCTTGTCCTTCTTGTCCTTGGACTCACCGTCGGACTTCTTCTTGTCCGACTTCTTGTCCTCGGACTTCTTCTTGTCCTTGTCGGCCTGCGCGTCGACGCTGCGCTCACCCTCCTGCATCGCGACGGCGGTGGAGCGCACGTCCCCCCAGCGCGGAGTAGAACGCGTCACCCGGGCAACTGGTCGTGCCCACGTCGCGGTGGCCGATCACGGTGCGCATCCGCTCGCCCGCCACGGTCGTCTTCGCGTCCGCCGAGGTGCCGCTGAGCGAAAGCTTCCACGCGATCGCACCACTCACCGCGTCCAGGGTCTTCTGCGGTGGCGCCTTCGACTCGTACGTCCCCAGCACGGAGATGCCGAACGTCCCGGTGTTGTAGCCCCCGGCGTGCGCTCCGACGACGGCCTTCGACAGTCCGCCTGCACGTCCCTCCCAGAGGCGTCCGTACTTGTCCGCGAACATGTTGTAGCCGACGTCGTCCCAGCCCTGTCCCTCGACGTGGAAGGTGTGGATGCCGCGCAGGATCGCGGGCACGTCCTCGGCGTCGTAGTCATTCGCCCCGGCGGTGTGGTGGACGACTGCCGCCGTCGCCTCGTCGGCGATCGCCGGGTCAGTGCTGCCGATGGATTCGTCGGCGCCCCAGTCGTCACGGCTGCGGATCTTCGGCTTGTCCGTCTTCTTCACCGATTCCGACATGGGCTGCGCGGCGGTGGCATCGCCCGGCACGTACGTCATCTGCCGTGCAGCGGTGCCCGCGGAACCGTCGTCCAGGAGCCCTGGGCTGTCGTCCGACTCCTGCTGCTCAGCCGGCTGCTGCGGTGCGACGGGCACATTGTCCTGCACGGCCTCGGCGTCGGAATCGCGACGTTCGGGGTCGACGAGGAGCACGCGGGTGCCCTCCGGCTCCCATCCGTCGCCCAGGATCCGCACCTGGGCGCTCTGCGCACCGGCCACGTAGTAGGGGTCGGTGCCGGGGCTGCCCTCTTCACCTTCGTCGCTCTGGAGCTCAGACCAGTTCGACCACTGACCGTCCTGCTTCGTGCGGATCTCGAACCGGACGTCGGAGTGCTCGTCGTACACGAGTCCGACGATGCCCAGCCCGTCGTCCGGCATGTCGATCGAGTCCGTGAGGCCGGCGATCGTGATGCCGTCCTCGGTCGTCTGCGAGACGGAGCCGTAGGCGCCGGACATGTTCGTCGCCGTGGCTGATGAGCCCTGAGTCTGCGCACCAGGTGCGGTCTGCGCGCCAGGTGCGCGCAGCAGCGAGGGCAGGTTGGAGACTCGATCCGTGAGGCTCGAACCGTTCGCCTCGAAGGTCGTGGCTGACGAGGCTCGGGCGCCGGGGAGCTCCAGGCCCGCCTGATCGACGTCCGCGAGCTCGGATTCCGTCAGTTCGGGCGCTTCGTCGACCGCAGCGATCGACGGAGCACCATGGGCGGTGGAGAGTATGAAGAGCGCAGCCGTACCAGCGACTGCGGCGACAAGGGGTCGCGCGTGCATGTCAAGAACCTCTGTTCGTGGGGAAGAAGAAGCGCGACCTGCGCGGATGGTCCGCGCACGTCGCACCTGAACTCACAGGGGTGCGTCTGTCCACTCATCATGCTGGCACATCATGAGCCCGATGGGTCGTCGCCACGCACGGCGCGCCACGGTCCGCAAATCCAAGGACCTGCCCCTGAGAGGCGTCAGCGACCGCTCTCCGGGTTGATCGCGCCGGGAGCGTTCTGGGGGTCGCCCACGCTGTCGCCCTTCCGTCCGACCGGCTTGTCCGCCCAGCCGCCCTCCGGACCATCCGCCGGGCTGGGTGCGACCGATTCGACGACGTGCGTGCCGTCCGGGTTGCGGGCGATCCGGTCGCCGTGGGCCTTGCCCTCCGCGTCGAGCACAGCATCGTCCGGCTCCATGTAGATCTCGGCCGCCGAGTAGTCGACCTCCGCGTCACCCAGAACCTGCCGGGCACCCTCGTTCACCTTGTCGACCGGCTTGGAGCCACTCGATTCCCCGTATCCGGATGACACCTTCTGGTTCGCCTCCTCGATGCGCTGCCGGTTGTGATCGGACGCCTCTCCGGTGCCCGTACCCGTGCGGTCCTGCGCGCTGCGTTCCTGCGCATTTCGTTCGCGTGCCTCGTCAGCCACGTCGACCTCCTCTGATGGGCGTGCCATCTGCTGCTTGCGTGTCATCTGGCTCGGTTCAATGCCGTCATGCGGCACTGCATTCCTCTATACCCGCATTCCTTCATACCAGCGCATCGCCGTGCGCTGGCGGATTCCCTCACATCCACACGGGCTTGTCGGGACGGTTCCGCAGGGCTTCGCTGGCTTCCGTGTCGGCCTGGTCATCGGCAGGACTGGGTTCGACGGATTCCACGACGTACGAGCCGTCCTCCTGGCGCGTGATCCGGTCACCGTGGGCTTTGCCGGCCGCGTCGATCGCGCCATCGTCGGGCTCCATGTAGAGCTCTGCGGCGGCGTAGTCGACTTCCGCGTCGCCCAGCACCTGGCGGGCCCCCTCGTTCAGCCGGTCGATCGGTCCGACGCCGCTGCTCTCCGTCGTCGCCGACGGCACCTTCCCCTCCGCCTCCGCGATCCGCTCGCGGTTGTGGTCAGGGACCGGATTCCGGTACTCCTCGTCCCTGCACAGACCGCTCTCCGCGTCCTGGTGCATCGCACTTGCGCGATTGCGGTCGGGGTCCCGGCTCTCCACCGACTTCCGGTGGAGCTGCTCACGGGTGTTCGGGTCGTGCTCTCCATGCGTCTTCGTCATCACTGCCTCCTTGGGCGGTGCGTGCAAGGTATCTTGAGTTTACCGGTCTCCCGCGCACACGGCTATGGGCGCAGCGGAAGTCGCCGCTCCCCTCCCGCCCCCTCCATGGAACGCACGCCGCGCGATCCACCAGGCGACATATCAGTTGACACTTCAAGCGATCGGCGGTTGAATCTCATACGTGATGACACGACCCGACTCCCTGCTGTGCTGGCGCCGCCGGCACATCGACAACATGGTCATCACCACTTCCTCCTGTTGAGCTGAGCCGCACCGACGGCTCTCACGCCCTCCCCGCTCGCTCTTCAGACGAAAAGAACACCGTGTCCCCACACACCCCCCGATCGACCGCACCCAACCCTGCCCTGCATGCGCCGGCCAGCGCGCACCCCGCCGCCGAGGCCGCCCGCAACCCGCGCACCATCCCCCGGCGAGCGCTGCTGGGCGGCGGCCTGGGCCTCGGCGCCCTGCTC
Source organism: Brevibacterium sp. Mu109 (assembly GCF_900169375.1). NCBI lineage: Bacteria > Bacillati > Actinomycetota > Actinomycetes > Micrococcales > Brevibacteriaceae > Brevibacterium > Brevibacterium sp. Mu109. Next base: position 107,127 of record NZ_FXZF01000013.1, read on the forward strand.
ACCCTCGCTGCGTGCACGCCCGCGGACACCACCGCAGGCGCCATCCCCGAGCGCCCCGCTCAGGGCGGCGTCCTGCGCTACTTCGAGCCGCAGACCTGGACCACGCTGTTCCCTCCGCAGGCGGGCTTCTACCCCAACGGCGGCATCGTCAACAACATCACCGACCGCCTGCTCTACCAGGACGAGGAGACGCTCGACCTGCACCCGTGGATCGCGGAGGACCTGCCCGAGGTCAACGACGACGCCACCGAGTTCGTCTTCCGCATCCGCGACGGCGTCACCTACTCCGACGGATCAGCGCTGGACGCGGCGAACGTCGCGAAGAACTTCGACCTGTTCGGTCTGGGCGACAACGCACGCGGCCTGCCGATCTCCGAGCAGATCACGAACTACTCAGGCAGCGAGGTCGTCGACGATCGCACGGTCATCTTCCGCTTCGACGCTCCGGCCCCCGGCTTCCCGCAGGCCACGTCGACGATGAACGCGGGGCTGCTGTCGAATGCGACGCTGGACATGGACTCGGAGGGCTTCGGCCCCGGACGCGCGACGGGGATCTCCACCTCCGGCCCGTTCTACATCGCCGAGGAGGTCGTCGGCACCCGCCTGTCCGTCCGCGTCCGCGAGGACTACGACTGGGCACCGCCCCACATCGAGCACCAGGGCCGGGCGCACCTGGATGGGCTCGACTACCTGGTGAACGCGGAGTACTCCGTGCGGATCGGCGCGCTGGTGTCCGGTCAGGCCGACGGGGTGCGCGACGTCCAGGCACCGGACGAGGCCCGCATCGTGGAGAAGGACATCCAGCTCTTCGCCCAGGCCACGAACGGCATCAACAACTGCATGAGCTTCCGCGAGCGCGATCCGATCCTCGCGGACGTCGAGGTCCGCCGGGCGCTCACCGCCGCGATCGACCGCGAGCGCATCGTGAGCAAGCTGTTCACCGACAACTACCCCGTCGCCACGGGCATCCTGGCGACGAACGCCGCCGGCTACGTCGAGGCGCCCGGCGCCTGGGCGTTCGATCCGGAGGAGGCTAAGCGGATCCTCGACGAGGCCGGCTGGGTGCGGCCCGCCGACGGCGGCTACCGCGTGAAGGACGGGACCCAGCTGAGCGTCCGGGTGAATATCGCGCTGCCGCAGCCTCGGTCGCGGGAGGTCCAGAGCCTCGTGCAGGAGGACTTCCGCCGCGTGGGCGCCCGACTCCTGATCAACGAGGGCGACCAGGCGCAGCAGACCATCGACTCCGCCAACCTGGACCGCGTGCAGATCTACCACTCGATGGTGGCGCGCGCGGACTACGACGTCGTCGCCAGCCAGTGGTCGGTGAACAACCGCAATGCGTTCCTCAACCACGATCCGGAGACGGACGAGTGGGGCGACGAGGAGGTCGAGCGGATCCTTGCGAAAGTCACCGGATCCGCCCGCGTGGAGGACCGGGAGGCCGCCGTCGCGGAGCTCCAGGAGCACTTCATCGACCAGGCCCTCGTCGTGCCGCTCTTCGAGGAGCCGCAGGTGTTCGGCTTCCGCCGGACCGTCCAGGGCTTCGGCACGGAGCCGGTGGGCCGCCCCCGCTTCTACGCCGTCTGGCTGGCCGACCCCGACCGGGCCGCTGACGCCGACTCCACCACCGCGTCGAGTGAGTACAACCTGGTCCAGGAATCTCGCGCCGGGGCCGGATCGCACTCACTCGAGAGCCGGGAGGCCTGATCATGTCACTCACATTCCGCTACGTCCTGTCCCGCCTGGGCCAGGCGGTCCTCGTCCTGTTCCTCGCCTTCACACTCGCCGCGCTGCTGCTCATGATCCTGCCGGGCGACGGCGTGCTGGCCCGCTTCGCGAATCCTGCGCTCGGCCTGTCCGCCGATCAGGTGGCGGACATCCGCGACTCCTACGGCGCCGACGCTCCCTGGTACATCCAGTACTGGCAGTCGCTCGTGGGGTTCCTGCAGGGCGACTTCGGCTTCTCCGTGAACTCCGGCGCCGCGGTGTCCACCCTCATCACGGCGGCCCTGCCGTCGACCGCGGTGCTCGCGCTGTGCGGCTTCGTCGCCGCGATCCTGCTGGCACTGATCGTCACGGTCCTAGCGTCCTACGGCAAGCCGGCGTGGCTGGCGAACGTCGTCGATTCCGCGCCCGCACTCTTCGTATCCGTGCCGGTGTTCTGGCTGGGCATCGTGATCATCCAGGTGCTGAGCTTCCAGCTGGGGTGGGTGAACGTCGTGGACCCGGGGCCCGTCGAGGCCCTCATCCTGCCGACCCTCACCCTGGCGATCCCGCTGTCCGCGCCGCTGGCGCAGGTGCTCATCCGGGCGGTCGCCGATGTCCGGACCCAGTCGTTCGTCCACGTGTCCCGCGCGAAGGGCGCGTCCGAGGGCTGGCTGCTGGTGAACACCGTCATCCGCAACGCGACGCTACCGGCCCTCACGATCGCGGGCCTGCTGTTCGGTGAGCTGGTCGCCGGTGCGGTCGTCACGGAGACGGTGTTCGGCCGCAACGGACTGGGCAGCCTCACCGCCCAGGCGGTCGCGAACCGCGACAACCCGGTGCTGCTGGCGATCGTCGTCATCGCGACGATCGGCTTCGTGCTGGTCAACCTGATCGTCGACCTGCTCTACCCGCTCGTCGATCCGCGCCTGCGCCACCGAGGGCGGGTCGGACGTGCGGCGCGGAAGCACCTGGCGAGCAGCACGGCCGGCCCAGCCGGCACCTCGGGCGCGGTGGGTGCCGGCACAGCTGGCGCCCCCGGCAACGGCACCTCCGGAACCCCCGGCACCTCTTCCTCGTCGAGTGAGTACAACCCGGACCAGAATTCTGGTTCCGGGGCCGGATCGCACTCACTCGATCGCACGGCGCGGGGATCCGGCACACAGAGCGCAGAGGAGTCCTCGTCATGAGCACCGTCGAACTCGCGGGCGCCGATTCCCGCTCCGCCGCGCAGCCGCCGGCCCGCGGCCGGAAGGGCTCGAGCCGCTCCACCGCGCGCACGTTCTTCACCCCGGGCACGATCATCGCCTCAGTCCTCCTGGGGATCACGATCATCTGGGCGCTGTTCCCGGGCCTCTTCACCGGCCACGATCCCGTCGACGGCGGGGACACCGCCGCGCTGCTGGCGCCGTCCGCCGAGCACTGGTTCGGCACGGACCAGATCGGCCGCGACGTGTACTCGCGCGTGGTCCACGGAGCGTCCCGGTCGTTGCTGGCAGCTCTCATCGCGGTGGGCGTCGGACTGGTCGTGGGCTCCGCGATCGGTCTGATCGCAGGCTCGCGCGGAGGCTGGGTCGGCGAGGTGCTCATGCGCATCGTCGACGTCCTGCTGTCCATCCCGGCCCTGCTCCTGAGCCTCACGATCGTCATCGTGCTGGGCTTCGGCATCGTGAACGTCGCGGTCGCGGTCGGGATCACGGCGATCGCCCAGTTCGCCCGGCTGTCCCGGTCGCAGGCGGTCACGATCATGCAGGCGGACTACGTGCAGGCGGCCTACGGGTCCGGGGGCACGTACTGGTCCGTCCTCCTGCGGCACGTGGTGCCCAACGCGGTGTCCGCCGTGCTCGCGCTCGCGGTCCTGCAGGTGGGCAGCGCGATCCTGCAGATCTCCACCCTGGGATTCCTGGGCTACGGCGCGCCCGCGCCCACACCGGAATGGGGCCTCATCATCGCGGAGGGTCGCAACTTCGTCGCCACCGCCTGGTGGCTGACCGTCCTGCCCGGCCTCATCGTCATGGCCGTCGTCGTGTCGACGCACCGCCTGGGCACCGCACTGCGAAAGGCAGCGGAATGAGCAGCGAGAACACGAACAGCGAGAACAGCGGACGCGGGGCGGCATCCCGCGCGGCATCCCGCGCGGCGGCCTCTCAGAAGTCGGCGTCCCGCGGGGTCGGCACCGGGACGCCGGAGAAGTACCAGAGCCGCATCGGCATCGACTACTCCATCGAGTACCCGGAATCGTTCGCGCAGGCGGCCGCCGACGCAGGCGCTGTACCGCTCCTGAGCATCCGCGAACTGGGCGTGGCCTATACGACGCGATCGGGTGAGCCGTCAGCGGCGATCCGGGACGTCGACCTGGACGTCCATGCCGGGTCGATGACGGCCGTCGTGGGCGAATCCGGGTCCGGGAAGTCGACGACGGCCGGCGCGGTCATCGGTCTGCTGGCCGCGAACGCACAGGTCACGAGCGGCGAGATCCGACTGAGCGCTCACGGTGATGCCCCGGAGCTGGACCTGCGCGCCCTGTCGCCGCGCGAGTGGCAGAAGGTGCGCGGGGCGCGGATCGGATACATCCCGCAGGATCCGGGCACCTCGCTCAACCCGCTGAAGACGGTGGGGGCGAACGTCGCGGAATCACTGCGGCTGCACACCGGGCTCGGATCGGCGCAGCGGCGAGCGCGTGTCCTCGAGCTGCTGGATCGCGTGGGGATCGACCGGCCGCAGATGCGACTGGAGCAGTACCCGCACGAGCTGTCCGGCGGGATGCGCCAGCGCGCGCTCATCGCCGCAGCGATATCGCTGGATCCGCAGCTGCTCATCGCCGACGAGCCCACCTCCGCGCTGGACGTCACCGTGCAGAAGCGGATCCTCGACCTGCTCGACGAACTCCGTCGCGAGGCCGGCACCGGAATCCTCTTCATCACCCACGATCTGGCGGTCGCGGCGGAGCGGGCAGATGAGCTGGTCGTCGTGCGCGACGGTGTCGTCGAGGAGCGGGGTCCCGCCCGCAGGCTGCTGGGCCGGCCGGAGAGCGCCTACACCCGCAGGCTGCTGGCCGACGCACCCTCGATGCAGACGCTCGTGGGCGCCGTGGGGCCGGTGCGGGCTGCGGAGGCCTCCCCCGCCCCCACGTCGCCGAACGAGCACGACCCGGGCCCGTCCGAGGCGGATCGGACCGATGCGCTCTCACTCGCTCAGGAGAGCTCGCCGTCTCCGAAACCGTCCGGGTCGGCCCCGCCCCTCGTCGAGGTCCGCGGTCTCACCCAGGTGTTCGCCCGAGTGCCGCGGGAGGAGGACACCGCTGACGCCGCAGACGCCGCCACCACCGGCGCACTGGCCGGCACAGCGGTGCACAACACAGCGGTGCACGACGCCGCGGACCCCCGCACCGCGACTGCCCCGTCCAGCCCCGACGCCACCGCGATCATCGGCATCGAGGACGTGGACTTCACTGTTCCCGAGGGCACGACGCTGGGCCTGGTCGGCGAATCCGGTTCGGGCAAGTCGACGATCGGTCGCGCCCTGGCGGGCTTCAGCACACCGCAGTCCGGGTCGATCCGCGTGGGCCGCTACGAGGCGGAGAGCCTGTCCAAGCGGGAACTCAGGGACTTCCGCCGCACGGTCCAGCTGGTGCATCAGAACCCGGCGAGCGCGCTGGACCCCGTCCATTCGGTCGGCGCCTCGATCGCGGAGCCGCTGCGGAACTTCCGGATCGGGTCGAAGGCGGACCGCGCTGACCGTGTCGCGCAGGCGATGGAGCGGGTCGCACTCGATCCGGGCCTCGCATCACGGCGTCCGCGCGAGCTGTCCGGTGGTCAGCTCCAGCGCATCGCGATCGCACGCGCGCTGGTCATCGAGCCGCGGCTGGTGGTGTTCGATGAGGCGGTGTCTGCGCTGGACGTGACGGTGCAGTCGCAGATCCTCGAGCTCATCCAGCGGCTGCAGGAGGAGCTGGGGCTCACGTACGTGTTCATCTCGCACGACCTCGCGGTGGTGCGGCAGGTCGCGCACACCGTCACCGTCCTGTCGCGCGGCCGCCAGGTGGAGACGGGACCGGTCGAGCAGGTCTTCGCCCACCCGGAGGACCCGTACACGCAGCGGCTGCTCGCCGCGATCCCCCGGCCTCTCGACACCCAGGTGCTCGACCTGCAGGCACTGTCGATCTGACGCGAGGGCGGTCCCCACAGTCGCCTCACGAGAGACGGGTGGAGGGTTCGAGGGACGGGTGTGCGCGCCCGTCCGTCGAACCCTCCACCCGTCTCTGGGCGAAGACGCGCCTCAGACTGCGACGACCTCGACCGGGATGTTCCCGCGGGTCGCCTTCGAGTACGGGCACAGCTCGTGGGTGCGTTCGACGAGCTTCTGCGCCTGGTCCTTGTCGACGCCCGGCACGCTGACGGACAGCTTGACGCTCAGGCCGAAGCTCTCGCCCTCCTTGCCGATGCCCACTTCCGCGTTGACGACGGATGCGGACGTGTCGACGCCCAGCTCCTTGCCGGCCAGACCCAGCGCACCCTGGAAGCACGCGCCGTAGCCCACGGCGAAGAGCTGCTCCGGGTTCGTGGCACCGCCCGGGCCGCCCATCTCCTGGGGCGCGCGGAGGTCGACGTCGAGGTTCTTGTCATCGGTGGCACCGTGGCCGTCTCGGCCTCCGGTGACCTCTGCCTTGGCCGTGTATGTGATCTTCTCCGGGGTGTTCATGTCGTCTCCTTTTCGATCGTGAGAATCGGGTGTCGATCGAGGTGCCCCGTGATGCGGCGACCTGTTCTCGACCCTTCCTCACATCGCGACCGCTGTCCACCGGTGCGGCGCTGTTCCACCGCGCACATCACATGCGGCTTCGCATCTTCCTGCGGAACAATGGGACCCATGCCGCATTCTCCGTTCACCCGCTCCGGCGGGCTCGCCCCTGTGCCGTCCAACCTGAACGCCGACGTCCTCGACCTCACGAGCCGGCGGGCGAAGTCGTCTGCACCCGTCGCCGTCGTCACCGGTGGTTCCAGCGGGATTGGGGCTCAGATCGTGCTCGACCTCGCCCGCGACCACATCGTCCTGGCGGTGGGCCGGAACATGGAAAGGCTGCAGAGCATCGTGGAGCAGGCCTCCGGCCCCGCGCCCGAGGCCGCCGCCAGTGCCCACGCCGCCGCACCTCCCAGCAACGGCGGATCGGTCATCCCCGTGTTCGCGGATTTGGGCGATGCGGAGACTGCCGCAGAGATCCTCGCCGAGGAGATCGCTCCGCTGGGCCGCGTCGACGTTCTGGTGCACTGCGCCGCGACGGCGCCGCGCCTGACCGTCGAGGACGCGACGCCAGACGACTGGCGAGATTCGTTCGCGACCAATGTCATCGCGCCGGCGGAGATCTCCAAGACGCTGCTGCCGTGGGTACGCGCAGTGAAGGGGACCGTGATCTTCATCGGGTCCGGGGCTTCGCGGACGTCGGTACCGTTCCACACGGTGTACTCCGCGTCGAAGCATGCGCTGCAGGCTGTAGCCGATGGCCTGCGTCAGCAGGTGGCGGAGGACGGCGTGCGGGTGTCGACGGTGGCGCCGGGTCCCACGCACACGCCGATGGCACAGGAGACCACCGACTACCCCGTGCAGCCGGCGGAGGTCCGTCTGGATCCGAGCACCGTCGCGAAGACCGTGCGCCACGTGGTCGAGGCGCCGGAGGACGCGCTCGTGAGCGAGGTCTGGGTGCGCCCGCGGTACTGAGCCGGAGTCACAATCGGCAGAGCCAGCGCTGCGGAAGCCGCGCCGGCAGTGCGAAGGAGGACACGATGACCGACGCGACTGACCCTCGCGGGGAGCGGGGCAAGAACGACCTGGTGCTCCGGTTCGGCCACGAGGAGCTCGTCATCCGCAAGCGCTACGAGGCGCTGAGCATCGCGAACGACGTCCTCATCGGCCTGTGGTTCCTGGTGGGCAGCTTCCTGTTCTTCTCCGAGACCCTCCAGTTCGCGGGGACCGTCCTCTTCGTGATCGGCAGTCTGGAGATGCTCATGCGTCCGGTGATCCGATTGGCACGTCACGTCCATCTGCAGCGGATGTCCGATCAGCGGCCGTCGGAGGCCACGCTCGACTTCTGAGCTCCTCACACCTCTGTGCACGCTGTCTGACCGAGGGTCCGTGGTCGTGAGCGAGGTAAAGGACCGCCCACGGTACTGACGATCCGGAATGTGACGAATCGCGGCAACCGCCCCGCGAAGCCATCCCTCGATGGCTATCGTCTTCCCACGTCGGAATCATTCAGACCTGCGCACACATCCGAGCGCACGTCCGTCAGACAGCCCGGGCTGCCACTCAGCAGCCGCACACACCTGCTCTGGCACGGCCAGCACAAGGAGACTTCGTCATGCACACATCGCCCCGGAAGAACTCGCACCTTCGGCGCCGCGTCGCCCTTGCGGTCTCGGCCGCCGCCGCACTCTCGCTGACTGCCGGCTGCTCCGTCTTCGGAGGAGGCGCCGAGGCGGATGACGACGTGATCCGCATCGGCGTCACCGCCGAGCAGGAGACCAACCGTCTGCTGGCCCAGCTCGCCGAGGACGAGCTCGGATACGACGTGGAGATCATCAACTTCGATGACTACAACCAGCCCAACCCTGCGCTGCGCAACGGCGACCTCGACGCCAACTGGTTCCAGCACATCGCATACCTGGCCAACTACAACGTCGCCAACGACGACGACCTCACGATGATCGGCACCACGGAGATCGTGCCCCTGCCGATCTACTCGGAGACCTACGGCTCCGTGGACGAGTTCCAGGACGGCGACGAGGTCGCGATCGCGAATGACGAGATCAACCAGGCACGCGGCATCAATGTGCTCGTGGCCGCGGGTCTCGTCACCCTGCAGAACGAGGTCTCTGAGCCGCGTCCGGCGGATATCGACGAAGAGGCTTCGACGGTCTCCGTCCAGCCCGTCGATGCGGCCCAGACCGTCAACGCTCTGCAGTCCGTCGAAGGTTCGGTCATCAACAACAGCTTCAGCTCCGACGCGGGTCTCGATCCCAATACTGCGCTCTTCTCGGACGACCCGAACGACGACGAGGCGTTCCCGTACGTCAACGGCTTCGTCGTCCGCGCCGAGGACCGTGACGACGAGGCACTGCGGGAGATCGCGGCGCTGTACCACGACGAACGCGTTCTCGAATCCGCCGCTGACCTGTCTGAGGGCACCTCAGTCCCGGTGGATGCAGAACTCGATCGGGTCGATTCGGCGCTGGAGGAGTACGAGGCGTCCCTGCAGGACTCCTCCGAGGCCGAGGGCGAGTGATGCCGGAATCCCTCATCGAGTTCCGGGACGTCACCCGGACCTTCGGCAGGGGCGAGAAGGCCGTCACCGCGGTCGACGACGTGTCACTGCACGTCGACCGCGGTGAGATCTACGGGATCATCGGCTTCTCCGGCGCGGGGAAGTCCACGCTGATCCGGATGGTCAACGGACTCGAGCGGCCCACGTCCGGATCGGTCCGCGTCCTGGGCCACGAGATCTCCTCGATGCCCGAGTCCAAGCTGCCCACAGTGCGCTCGCGCATCGGCATGGTCTTCCAGCAGTTCAATCTCTTCCATTCCCGCAACGTCGTCGGGAATGTGGCCTACCCGCTGAAGGTCTCCGGTTGGAGCAGGTCCAAGAGACGAGAGCGCGTCGAAGAGCTCCTCGAGTTCGTGGGTCTGTCCGACAAGGCCGAGCAGTACCCGGAGGAGCTCTCCGGCGGGCAGAAGCAGCGTGTGGGCATCGCGCGAGCGCTCGCTGCGGAACCGGACATCCTGCTGGCCGACGAGTCCACCTCCGCCCTGGACCCCAGCACCACGGCCGAGGTGCTCAGCCTGCTCCGACGGGCGAACGAGGACCTGGGGATCACCATCCTGGCGATCACGCATGAGATGGAGGTCATCCGATCGATCGCCGACCGAGTGGCTGTGATGGACCGCGGCCGGATCGTCGAAACGGGCCGGGTCTACGACATCTTCTCCAACCCGCGTGAAAACCGGGAGGCGGGGTTCGTGGGAGCCGCACTCAAGGATCGCCCCACCCCCGAGGACGTGCAGCGGATCCGCCAGACAACCGAGGGGCGTCTGGTGACCGTCTCCCTCCAGGACTCCACAGCCGTGAGCAGTGTGCTGGGCAGTGCCGCGTCCCACGGGGTGTCCTTCGAGATCGTGCACGGCGGCATGAACACCACCAAGAACGCCTCCTACGGCCTGCTGACGGTCGCAGTGAACGGCCAGCAGACCTCCGTGGAGGGGTTCCTCGCCGCGCTCGCGGAGGCCGGACAGGTCCAGGAGGTGCAGGGATGATCGACGCGTACCGGAATCTCGACTGGGGCTACATCGGCCCGGCCCTTCTCGAGGCGATCGGCGACACCATCTACATGGTCGTATGGGCGTTCGCGTTCGGCGGCATCATCGGACTGGTGATCGGTCTGACCCTCTACACCACCCGTGAGGGCGGGCTCCTGGCGAACAGACCCGTATGGCTGCTCGCGAATTTCGTGGTCAACCTCATCCGGCCGATCCCGTTCGTCATCCTCATCGCCGCACTGCAGCCGCTGACCATCGCGGTCATCGGGAGCGGAATCGGCAATGACGCGGTGGTCTTCGTGATGATCTGGGCCTCGACGTTCGCGATCGCACGCATCGTCGAGCAGAATCTGGTCTCGATCGACCCCGGTGTGATCGAGGCGGCGCGAGCCATGGGTGCCACACGGCTGAGGATCGTTATCACGGTGATGCTTCCCGAGGCTCTGGGACCGCTGATCCTGGGCTACACATTCGTGATCATCGCGCTCACGGACATGTCCGCGCTGGCCGGGATCATCGGCGGTGGCGGCATCGGCAACTTCGCGATCGTCGAGGGCTACAACCGATTCCGCCCGGAGGTCACCTGGCTCGCCGTCGCAGTCGTCATCGTCTTCGTCCAGTCGTTGCAGATGCTGGGCAACTGGACCGCGAAGAAGGTGCTCCGGCGCTAGAGCCGCGCCCCGCCAAGGAACTCCGGAAGCCAGATGCGTTCCCAGTCCCCCGTCTCCTGCGCTTCGTTCACATCGCGCACGGGGATCGTCGTCGTCACCCAGTAAGCACCCACGCCGTCGCGTTCCAGCAGGCGGTAGTCGACGAGTTCCCGCCGCAGGTACGCCACGTCCTCATGGGCCTCACGGAGGATCGCGTTGACCTCGGTCTCCGTGTAGGTCTCCCCCGGCTCGAACCGCGCCAGCAGTTCGAGGATGACGGCGAAGCGCTGACGCCTGCGGGTGGGGATGCGCAGCAGCCGCCCGTTCTCGATGCGGCCGTCTTCGAAGTGAGCTCGGATGAGCCGTTCGTGCTGGCCCCGTGCGGCATCCCGATCGAGGTGCAGCGCGGCGAGCGCCGTCGTGTAGTTCTCACCCGTGCGCTCCATGCGGGCGCGGACGAGCTTCTTGAAATCGCTGTGCGTGGTCATGTGCGGTCTTCCCGCGCCTGAAGCATCCCCAGCCTGCACGGCGCGTGAGAGTCCACATGCGGTCCGTGCGGCACGGCTCCGTGCCCGGATCCGAGGATCTGCTCCCCTTCGCCTCAGCGCCCGGGCTGGGGCCGGGTGCGCGAGCTGGGCGCCGGATCAGCGCCAGCCCTGATGATGGCCCACGAACTGGTGCCTGTCAACGCGGCACGTCGATCGTCCCGTCCTCCTGGGGGTGGAGAACTTCCTCATCCGCGGCTTCGACCAGCTGGGGGACGTCAACGACTGGGGCGAGCTCCTCCTCCCCCGCCTCCGCGAAGGGATCGAGAAGCTCCAGCCGACCGAGCGAGTCCTCGCACATCACTGAACAGGGCCACGGGCCGAGGTCACGTGACCGCATATGACCCACGAGGACCGTTCATGACGATCATCGCGCTCCCCACCGTCCGCCTGTGATGTTTTCAAATCAGCACCCAAGACACCTAGGGCGTGTCTGACAAAGGTGTAGTTCGCTGGCTGAGAGCCTGGAAGCATGTCGAGATTCCAGCTGCTTACTGATGCTCAGTGGTCGTTGATCGAAGATCTGCTGCCAGCTCCGACCGGCAGGC